>NZ_JBBPHM010000001.1:0-314808 GCF_038039755.1 Myroides sp. C1519
TACCGGAGGGGAGATACTCAAGCGGCCAACGAGGACGGACTGTAAATCCGTTGGGAAACCTTCGCAGGTTCGAATCCTGCTCTCCCCACTACAAAAGCGACTATTATTAGTCGCTTTTTTTGTTTATATTTGTTATGTTATTAATTGAAGAGAATCAGTCTATTTCTTTTTCAATTGAAAATAACTTTCTTTATATAGAAAGCCATTCTATTGTATATTGATAATGCTTTCTGTACTACTTCACATAAAATATATCGCTATTTCAAACGCACCTTGTTCGGAAACGATTCGAGACTTGTTCGGGAGTCCTTCGTAAAAGAGGCTCGTTTTCCGAACAATGCACGACTTTTTCCGAAGGATGTTTAAAAGAAGACTCCTTTAATATTTAGCCAATATCTGTATTGCTGTAAAATATAAAAAAAGCCCAGAATTAATCATATTAATCAATTCTGAGCTTTAAATAGTTTTACATTATTTTATATCAATATTCAAATTCTTTTTTCCCTCTTTTCAGTCCTAACTTAGGAGTATCTTTTGCTATCTGAAAATACTTTCTATAACCACATATCTCACTTATTGCTACACCATCAATTGTTATAACTTCATCACCAATCTTCAATACCTTTTCATTCTCACTGATAGCCGCTATAATATACTTCCCTTCTTGATAAGCAATTCCGTAACCAAACTTATTCAAATTAGATTCTCCCTCGTATCTTCTAACTTGTTTTAAAAATAATAGTTGTAAATCGGCCATATAAATCATATGAAACTGTTTTATGAACTCCACTCCTATTTGATATATACCTTCTGAAGGGCTAAAAGCTAATTCCTGTTCGTTAAGTATACGATCAGCAAGCTGGATCCTACCATTTACACTAATCTGTGTCTTTGCTAAGCCCTTATTCAACCCAAATGCACCTACACTTCCATAGCTTAGAAAACTTTTGACAGCTAACGTTTCAATGTATTTCACCATATCCCTATCTCGTGATACGGATAAATATCCATTATCTCCCGTATCCACTAAAAAAGGACGGTACATACCTCCGACAGCCATAGGGATAACTATACGCGTAGGATTTTGATCGTTTAAACTTGCTACGTGAATAAAGTCATCACTCAATATACGCAACTCTAAAGCCCTTGAAAAGTCCTCCAAGATAATTTCTTTCTTGATGGGGTCTATTTCCAATACCTTATCTTTATAAATCACATTTCCCAAAATACCATCAATCTTATAACAATCAAAAATGGGGTCTTTCACCATTGGAAATTGTTCTAAATCAGTAAAAGGTAAATTGTGAAAAACATAATTGCCAACCTTTAAACTATCCACACGCATTTTAGCCACATCTTGTAATACGTTATTCGCATCAACAGCAGCAATACTCCCCGCTTTTTTATATCCATCTAACAAACTACCGCGAATAGATAAACCATCCCAACCGGTGTCAAACAGAAAAGTCATCTCTTTATCATTTACGGTCAAATTAACCAACATCCAACCCGATTCGTCCGTATAAGGCAAGCGAATTGTTTGAGCAGAAGACATAGTACCAAAGAGTACAAAAAAGGCTAATACAATCTTTTTTAAAGACATAGTGGTGTGTTTTTTTACGAAGTACTAAAATAGTATATATTCTAATTGATACAGCGCCTTAAAAGAATTAAACTACTTTTTAATTCCTGCTATTTGAAACATAAATGAGCCAACAAACCTTCTCCTTCTTTAGAATGTTTCCTAATTAGCAAAATTCAAATAAAAATGATTTTCAAATTGAAATTAAGTTTATTTTTGCGGCATGACAAGAAAAAGAACAGAAAGAATCGTATTCGAAAACGTAGAAGTCCTTGATGCAGGTGCAAAAGGCGTTTCGGTAGCTAAAGCTCCAGATGGGAAAGTAATATTTATTCCTAACGTAGTTCCGGGAGATGTGGTAGATGTGCAGACTGTAAAAAAACGCAAAGCGTATTATGAAGGTCGTGCTATCAAGATCCATAAATTTTCTGAACACAGAATTGACGCCGTTTGTGAGCACTTCGGAGCTTGTGGTGGATGTAAATGGCAAAATATGAAATACAGCCAACAGTTGTTTTACAAAAACCAAGAGGTTTTTAACAACTTGAAGCGTATTGGTAAAATTGAATTACCTGAATTCGAGCCTATTTTAGGTTCTGAAGAAACTTTATTTTACAGAAATAAAATGGAGTTCTCTTTCTCTAATGCTCGTTGGTTAACACCAGAAGAAGTAGCAAGTGGAGAAGAAATGGGTAAAGAAAATGCTCTTGGATTCCATATCCCTAAAATGTGGGATAAAATCTTAGATATCAAGAAATGTCATTTACAAGAAGACCCTTCTAACGAAATTCGTAACGAAATCAGAAGATTTGCTAATGAGAATGGGCTTTCATTCTTTAATCCTCGTGAACAAGAAGGTTTATTGCGTACATTAATGATTCGTACTGCATCTACTGGAGAAGTAATGGTATTAATCCAATTCTTCCACGAAGATCAAGAAAAGAGAGAGTTATTACTTAACTTCTTAGCTGAGCGTTTCCCAATGATTACTTCATTACAATATGTTGTAAACGGAAAAGCAAACGATACAATCTACGATCAAGATGTAATATTATACAAAGGACGTGATTATATCTTAGAAGAGATGGAAGGACTTAAATTTAGTATCAATGCTAAATCGTTCTACCAAACAAACTCTGCTCAAGCTTACGAATTATACAAAATTACAAGAGATTACGCTGGGTTAACAGGAAATGAGTTAGTATATGACCTTTATACAGGTACAGGAACTATTGCTCAGTTCGTTTCTAAAGCAGCTAAAAAAGTAATCGGTGTTGAGGCAGTTCCTGAAGCTATTGAGGATGCTAAATTAAACGCTGAGCGCAATAATATTACAAACTGTGATTTCTTTGTAGGAGATATGAAGAATGTATTTAACGATGAGTTTATCGGTACACACGGGCATCCTGATGTAATTATCACTGACCCTCCTCGTGATGGAATGCACAAAGATGTAGTAGAAATGATCTTAAAGATTGCTCCTAAACGCGTAGTTTACGTAAGTTGTAACTCTGCAACACAAGCACGTGACTTAGCTTTAATGGATGAAAAATACAAAGTAATTAAAGTAAGACCGGTGGATATGTTCCCACAGACACACCACGTTGAAAACGTAGTATTACTTGAATTAAAATAATATTCTAAAAGAAAGCCCCTGTATTAAATACAAGGGCTTTTTTATTGCGTTTAATTCGCTATTTACTTTTCTGTTTTTGATACAAGATTTTAAATTCTTCTTTACCAATATCAACACGCATCTGCTTGATAATAGGGCGTCCTAACATAATTCCAAAACCTACACTACACTTAACATAGTACTCGTGACCTTTTTCTAAAGTAAGCTTTACTTCTTCTGTTGTTTCTAAACTACCTTTAAATATTCTATCACCGTACGTTGTTGTTTTGTAACTAAAAGTTTCACCTGTACGCATTCTTCCAATATTTTGACTTTTTTCATCTTTTACTTTGTATCCTAACAAATGACCTGGACCACCTGTTGGTCTGTAAAAGTGAACAATCGCATAATCTGGATCTCCTTCTATTTTCTTAGCATACACATTAGAATCACTGAAACGCAGATCTTTTAAGTGTTCTGTATTCAAATTACGAAAAGCTTTTCCTTGTATTCTATAACAAGTACTCCCCATTGAAGTAGGTGTCTTCACCTCTGTTACCATTATAATATTGGCCCCTACTTTACGCGCTGCATTCTCAAAATCTGTTATCACAGTTTCATAATCACAACGAGTTGTAAATCCAGAATCGCCAATTTTGACTGTTCCCACCAATTCTGTCGCTTCTGGCAATTGGCGAACATTCTCTACGATGTAAACTTTGGTAGAATCTGCCAACGGATTGTGGTTCGTTCCAGACACTTTTGTTCTAACAGCAGTAGAACAACTGCATAATAATGCACTAATAAATAAGATAGATAGGTATCTCATATTGCTTGGTTTTTAGGTATAAAAAAAGAGACGCAATTATACGTCTCTTTTTCTTTATATTCTAAGCAATATTAAACTTTTCTTAATTATTTTAAAATAACTGTTAATCCTTTAGGTCCGTGGGCTCCCACTACTAAAGCTTGTTCAATATCAGCTGTTTTAGAAGGTCCTGAAATAAACACTCCAAACCCTTTATCATTTGTTCCAATCTTAGCATAAGCCTCGTGCATATTATTGACAATCTTATTCTTATCTAAAACGATAACTAAGTATTGTGTGATAAAATACAATGCTTTGTGCTTAATCTCTTGAGGAATCCAGATACAACCATTCTCAGCTACACCCAACTCTCCTTCGATTATTGCTAAGTCTACATCCTTTAAATCAGCCACTTCTGCAACCGAATTAGGATCTAAAGTACTCAATGTAATATCCTTTAAAGCAGAAGAAATCTCCTTTGCATCCGGATATAAGTCACGAATAACAGCATTGATATCTTGTCCTTCTTCTAAAACTACAGCGTGTCCACCAACAGCTTGAGAAATCTCCACAAACTGTGTCAACAAGTTATCAAAAGTGATAGCATCCAATTTCACAACCGGTCTATCATGTCTTTTCTGTATGTTTCTTGTTATCTTTTCTAATATGTAATTTTTGCTACTCATAACTCTACTATTTTTTTTGAACCTTACCTTTCTTCCACATTTCTGTAAAAGACTCTTTTGCAAAAGGAGGTAACGAACGACCATCTTCCCATTCTTTCAATCCAAAAGTCAACGAACGAGGCGCATATTTTGCTAATGAAGAGAATTTCAAACTTGTTCTAAACAACGCTGGATGTGTAAATAAAAACTGCATACCAGAAGAAATAAGTTTCTTAGAAGCATTTGCTTTTCCTAAAGAATCTAAATCTTGACGCCATTTATAAATTTGATCTGCCAAGTCAATACGCACTGGACATACGTTATTACAAGAATAACAAAGCGAACAAGCAGAAAGGTTTTCACTGTGTTTCACAGGATCTTTAAGCATTCCTAAGTTAATACCAATAGGTCCAGGAATAAAGTAAGTATATGAATATCCACCACTACGTCTGTAAACCGGACACGTGTTCATACACGCACCACAACGGATACAGTTTAATGATTTGATGTGATCTTCATTTGTAAGAATATCACTACGCCCATTATCTACAATGATGATGTGAAATTCTGCACCCTCAATTGGTTTTTGGAAATGAGACGTATACGTTGTTGTAGGTTGTCCTGTAGCAGAACGCGCTAATAAACGTGTAAATACCGCTAAACACTCTCTGTTAGGGATAACTTTTTCAAGTCCCATAGAAGCGATGTGCACCTTAGCTAATGAAGTACCCATATCGGCATTCCCTTCATTAGTACATACAACAACCTCTCCTGTAGAAGCTACACCGAAGTTAACTCCAGTCATTGCAACATCAGCAGTTAAGAAATCATTTCTCAATGACGCTCTTGCAGCACGAGTTAAGTACGTAGGATCACTATTTCCTTTTTCAGTGTTTAATTTCTCACTGAATAATTCCCCTACTTCCTCTCTTTTCATGTGAATAGCAGGAAGTACGATATGTGAAGGCGCAGTACCATTTAACTGTAAAATACGCTCTCCTAAGTCACTTTCAACAACATCAATTCCCTTAGCCTCTAAGTAATGGTTAAGCTCACACTCTTCAGTAAGCATAGACTTACTTTTCACCATTTTCTTAGCATTGTGCTTTTCAAGAATTGAATGCACAATAGCATTGTGCTCTTCAGCATCTTTAGCCCAGTGTACAATTACTCCGTTAGCTTCAGCGTTAGTTGAAAACTCTTCCAAATAAACATCTAAATTACTAACACTATGTAACTTTATTTTTTCTCCCATAGCTCTAAGTTCTTCCCATTCAGGAATTGTCTTAGACATACGGTCTCTTTTTTCTCTTACAAACCACAAAGCATTATTATGCCAAGCAGCCTTTTCTGAATCCTGCTGAAAAACGCCAGCATTCTGTGAATGTTTTGTACTACCCATAATCTTATAATCCAGCTGCGAATATTTCTACTACGTGAATGGTTTTAATTGGCAGACCTTTTTTGTCTACAATTCCCCCCATATGCATCAAACAAGAACTGTCTGGTCCTGTAATATATTCAGCACCAGTTGCAGTATGACAAGAAACCTTATCATTCCCCATTCTAATAGATACAGCAGGCTCTTCGATAGAAAACATTCCACCAAAACCACAACACTCATCTACTCTTTCTGGTTCTACAACTTCAACACCTTTTACTAATCTTAATAAATCTTTTACTTTAGAGTAAGGTTTAATATTTAGCTCACTTGCCGACCCTAATTTAAGCTCTCTTAAACCGTGGCAACTATTATGTAAGCTCACTTTATGTGGGAAAACACCTGGAAGTGCTTCAACTTTTAAAATGTCGTGTAAAAACTCACACATATCATATACTTTACCGCTAACCTTACTTGTACATCCTTCTTTCTCCATAATACGCGGGTAAGAATCTTTTACGAACCCAACGCAACTTCCTGAAGGAGCAACTATATAATCATATTGATCAAATAATTTATTAAATTGATTTGCCAATGGTAATGCTTTATCTTCAAAACCTGCATTAGCCATAGGCTGCCCACAACATGTTTGATCTACAGGATAATCAACCTCTACACCAAAATGTGTTAATAGCTTATAACTTGCTACACCTACTTCCGGATATGCCGCATTCACGTAGCAAGGAATAAATAATCCAACTCTCATATATTTGTTTTTATATATTTTAACTACCAATATAAACAACGATTCCTGCGATAATAATATATACTAACGCGAAAACAATTGCTCTTTTTAAAATAACACCTTCTTGACCTTGTTGATTACAAGCTGTTGTAGCGACTGCAATACTTTGTGGAGAAATAATCTTACCACCCGTTGCACCTGCTGTATTAGCTGCTGCTAACCAACCTTTATCTGCCCCGATTTGATCGGCAACAGTTGCTTGTAACTTACCAAATAAGATGTTTGAAGAGGTATCACTACCTGTTAAGAACGTTCCTAATGCCCCAATTGCTGGTGCGAAGAAAGGATAAAACGCTCCTGTACCCGCTGCTAACGCCAACCCTAATACAGAGATCATTCCTGAGAAATCCATCAATGTAGATAAAGCGATTAAACAGCTAACTGTAATTACAGTCTTTTTCAATTGCAAAGTTGTCTTACCTAATAACTTGAATAATTTAGACAATGAACTACCTTGAATTAATCCACCTACTATTGAACTCACAAAGATTAAAACACCTGTATCTGTCAACCAGTAGATTCCTACTTTTCTCGCCGCCCCTGCTATATCAAAGCTAAAGACAGTTTGGAAAATAGTAACATTTTCTTTCAACCAAGCTGTAATTGGGAAAAGTGGACTTGTCAATAATACTAAGATTAAGATAAGACCATATACACTCCACGCTTGGAATATTTCTTTTCCTGAGAAGTTGATTACCTCTTTTTTCTCAGTACTCTTTTTAGCTGTAATTTTTCCGAATGCAATAATAACAAAAATTGACGCTATACTCCCTAAAATTGCAGGAGTTTCTGCACCAATATATACTGCTGCATAATATTGAACAGCTAAAGTTACTGCTCCGGTTAATCCACCTAATATAATATTTCTTGGAATTGACTTTACTGATTTACTCGTTAATGTTAAGATTACAAATGGGATCAAGAACATTAAAATAGCCAATTGCCAAACTACATTTGCACTAATCGTAGTAATTTGGTCTGCCATATCAACCTCTCTCGCCAATACAATAACAGGAATACCAACTGCACCAAAAGCTGTAGGAACACTATTTGCTACTAAACTTACAACGGCAGAAAACATTGGTTTGAATCCTAAGCTAATTAAGATAGCTGCTGGAATAGCTACAGCAGTTCCAAAACCTGCCATACCTTCTAATAATCCCCCAAATCCCCATGTTAAAAGCAAAACTTGAATCGCTTTGTCTTCAGAAATCGCAGAAAACTGCTGTTTTATTACTTCTATTTTCTCTGTTTGTACTTGAACATTGTAGCTATAAATAGCCATTAAAATGATGATAAGTATCGGAAAAACTGCTTTAATTACTCCGTAAAGAACAGACAATGCTGTGTCGTTTACTGATAATTCAAAACCAAAAATGGCGATTAAAATTGTGACAACCAACGTGATAAAAGCACTTTTCTCTCCTGGCATTTTTAAGAAGCCAAGCAAAACAATCAAGAGTACAACAGGAGTAGCTGCAAGCAGTATCAATCCTGAGGAAATAGATTCTAACATTATTATTTTATTTATTTTTTAGCCCCTTAAAGGTAAGGTCAAAAACACTTTTTTCACGCATAATCAGTAAAACAATCACTCAATACCCCTTAATTTAGAATGATTAAATACTAATAAGCTTGTTTAACTTAATTTTATGTTATAAATTTTGAGGTTTTCTACACCAAACTATACCACTATTTTATTAGAGACTTATGAATTAGTTTTAGTATTTTTGACAACTTATATAAGACAGTGTAAAGATTCTATATGAAAAAATTAATATTAGCAGGTGTACTATTATGCATTGGTAGCATAGCTTTTGTAGCTTGTGAAAAAGATGATATCTGTGCAGAGACAGAACCTACAACTCCAAGCTTCCGCGTAGAGTTCTATAACTATGACGACCAAGACATTCCAAGAAATGAAAGGGTTGAAGCTTTTGTAGCTGGTCGTGAAGATGATGTGATTTTTAGCACAGGAAATAAACTATCATTACCATTGCGTTTAGATCAAGCTGAAACTGCGTGGATACTAAAGTCTACTCAAAGAATTGATAACGAATCTGTAACTTTATACGACACGCTTACTTTTAAGTATAAAATAACTACAAAGTATTTTAATAAAGCGTGTGGATATGTTTCTACATTTTCATTAAGTCAAGATGGAACTTCTCCGCAATTAAATGGTGATGCAGCAAGCACAACTGGAAATTGGATTAAACAATATATAACTGAAACAAACGAAATAGTAGACGAAGATGAAGCGCACTTTAAAATATTTTATTAGTTGTAGTTTATTCCTTTTTGCTTTTTCTGCTGTTGCTCAAGAAACATCAAAGAAAGACTTTGGAGCTCAAAGAGATTCTATTGACAAGGAGATTCACTTCTATCCACAACGATATGGTTTACGTGTAGGAGTTGACTTATTCAGAACTACAAGGTCATTATACGACAAGACTTATTCAGGATTTGAAATAACAGGAGATTACCGTTTAACTAAAAACTGGTATGCTGCTGCAGAGATTGGTCACGATAAGATGGATAGAAATGAAAACAACTTCGGTTTTACAACAAATGGTAACTATCTTAGATTAGGAGCAAACTACAACCTGAATATCAACTGGATGGATAGAGAGGATTTGATGTATGTTGGTTTTAGATATGGTATTGCCTCTTTTTCTCAAACATTAGATTGGTATAAACCCTATACAACAGACCCTTATTTTCCAACGCAACGCGTTGATATAAACAGAAAAGAAAGTGGACTTTCTGCGCATTGGGTAGAGTTTGTTGCTGGTATTAAAACAAGAGTCTTTAATAATGTTTTTATGGGGTTCTCTTTAAGATTGAATGGTTTAATAGCACAAAAACAACCAGAAGATTTTGAAAACCTATATATTCCTGGGTTTAACAAAAAACATAGTGGAGCAATCGGAGTTGGTTTTAATTATTCTATTTCTTACTTCATTCCTTTTTACAAATCTAAAAAGAACAGGTTTGTAATGCCTACAGAAGACGATGGTGCTAAATATGATTTGGAAGGAAACTTAATTGACAGAAAAGAAGTTGTTCCGTCTGAACCTTCTAATCCAATGGAGGCTGAAGAATTAAAGCTTATTGAAGAAAATAAAAAGACAATCAAATAATATAGAAAAGGCTCACTATTAAGTGAGCCTTTTCTATATATCATTATAAAACTACTTAAGTCTTATTTCTTTAACATTAGAAGTAATCGGAATTATCTTAACTCCTTTATCAGTTGATAAAAAGATCACATCATTTGTTTTCCCTATAAGCTTCCCTACTTCCTCTTCATTATCTGTAAACCGAAGACTAACTGTTGCTTCTTCTTCAATTAATCGCTTAGTCAACTTACCATAAGTATTAGCAGCTATAAATAAATAAAAGATAAAAATAATTAAAGAAAAACTACCTTTTATCTTTCTATAGCTTTCAAAACGATCTACATTAAACGAATAACGCTTATATGAAACAGGATACCTTCTTTGCCAATAGATATCAAACCGATATAACAAATAGGTCGCTATAATTGTAACTACTGTAAACAATAAGATTTTATAATCCGCAAAGGGCGCTATCAAGAAATCAAATATTCCTGCATAGTCAAAGATATTAATACCAAATTGCTTGTACTTATAAAAGTTAAACAACATCCCTATTCCCACAGCTAATAAATAAGAAATGGTTACAAGACTCTGTATTTCTTTAACTGCCTTGCTAAATAGCTCTTTAAGAAGATCCGACTTCATACATCAATACTACTAAGTTAAATTGCTTTATACATATCAGAATAATCTTTAACAATACCATCTTCATCTACGGTTATTGTAGCTTTAAAGTCATTCCACAGGTTTTCATAATAATAAGTATCCTCTGAAAGACGTTTATAGCGCTGCATAACTAAAGCAATTCGTTCTTCTAAAGGATTAATATATAACACACTTAATTCTTTAGACTCTCCTATTACTAATTTCAAACGATTAATAGGCAATGTATTCGTATAGGGTGTTGTTGCTATATCAATATCCAAACATTCATTAAATTCTGGACGCTCTATATCATCGATAACCCAAAGATTATTAATCTTATGTGCATTTACACTATAATGTTTATGCCCTTGATAACTATTAATTGAGAAAAATCGTGTTTCCCATTGTTCATCAACTACAATTTGATAATCCAAACCATATACCTGATTATTCTTGTTACCCACAACTTCTCCTCTACTGTGAAAGCTTTGTTCTTTCTCAATAATATGACATTTTTCTATCGACAAATGTTCTTCTCCAATCCAGGTAATATGCTTATTCATATTTCTAAATTTAATATTATATACAAGTTAACATTCTTTGTGCAATTAAAAACACATTCCTTAGAGATAATTTATAGCAATAGTACTTGAGATCCTATCTCTACTAAAAAGTTTATTATAGAAAGATATTTCCCTCTGACAAATATTGATTGAATAATTGTCCACAAGCATTCGCATCACTTAAAGCATCGTGGTGATTTAATTTTATGTCGTATTGCTCAGCCAATACAGCTAAGCCTTTTTTATAAATTCGGTACGTACAAAACTTATTATATTCAGGCACAGCTAAATTGTAGTATCCTAATGTTTTTGCTAACACGGGAAAGTCAAATGCAAATCCGTTGTGAGCTACAACATTTTGATCTTTTACAAAAGGTTCTATCTGGTGCCATACCTCATCAAATGTAGGCGAAAA
The DNA here is from genome assembly GCF_038039755.1 of Myroides sp. C1519. NCBI lineage: Bacteria > Pseudomonadati > Bacteroidota > Flavobacteriia > Flavobacteriales > Flavobacteriaceae > Myroides > Myroides sp. C1519. The sequence continues at coordinate 11,602 of NZ_JBBPHM010000001.1, forward strand.
TTGCGTGTCCTCAGGAGAAATTCCGTGAATATCTACAAACTTAGACCAGTATAAATTCTGAGGCGGTTGAACTAACACATTAAGTGTATCAACTATTTTATTATCCTCAAAAACTACAAGACCAACTTGGCATATACTTGAGCGATCTGCTTGTGCTGTTTCAAAATCTATAGCTGTAAATCTATTCATCTGCTGTATTAAATGTTTAAGAAGCTAAATTACTATTTTTATTAACTGTATGCTTTGTTTAAATAGTCTTTTTATCAAATCAAACTCATAACCTCAACTAATCTCTAAAAAAAACTTAGGTTAATTAGGAATGAGATTTTCTTTGTAATTATTCCTATTTTTAAACCTATACAGACATATAATCTCCCTTTTTTTTATCTTCTGCTTCTAAAAAGGCTTAGTTATTGTAATACAATACGAAAAGACACAGAATTATGAAGAAGATAATTACATTTGGAATACTTGTATTACTTGTCATCGCTACAATTATGATAGTCAAAACATTTACATTTGATTTCCAAATTAAAGAAAACGCAAATAACGAAACAATGAAATACCCTACCAATAAAATCGCCCTTCTAAGATTGTCACAAGCTATACAGATACCAACAGTAAGCGCTGTACATTATGAAGATACAAACTTCAAACCTTTTGACGATTTTAAAACTTTTTTACAAGAAGCATATCCACAGGTTTATCAATCGATGGATGTAACTACGGTAAATACATACGGATTAGTATTTCATTGGAAAGGGAAAGATAGTACTAAAAAGCCCCTTTTGTTTTTATCACATTATGATGTAGTTCCGATAAACAACTATGATTTTGATACCAATCCAGTTCCCAATGAAGCGATTGTGGATTTGAATACACCATCAACCCCATTATCTAATTACCAAGAAGGTTGGGAAGGATATCCCTTTAGTGGAGATATAAAAAATGGGCGTATCTATGGTAGAGGAACACTTGATATGAAGTCTATGCTTATTTCGATTATGGAAGCTGCTGATACATTATTAGCAGAAGGATATGTTCCTAATCAAGATATATACTTTGCATTCGGACAAGATGAAGAAGTAAGTGGTAGACAAGGTGCTGTGAAAATAGCAGAGTATTTCAACAATAAAGGAATACGCTTTGATGCAGTATATGACGAAGGAGGTTTTGTAACGAGTCCAACTTCTGTATTACCACAAGTGGACAAAGCTATTGCATTAATTGGCGTTGCAGAAAAGGGATTCTTAACTTTAGAAATAAAAGTAAATGGTATAGGGGGTCATTCATCTATGCCTCCTGCAAAAGGATCTTTGGTATTAGCAGCAGAAATTATTGAGAAACTGAATACAGAACAGATGCCAGCAACATTGATTCCGCCTATTGAAAACTTTTTACACAATATTGGAGGGTCTATGGATTTTAAATCGAGAATGGCCATTTCAAACAAGTGGTTACTGGGAAATGCGTTACTTAAATCACTCTCTAAGAACCCTGGTTCAAATGCGCTGATTAGAACGACAACAGCAATAACTATGGCTCATTCAAGTGATGCACCTAATGTGCTTTCTGCTTCGTCAGAGATCACAGTTAACTTCCGTATTTTACAAGGAAATACAGTTGAAGATGTTTTGAATCACGTAAAGAAAATATGTGAAGGATACGATGTGGAGTTCAATGTAGTTTCTGCACGTGAACCCTCTCAATTATCTTCACATACAAGCGAACAATTCAAAAAGTTAGAGAAAACAATTGCCGTGAATTATCCTAACGCCATTATTACACCGTATCTTACCATTGGTGGTACGGATGCTTATAAATATGAATTAGTTTCTGACAACGTATTTCGTTTTATGCCAATTGAAGTAAATCAATACGAACAAAGACAAATTCACAATGATAATGAGTCTATTACAATAGACAACTATATGCGAATGATTAACCACTTTAAATTGTTAATGGAACAATAGTAATTAGATAACAGAAAGGGCGAACTATTAGATTAGTTCGCCCTTTCTGTTATAATCTGTTAGACAAATACCCTTAGATACACGATAAACAATATTTGTAAAACTACAAGTGCATAAAATCCCCATAAAGCAGGTAAAAATGCCATAGGATTAAAACGCAAAGTTGTTAATTGCTGAAGTAAGTTTCCCTTACCGCCAACCTTAGCTTTAGATAAAATATAGTTAGTAGTACGTTTTTGAAGATTACTTGCTACCACATTCGTAGCATTCATATTAATCAATTCTTGTTTTATGGTTTGCTTATCCAGCGAATCCGTAAACAAGGTAGGTTGCTTAGCTTGCAAATACCCTAAGAGTTGAGCGATATAAGACGATATATACTCACTTCCTTGTCTTTCCCACAACATTGCAATAGCTTTCTGAATTGCGTATTTATTTGCAATAATAAAATAACCTATTAACATCAATATCTGTACAATAAAGATAAGAGCCACGGAATAGTTTATATCTTTAAAGAACGCTCCAACATTAGCGAAGAAGCCATTAGCTTCTAACCCCTCACGTATAATATAAATCTTGGTCATCGAATAAATTATAATCCACAGCGACAAGAATATACCAACAAGCATTATTCCCAACCAGCGCAACAAACAAACGAAGACGATCTTAAATGACTTTATTCCCTCATTGCCTAAACTCTTTCCCTTCTCTATAAACTCTTTCATTTTACTTACGTATTACAATAGAATAAAAATACAATTAATTTTTTATACCTTCTTTATATAAACACAAAAGGCTATACCCGTAGATATAGCCTTTATATATAAGTTTTGATATACTAAGATATCTTATGTCAACATTCCTCCATCAACATTAATAACTTGTCCACTGATATAAGCAGACATATCAGATGCTAAAAATACACAAGCATTAGCAACATCCTCAGGAGTACCTCCACGTTTTAAAGGAATAGCATCTCTCCATCCTTTTACAACATCTTCTGGTAATTTACCTGTCATTTCAGTTTCAATAAATCCTGGTGCAATTACGTTACAACGGATATTTCTTGAACCTAACTCTAATGCAATAGATTTAGAGAAACCAATTACACCCGCTTTAGAAGCAGCATAGTTAGCTTGTCCAGCATTACCTTTCACACCTACAACAGAACTCATATTGATAATAGAACCTTTTCTATTTTTCAACATTGTGCGTTGTACTGCTTTAGTCATATTAAATACAGACTTAAGATTTACTTCGATTACAGCGTCGAAATCTGCTTCTGACATTCTCATCAACAAATTATCTTTTGTAATACCTGCATTATTAATTAAAATGTCAATATTTCCAAAATCTTTTAAAATCTCTTCAACCAATTGTTCTGCTGCTGAAAACTCAGCTGCATTAGATTGATATCCTTTAGCTTGAACTCCCATAGCAGCTAATTCTTGTTCAAGTTCGATTGCAGCTTGTGCAGATGAACTATAAGTGAACGCAACACTTGCTCCGTGTTGTGCAAATGCCATAGCTACTCCTCTACCGATTCCTCTTGTAGCACCTGTGATAATAGCGATTTTACCTTCTAATAATTTCATTTGTAAATCCAATTTTATATTTTGAACTAAACGCAAATATAAACAATTTGTATTTTGTTGTACTTTATTTTACGCAGTTTGTGCTTGTTTTCTAAAGAAAGTCATATAAACTAACGTTACAAGAAGCAGTAAACCAAAGTAGTAAGCGTGTTTCATCAAATCAAGATAATCTAAGTTACCATTAGAAAAACTCAATAAGATTAAGATTTGTGCTCCATACGGCAATACACCTTGAACAACACACGCAAAAATATCTAAGATAGACGCTACGTGTGGTCTGTCTAACTTATACTCCTTAGCAACATCATTTGCAAGATTACCCGCTACAAGAATAGACACTGTATTATTAGCTAAACATACTGCAACACCAGATACTAATGCTGCAATACCGTACTCAGCACTCTTAGGTGTTTTCATTCTACTCTTCATTTTAGTCAACAACCATTGGATTCCCCCTTCTTTCTCTACCATACGAGCCATTCCTCCTGTAAGCATAGAAAGTAAAAAGATTTCTGTCATTGATAAAAACCCTTGGTATATAAGATTAGCAAAGCCAAATAAGTCATAATTCATTTGAACTAACCCTACAATACCCGCTACGACTATACCAATAAACAAGGCAACGAATACTTGTACGCCCGATAAGGCTAATACAATAATTAGAATATACGGAATAACCACCCAGTAATTGTGATTAGGATCTAAGTCTAAACTCACACCTGCGTCATTACTTTTCATAAATAACAAAACACCAATCGTTAAAATTGCTGCTGGTAATGCCAGTTTAAAGTTCGCTCTAAACTTATCTTTCATCTGACAGCCCAAAGTTTGCGTAGCTGTAATAGTCGTATCAGAAATAATAGACAAATTATCTCCAAACATAGCTCCTCCTAACAACGAACCACATAATAGTCCCATTGAGCTCCCTGTTTTCTCAGCTAAACCAATAACAATTGGTCCTAAGGCAACAATAGTTCCCACAGACGTACCAATAGACAAAGACAAGAAACTTGCTATAATGAAGATTCCAACACCAAGATAAGCAACAGGTATAAAACTCAACCCTATGTTTACCATCATATCTACTCCTCCGATAGCTTTCGTTACTGTAGCAAACGCACCAGCTAACAAATAGATCAAACACATTGTGATAATCTTACTATCACCACAACCTTCTACTAAAGAAACAACTTTGTCTTGTAAAGGAGTTTTATAAAAAAGGATAAATGCTGTTACAATACCAATACAAATAGCAACAGGCGATGGTAGTTTGTAGAAATCACCTAAGGCAATACCACATCCTAAGAACACAGCAATAAATACTAAAAAGGGAATTAAGGAGTAAAATTTGTTTTCTGACATAACTTAATTTAAAAGTTTAAAATTGTTTTATTCGCCAGAAACGTAGAAATAGCCCTGCTTATAAAGAAGCAGTTACAACATTTTTTCCATTCCTGGCTTATCGATTGCAGCACCTTGCTTGTTGTTGCAGGTTGCTATTTTCCTGAAGGTTATTCAGTCAAATTCTTGATAATAATACCGCAAATATATAAAAAAATGAGAAAAAACAAAACTATCTATCAATTAATCAACAAAATATAGAATTCAAAAATTCTTTTTTTGCGAACTAATTCTATTTATACTACATTTGAAACCGTACAAAAAATAAAATACAATGAAAAAATTATTGCTTTCGGCAGCCCTTATCGCAGGGTTTGCATTCTCTGCTCAGGCACAAAACAGTCCTAAAAATGCTATTGGATTGCGCTTCGGAGGAAACAGTGGATTAGGAACAGAAATTTCTTACCAAAGAGACTTAAGTAAAAACAACCGTCTTGAATTAGATTTAGGTTGGAGATCTCATAATCATTATGATGCTGTAAAGGTAACAGGTATCTATGAATGGGTATGGAATATAGAAGGTGGTTTTAACTGGTACGCTGGTGCTGGTGCTGCTGTGGGAACTTGGAACTATAGCGAAACTCACAAAGGGAAAAGACACTCTGACAGTGGAGCATTCGGACTTGTAACTGGTACAGTTGGTATTGAATACAACTTCGATATTCCTTTGCAAATTTCTCTTGACTTACGTCCTGAGGTTTATTTAAACGATAGCTACAGAGACGGTATCCGTGCTGACTTAGGTCTTGCAATTAGATACAGATTCTAATACATCTTACACACGAAAGCGATCTTACAATATAAAAGCCACCTCAACACGGGTGGCTTTTTCTTTTCTATCTTGTCTTAAACACCTATACTCTTTTGAATATGCTCAATTGTAGTAGATAGCTTAAACACTTATGACATTATCACTTTCGCTTTTATTCTACTTAACGTTTCTTGAGAAATATTCAAATAGGAAGCAACAATCTTATTAGGCAGTCGCTGTACAATCAACGGTTTTTGCTTCAACAATTCACTATAGCGTTCATACGCATCCATAGTAACCATTGCAAACAGTCTATTTGTATTGTTTACGTAAGCAAACTCAAGGTACTGACGATAAAACTTCTCCCATTGAGGTACTTCTTCTAATAGATTGTAAAAATCATTATGTGTAATTGCAAAAACCTCACTCTCTTCTAATGCCTGTAAATACTCAGACGACGGAGAGGTATTGATAAAGCTAACTAAAGCAGTTGCAAACTGGTTCTCAAAAGCAAAGAAACGAGTTGCATCTTGTCCTGCTTCATTGATATAGAAAATACGTAAACATCCTTTACACACAAAGTACAACTTCTGTGTACTAAGTCCAGACGAAGTCAATTGCGTTCCCTTTGCCAACTTCTCGTAGTGAAAACGGGAAAGAATAAGGTCTAAATCCGCTTCTGACACGCTTATACGCTCTTGTATATAGGCAATCAACTGTTTCATATGTAATGCTTATTTGTCAATTACAAAAGTACGGTAATAAACCAAATCGGCTATACTAAGTACAGTCATCTTATGCTCCTTGGCAAAATCAACTACCTCAGCTAAACGCGCCATAGTTCCATCGTCATTCATCAATTCGCACAAAACTGCCTGTGGAGGTAATCCTGCCAATTTCATTAAATCAATTGCACCTTCTGTATGCCCGTTTCTCTCAAGTACGCCACCATTCTTAGCTCGAAGAGGAAATATGTGTCCAGGACGCGCTAAATCAGCTATAACGGCCTCTTTGTTACTCGCAGCGCGAACCGTTGTCAATCGATCAGCAGCAGATAGTCCTGTTGTAACTCCCTTAGCTGCTTCAATTGTAATTGTAAACGGAGTTTGAAAACGACTACTGTTTTCCTCTACCATATAAGGCAAGGCTAACTCATCTGCCTTTTCATTGGTTAGACATAAGCAAATAACCCCACTGCAATAGCGTATTAACAGAGCCATATCTTGCTCTGACATCAAGTGAGCAGAAAAAATAATATCCCCTTCATTCTCCCTATCTTGATCGTCTAACAACAATATTCCCTTGCCACTTTTTAAAAAGCTCAATGCATTTTCAACCCTTTCTTGACTATCCCAACCAAACTGGTTAAGTGTATTTTCTAATGTTTTCATCTCTTTATAATTTATACGCCAAAGGTCTTGTATCACCTAAGTAGAAACATTGATATAGGTCAATAAATTAAAACCACAAAAAAAGACCTACAAATAAATGCAGGTCTTTTGACAATTAACGTTAAGGAAAGACTTATTCTTCTTGGTTTAACGTATGTGATATTTTATCTAAGTTCAAGCTATTTGCCATCGCTGAGAATATATCGTAATACGTTTGTTTATTATCATACAAAACTTCGTGTGTCCCACTTTCAACCACTTGCCCTTTTTCCATTACGATAATATTATTGGCATCTATTATCTGAGAAATACTATGTGACACAATAATTACCGTACGGTTTTCCTTAATAGCATCTAAACTCAGTTTTATCTGCTCAGTAGCAATAGCATCCAAACTTGCTGTTGGTTCATCTAAAAAGATAATAGCAGGATTCTTTAAGAACAGTCGTGCAATGGCAATACGCTGTTGTTGTCCTCCTGATAACAAACGTGCGTCAGCTTGATATCCTTTCGGTAAATCCATAATCTGCTCGTGTATATACGCTTGCTTAGCCGCTTGCTCTACTTCCTCAAAAGTAGCTTGCGGATTACCATAGCGGATATTCTCTTCAATACTTCCTTGAAAGATGTGGTTCTTTTGAAGCACCAAGCCTATGTGTTTACGGAGTTCTTTAGTATCGTACTCTGCTAAATCAATACCGTCTAAAAATATTTGTCCTTTTGTAGGTGCATAAAACTTATCTAATAGATTAATGACTGTACTCTTCCCCGCTCCACTTAGCCCTACTAAAGCCGTAGTTTCATTTGGTACAATAGTCATCGATACATCTTTCAATGCCGTAGTGCCATTAGGGTAGTCAAAGCGAACGTCTTTAATTTCTATTTTCCCTTTAACTTCTTTGGGAATATACGATCCGGTAGATTCAACCTCATCTTCTGCATCTACAATTTCAAAAAAGCTTTCTGAATAAATCATTGCATCATTTACATCGTCATAAATACGGTGTAACTGACGTATAGGTGCTGTAACATTATTAAACAATAGAACGTGAAACATAATAGCACCAACAGTCATTTCTCCCTTCAACACAAAATAAGCAGTTAATAGAATAATGACTACCAATCCGAATTGCTCTATAAATCCTTTCACGGCATCAAACACAAAACTTGTACGTCTTGTTTGCAATTGATTTTCTGTCATATCATACTGAATCGCTTCGTGCTTTTTGGCTTCTAATGGTTCACGTACAAAAGACTTGATAACAGTAATTGAATTAATCAACGAGATTATTCCGTTGTTCTTATTCTCTCTATAACTACGCATTTTACGTCTATAGCCCTTTAGTTTTGTTGCTTGTCGCTGACTTACATAGAAATATAAAGGTATCATTGCAGTACTTACCAGTCCCACATAAACATTGGCACTATAAATAAATATCAAAGCAACAATAGCATTGGCGAAAAGAGGTAATATATCAATAAAGAAATTCTGTATTAATCGGGTAATACTACTTATACCTTGGTCAATACGAGTTTGTAATTTTCCGCTATCATTGTCGTCAGAAGTATAAAATGCCATTCGATACGTCAAGATACGATCTACAACCAATTGCGATATGTCTCTTGATACGTAAATACGCAATTTCTCACCAAAGAATTTCTGTCCGAATTGAATAAACGCAAGTATAATCTCCTTGCTAATTAAAATAGCACTACAAATCAGCAGCATCTTATAGCCGTAGTTCAAATCGTGTAAACCATTTATTACATTTGTCAGTTCATCTACCAAACGGCGAAGAACAATAGCATTTACTTGAACCGCAAAAGAACCGACTGCTGTAAGAACTAACGTTCCTATAATTAACCGTTTATAATTAGCCACAAAGGGCTTAATCTTCTTTAATATCTTAAATAAATTCATAATACAAAGATAGCCTTGTTCTAAATACGACCTCTTGATTTAAGTCAACAAATAGTTTCTCAATTGCCACTTCTTAACACTAATATGTTAATTTTTAACTAACTGCTTTGGTATTGTTAATTTTTAACTACTTTTACCAAAAATATAAAATTATATAAACATGAAAAAAATTACTTTATCATTATTAGCTGCTATCGCTTTTGGATTTACTGCTAATGCACAAACACCAGACGTAAAAATAGGTGCTAAAGCAGGGGTTAACTTTGCAAATCTTTCAAATGCTGAAAACAATAATAACAAAACAGGTTTTAATGTTGGTGCAGTTGTTGAAGTTTTTATTAATGAAAAATTCTCTATTCAACCAGAATTACTTTACTCTACACAAGGAACTAAAATCAAATTCAGTGAAGAGTTTTTACCTGGTAGATCAGTTAATGTAAAATCTACATTAAAACTTGATTACATCAATGTTCCAATTATGGGTAAATACTATGTAGCTGATGGATTTAACGTTCAGTTTGGTCCACAAATTGGTTTCTTAACGACTGCTAAACATGAATTAGATAATATTTCTATTTCTGGAAATATCGCGGGGATTGACCTAAATGATCTTAAAGGTGAATTCGAAGAAGGTGATATTAAAGATATGGTAAACAAAGTTGACTTCGGTTTAAACTTCGGTCTTGGGTATGAGCATACTTCTGGAGTATTTGCTGACGTTCGTTACAACTTAGGTTTAACAAGTATCGATAAGAAAATTGATGGAGAACAAGACAAGATTAAAAATGGTGTATTCCAAATTTCTGTTGGTTTTAAATTCTAATCAAATTAGTATCTGAAATAAGAAAGGCTATCCTGTACAGGATAGCCTTTTTCCTTATAAAAGTCTTTCTTTCTTCAAGAAATCATAAACCATTAAAACGCCTGGTACTAAAACAAGCTCTTGTTTATAGTCGCTATAACTAAAATACCTCACGGCTCCTATTTCATTTGTTGGATGTATTTCCTGCTCACCTAAGTCATAAAGGAAACATTGCTGACGCATCATAATGTTTAACTTTTCTCCATAAGCAGGTGCAGACACCTGTAAAAGAGATGTCATTTTAGAAGGATCCAGCGTAACAGCTAATTCTTCTTCAACTTCTCTAATCAAAGCTTCTTGCTTATTTTCTCCTTGATCAACCTTTCCTCCTGGCAAGTACCACGCTTTCTTATTGTTGCTATAAGCCAATAATAATTGACCATTATTAACTACAACTAATCCTACCGTAGGCAAATCAATCCATTGTTCGTCTGTAACAGTAACGTGAAAAACACTCATCATACGTCCTGGAACATTTGTCAGTACACTCTTTACTGCAGTTCCTCCTACTTTTTGATAGAATCCATCCGTATTGGGATCAGCAAATACCTCAATATATTTATAACCTTCTTCTTTGCTGATACGTTTAATTTCTTTTATAACCTGTGTACCATAGCCTTTATTTAAAAAATCAGGTAAAAACCAAAGGTGTTCTAATGCTATATAATCTCCTTTAGGCACTAAGGCAAAGAAGCCTATAAATTCATCCGCTAAGTAACATTTATAAAGATTACCTCTTTTAAAATTCTCCTCTGTAATCGTTAGTAAATCAATCCATTGTCGAATAAGCTCATCGGCATATCCCCAATGTTTTTTTGCAGTTATAGCCGTTTCTGTTAGCAAATCACAATCTGCTATTGTGGCTTTTTTATATAGTAAAGTGGACATATTATTGTTGTTTGAATCTCAAATTTACTACTTTTAAAAACTTTATTTATAACATTTATAAATAACTTAGTATTTTCGTTTATAAATACAATAAATTATGATTATCAGAAAAGCTGTGTCTTCCGATATACCTCAGTTGCAGTTGATATACCAACAACAGTTTGAAACCTTACAAGCGTACCAACCAAACTACTTTAAAGCTGATTCGCCAGCTATTGATTTTTTACAAGAAACAATTGATTCCGATGACTGTGAGTTTATCCTTGCTGAAGACAAGGGTATTTTAATTGGTATGGTTGCCTTGTTTATTGAAGAAACCCTGCCTTACGAATGCTTTGTTCCTCACCGTTACTTAAACTTTGCCGATATTTATGTAGTCCCAGCTTATAGAAACCAATCCATAGGCCAACAATTAATTGCTGAGGTGAAACAATGGGCTGCCACCAAAAAAGTTGATTACATCGAATTATTGGTCTTAAAACAAAATGTACAGGCGTATGAACTTTACTTACGCGAAGCATTTGAACCTGTACATACTGTTATGCGATATACAATGAAGTAAGACAATCTTTTACAAAGCTATTTCTCTAATTAAGCCTATTTCTTTACTAAAAGTAGCATCGTGACTTATAGCAAGTATAGTTCCTTTAAAACTGTTTAAAGCAGTAGTTAAACTCTCAATGCTTTGTATATCTAAGTTATTCGTAGGTTCGTCTAAAAGCAAGACATCTATATTTTCATATCCGATATTTAAACAACACAAAGCAAGTTTTAATTTCTCTCCCCCACTCAATGTATAAACCGGGTTGCTCCATAATTCTACGCCAATTCCGTATTGAAACAAAAGGTTATGAATTTCTTCAGAAGGCAGCCTTAAATAATTAAATACAGCTAATTGTTCTGACACAGTCAAATCACTATCCAATAAAGAATAAAATTGATCCAGATAGACAATGTTACACTTGGCAGAACTTATCTTACCTATTGGCTTTATCTTATCTAAGAACAATTTGAATAACGTAGTTTTACCCGAACCATTATTCCCCTTTATTAAAATGCGTTCACCACTCTCTATTGTAAAGTTTAAATCATTGCTCCAAAGGTTCTTTTCTTGATTTGGAAAACAATAGTTAACATTCTCTATCTTCCATAGTATTTTACCTTTGTGCAATTGGCTATTTGGAAAGCGAATATCAAATATTTTATCCCTTTCAATGTTCTCGCGGATATTAGCCATATCACGTACTAAGCTATTTCGTCTCTCTTCGTGAACACCTTGTAACTTAGCACTACTATTTTCAGCTTTATTTTTAAAGGCATTGATAACAATTTTAGGCAAACCTGCTTTCTTTTCCGCCTTCTTATTTTGCGCTTGCTCTTTAATAAGTTGATTATTTCTATTGGCTTGTTCTTTTTTAGCTGCTTTTAGTTCCTTCGTAGTATTATCTAACTTTTGAAGTAAACTATCTACTTGTATTTGTTTTTCTTGTCTGTAGCAATCGTAATTTCCTCCATAGCGCTTAATTCCTAAAGCAGACAATTCATAAGTAATATGTTGTCTATTTAATAGTGCACGATCATGGCTAACCAAAACTATTGTTCCTTTATACGTATCAATAAACTTGTAAAACAGTTCTTTTGTGTAACTATCCAAGTGGTTAGTGGGCTCGTCTAACAGTAATATATCAGCCCTGTACAACATTAAACTCGCTAAATACACTTTGGTTTGTTGTCCGCCACTTAACTCTTGCATTGGACGATCAATGTTTATAGCTTCTATGCCCCAAAAGCACATAGCTTCTTTGATACGTTCTTCTATATCCCATTCGTCATTTAAAATTTCATAACAGCTTTCATCAACCGTACCTGCTAAAATCTTTTGTAAGGCATTTAGTTTTGAAGCAACTCCTAAGGCATCTTTAACCCTGTCTTCACTTTGGAAACGCATATTTTGTTTAAAAAAGAACAAGTCTCCTTTAACCATTATATTTCCTTCTGTGGTAACTAATTGTTGGGATATAAGTTTTAATAAGGTACTTTTTCCTGTACCATTACGCCCTATAATATTGACTCTCTCTCCTTGATTGATTGTAAGATTTAATCTGGAAAATAACATCTCCTTATTGGGATGCTGATAAGATAAGTTAGTGATAACTATACTCATAGTCTAATTGATATTGATGTGAATAATTGATATGTGGCCCGTACACCACTCCTCACGGTCAATAAATTTTATATATACACGATACTAAGTATTGGATAGCAGAATGCTATCATTTAAAAATGATTTAACCATTCCGGTGCTTTCTTCAAGCATCTCTCAATTGGTTAAGCAACCAATTCTTACTTAGATGTGTACATTTAGACTATTTTTCGTTTATACTGCTGCAAATATAGAACGAATCTATTAATAATAGAAATATTTTAAATATTAGTAAAACAGAAGAATTATAAACTATCCCCTTTTTGCTTGTCTTTATATAAAAAGTAAGCTCCAAGAATAATAGCTAATAAACTAATGACTACAAATACCTCTTGTGGCATATCTTCTCCCATGCCGTTAAGTGTTACAAATACGGCAATTATACCGATAAAAATAAATAGATAACCAAATACCTTCATTTCTCGTTGTTATAAAATATTCCTTGCAATTTACATTTATTATGCCAAAAAAAGCGAACCATATCGTTCGCTTTACATTTATCTCTGTGCTATTTCAATCCCCTTTAACCAAGCCCTTACCCACTTCATTCCGTCTTCTTTATCCATCTTTGTTAAAGCATAGGACATATCTTCAATTATTTGCCCCATCTTAGTAACATTCTCTCCCATTTCTTGAAATACTTTTACATCTTCTTGTCCATCTGCATCAAGATATCCTCTTTGTTTATTACATACTGCCATATACTCATCAATAGCTGCTTCTACCTCTTTAGAAGTCATTTTCTTAACCTCTTTCTTTCTATCAACAAGATTATCTTTATACATCTCTACTGTCTGCTCATAGATCGTGTTCAACTTAATATCGTCTATTTCTTCTGTTGCAATATCTATCTCCTCTGTACTTAAAATTTCTGGATGTGTTTCTAAATTAGTGCTTTCTATGTTTTCTAAAGATTCCACATCAGTACCATCCCCTTTCTTATTACAACCTACAACGATCATCCCTGACAATAGTAAGCCTAAAATTAATTGGTTTTTCATATCTATTTTTATTTTGGTTTCTAATTAACAATTGCTTTTAGCTTATAATCTAAGATTACAAGTAGCCATTTAATGCCCCTCACCGCTATAAATACTCCAACACAAAACCAACTAATGCATTTATAGTCAAATAAATATAATGTAAAAAAACCACACTTTGTAAATAAATATATTTACGTCACCTGATTAGTAAATTACTCTCGCACCATTTAACCATAAAAAAAGCGAACCTCTCAGTTCGCTTTTTTACTATTTTATTAATTGTAATGACTCGTCATACATCCCTATCAAAATACTATTTCCTTTATCATCTACCCGAAGACCACCGTATTTCGCCTTTTCATATTTCTCTGCATCTCCTTCTTGAAAAAAGAAACTCTCTGCTCCAATATTATAACTCCAATCTGTGTTGTTGAAAAATTTAATGTAAACTTGTCCTTCTCCAATCTCTCCTATTTGATCTGTCATCTTTACATAATGCCCTACTTGATTGGCATCAATATCTAATAACACATATCCTCGTACTCCAATCTCTTTCGACTCCTTAATTTTCTTCTCTTGTAACGCTATCGCTTCATCGAGTGCTATACTATTATTACTTATTGAATCATTAGCAAAAAATGCCTCACTTGCAACCTGAACTGCTCGCCAACTTCTACCTTCACGTGTAATAGCGTAATTTAACTCCATATAATCCCCTTGCATCAACGATCGTGGGTCTACAGGTGCAAGTTCTAACAAAACAAGTTTACCTTCTTTAATCGTATTCTCCTTATTCATCACCGCTTTTACAAATAATAAAAGCACAACTACCAAAGTAGCAATGATGATGATTGTTGTTTTAGACTGTTTCATCTTTCTTCCAATTTTTTTGAATTAACCAATACATTGCTAAAAAGAATATACCACTTAACATAAGTGAAATAGACTTTGTTAATAAGGTGATTCTCAAATCATAATAAAACATTCCCATCGACCAAATTAAAGCGAAAACAGACAAAACAAATCCAACCTTATACTGTGTTTTGAATGACCATAAAATAAATAAAACACTGACTGAAAAAGCTGGGTAATCGAATCCTACGAAGTACAAAAAGAATAAAAGTAACGCGTAAATAATTCCTTTTGTAACAACTGATATTATTTGTAATTTCTGCATCATTAAATGCACTGTAAGAACCGTTGACGCTATTAATACAAGAATCAAAACAACTCTTGACGTAACAGAAACGGCATTGAAATAGTGAAAATAACGCATTGTTGACCCCATTACACTCATAAATAAAGTGTAACAAAAAGTTGCTGTAAATACAGGTGTATACAACTGACTCATCAATGTGTTTTTGCATCTAATCACCTCTTCTTTGTAGAATAAATAAACCGTAAATAGGATTATTAAACTCATATAAATAGGCAATACTACATATAGTCCTTTAAAAACAAGCAGGCAATTAATACTAATCAATACCCCAGCTGATGCTAAGAATGTGATAATCTGATTTCTATAAACAAACAATGAAATAACTGATAATATTAATCCCACCAATGCAATTATTACATCTACTTTAGCATAATCTCCAACCGCAATTGCTGTTTCAAACAAGGCAAAACCAGATATAAAAGTTGCCACAGCTAAACCGTCTTTGATAGCACTTGCATTGCTTTTATTGATAAAATATGTAGCTCCAAATAAAATTACACTAACAATAAATAAGGGCAAGCCTTCTGATAAATTACGCTCAAAAAGCATAAATAAAAAGCCCATAAACATTGTCATTCCTAATAGTCCTCCTATAACAGCAATAACCTTGATAAAAACTGTTTTAACGGAGTTTGTATGCTGTAATTCGGCAAGCTTTTCTTTATCTATAACCACACCTTGACTCTCAAGATTATTGATTACTTTATCTAACGAATTATGCTCTTTCATCTTTCCACATTTTTAGTTTGTGTGTAATCATCTTTATCATCCCCATTGTTGTTCCAACTATATAAATAGCATAAACCAACAAGGATTCTATCCCTAAATCAAATAAGCGAATTAGTACTATAAAGCCTATAGAAACAACGGCCAATAACGAATAACTATATAATAGGATGTCTTTTCGTTTTTCACTTTGTAAGTATCCTAAGATTATTCCGGCTATCGTAATAACCAACAAAGGAAGCATCCCTGTCAATTCACTTTTTGAATATTTTACACTCTTCGTGAATACGATAAACCCTATACCCACAACACCTATAACATAACTTGCAAAAGTCATTATTGCTTTGTAGTAAATAGCTGCTTTAAATTCTTGGTATTTACCAATGATATAAGGTAATACTAATAAAGACAGATTTAATACTAATAAAGACAATAGCACGTAAAAGGCATTACTTCCCTTTACAGCTTGTATAAAATATAAGGATAAGGTGGTATTTGCTAATACAGCATATAGTAACCATTGAGGTGTAAACTTAGAAACGAATGTCCAAGCTGTAATGGCTAAAACCCACATTAAAAATAAGTCATAAGCATTCGCTCCTGTCTGATATACTTGTCCAAAAATAGCGAAAAGTACCCCCACTAAAACTGATCCTCCCAAAAGAGCAACTTTTCCGACTAAGGAATCTATCCCTTTTACAACTGATAAGCCAATAGCCGCTATAAGCAACAAGATAATAACAGCAAACTTTGCAAAACTCGACATCTCTGTCCAATTGTACGCAAAAAAGAATACCACACCACTTAATGCTAAACCTGCTCCTAAAGCAAGCATAAAGTAAGAAATAAACATTCTCCACTCACTAACCTTGGCATAACTATGTTCCTCTAAGAGCTCATTCAACTTAGTATCACTAATTGAACTACACTCTTTCAAGAGATATAACTCGTCTTTATTTATTTTCTTTTCCATAGTAATTCGATTATAATTGTAAGCCACTTTTCCCAAACAACCTACTAATCAATTGATAACATAAATCATACACTTTAAAAGCGCGATGACTCCCTACTTTTTGAGCAAAAAAAAGAGGCATTTGAAAAAACGCCTCTTTATAGTTTACTTATTTTTCTAAAATCTGAGTAGCGTGATCTTTTGTTTTAACCTTAGTAATTACATCGGTTAAAACGCCATTCTCATCAATAACAAAAGTGCTGCGGTGAATAC
This sequence comes from Myroides sp. C1519, assembly GCF_038039755.1. NCBI lineage: Bacteria > Pseudomonadati > Bacteroidota > Flavobacteriia > Flavobacteriales > Flavobacteriaceae > Myroides > Myroides sp. C1519. The sequence goes on from NZ_JBBPHM010000001.1 coordinate 28,740, forward strand.
CATCATAGGTACGCCCCATAAATTTCTTAGGTCCCCAAACTCCAAATGCGTTTAACACCTCTCTATTTTCATCTGCAAGCAATGGAAAAGGCAAACTATTCTTATCGATAAACTTCTGTTGTCTTTCGGCAGAATCAGCACTTACACCTAATAACTCATATCCTTTTTCTTTTAATATCTCATAATTATCTCTCAAGTTACAAGCCTCGGCAGTACAACCTGGTGTACTTGCTTTTGGATAAAAGAAAACAATCAATTTTTTTCCTTTATAATCTCCTAACTGATGTGTATTTCCTGCTTGATCAACTCCTTTAAAATCTGGTGCTTTATCTCCTATTTGTAATGTAGTCATTTCTTGATATTTTTAGATTTTAAGTAAATGTAACTTTTTTTGTTGCAAAATAAAAAATTATCTCTTCCCCTACACACCCACAAACACCAAAGTCATTGGGTTAAATACTCCCCATAAAAGCTACTTACAAAGCTATTACTCTAAAATTTAAACGCTTATCTCCCTCTTTTTTTGTATATTGGGATATTCTGTTGTTTTCAGAAGAGAAGTCAAATAATTTATTAATTTAAAACCGTTAAGCAATTATGGGAAAAGGTGATCTAAAAACAAAAAGAGGTAAAATCGTAAATAAATCTTATGGAGTAAGACGACCAAAAAAAGCGAATAAACCCTCTACAGATACCACTAAGTAAATGAAAAAGGAGATACTTCAGAAGTATCTCCTTTTTTAGTTTTATATCAGAATGTTTCTTATTCTCTATTCCTCTAATAGTTTTACAACCAGTTTATAGCTTAACTCATCTAAAGTAGCTAATGCGTCTTCTGATGAACTATTGGATAAAATTACCACTCCTTTTTTAGCTATTGGATCAAAAGCTACATAGTTGGAATACCCACCATCTATTCCTCTACTAAAATATAAAGGATTTGGCGAGTTAAAAGGCGAACCTATCTTCCATCCTAAACCAATCCAATAGTTATGAGATACAATAAGTGTCGGCTTTTGTGTTAATTGTAAAACTTTATCTTCTTTATTAAACTGTGCTTGTACAAACTTTGTCATATCCTCCAAAGTAGTTACTCCACCACTTGATGGTAATAACGCTTCAACCTTTGGTGGATACATCTCTTTGTGATCCATTCGAATTCCTTTTACCAAATGCTTCTTCTTTTTAGGAATCAACATAGATGAATTGTGCATACCATATTTACTAAATACCACATCATCTATAATGTTCGTGAATGGCTTGTTGTATATCTTACTCAAGGTATTACCTAACACAGCATATCCAAGAAAGGAAAAACTTTGTCTCTTACTATTATCTATAGAGTCCAAAACAAATTGATTCTTCAAATAATCTTCCAATTGTTTACTTGAGTAATTACCCAAATAATCGTCTTCATTTTGCATAGCCTCATCACTCACAGGAGGTAGCATAGGTACAAAAGCCGAATGATTTGCTAATTTCACTAAACTCACCTGTGTATCCTTATACAACGGAAAATCATAATACTGATTTATCATTGAAGTAATATCAATGCCCTTATTTACAGAAGCATTCGCTAAAGCCGCTGAGGTAAATATTGTACTTAAATTTGCCAAAGAAAACTGCTTGGTAGCGTTGTCTTCTTTTGCAATCTTTTCTCCATTTTTCTTAAATCCGTAATAAGTAACATTCTTATCATCGATCATTGCAACAGCAAATTGTCCTTTATTAGGCAAATTTCTTGTTTCTTCTACCAAGATTTGTTCAACAGACATTGCTTTAAAAGCATCATCTACTTTTTCATCTGGCATATTAAGAATACGGAAACCTACAACTTCCCCTTCTTCATTCATTGCAAGGTTAAGCAAGGCTACTTCATTATTCTCAAACTCAGTTCTATAAAGTGCTAACTGATTGTTATCTAATCCGTAAAACTCCATATTCTTGATGTTTCCCAACTTCTCTTTCATCTCTACAAAAAATGACTTTGCTTGTGCGCGTGGCAATTCTTGTTGTAAAGAAGCTGAGAAGAAACTATAAATATCATCATAATCATTAGCGTTGTAATCCTTGACGAATACATCAATTAAAGGACGCTTTTCTTGTACTTGTCCAAAACTGGCAACTGAAGCAAAAAGCAACACTAATAAGGAAACTCCTATGTTTTTCATTGTACTAAATTTTCTAAGGATAAATATATTAGTTATTCACAGAATAATACTACACTTTAACAAGTTTAAGGGAAATTTTAAAAGTCTATCTCCTTGAACAGCTACAAAATTAAATACTCCTTAACTAAATGCAATAGACCACTAACAAAGCTTTTACTTTACGCCTCGTCTATAAATACTCGATATTAATCTTCAAGCCTTGTTTTATAATATACTATAACTAAGCTTATTTGACAATTATCCGACACTCCTCTGACAATTGTCCGACAAAATACCCCTTAGCCCAGTATTCTCCAAGGATTGTCCCACTATTGTCGGAGAATCTACTTATGAGACTAAAATAAAATACTAATAAAACACTTTAAAAACAACAAATAAACTCCTAACAAACAAACACTTACAGCAAAAACCACTTAATTTTATATGATTTTAAAATGATAGAAAACCTGTCAAAACAAGCCTTTTTTAGCTAAAAAAAAGCTCACTTTCCTCCTTTTTTGACTAAAAACCTATTTAAAAAATCCATTTTTTACCTATTTTTTCACTTAAAACGAGCTAATTATATACTCAAATACTTATAAAGGATCTTCTTATGTGAGAAAAAAACCGCCCATTTCTTTGCTGATTTCCCTACTTTCTTGTTCAAAAATGAAACTTACTTATTTGATTATATAGGCATCAATAACATTTATAGCAATGCCTTAACAAAACCTTCTTTTTTAAGTATATTCGCATTTATAAAAGAAAATGACAATGACGAAAAGTGAAAAAGTTCAGTTTGTTCTTGATACATTAGACGCAATATATCCAGAAATACCAGTACCATTAGACCATAAAGATCCATATACCTTACTTATAGCAGTATTGCTTTCTGCACAATGTACAGATGAACGTGTAAATAAAATCACACCTATTCTATTTGCTAAAGCTGATAATCCGTATGATATGGTTAAAATGACAGTTGAAGAGATTCAAGACATCATTAGACCTTGTGGTTTATCGCCAATGAAATCAAAAGGGATTTACGGACTTTCTCAAATCCTGATAGAAAAATATAATGGTGAAGTTCCTGCTGATTTGGAAGCATTGAAAGAAATGCCCGCTGTTGGTCATAAAACAGCAAGTGTTGTAATTTCTCAAGCCTTCGGAATACCTGCATTTCCTGTTGATACACATATACACCGCTTGATGTATCGTTGGAATTTTACAAATGGAAAAAGTGTTGAGCAAACTGAAAAAGATGCTAAAAGATTGTTTCCTAAAGACAGATGGAATAAACTACATTTACAGTTAGTGTGGTATGGAAGACAATATTCTCCTGCTCGAGGATGGAATTTAGAAATAGATATTATAACGAGTGTTATCGGTAGAAAAACCGTTATCAATGAGTACTATAAGAAAAAAGCACGTAAATAATTTTACGTGCTTTTTTATTTTTAGTTTTCTTTTAATTTAAGCGATTTCTTACTCAATAAACCATTTAGCTCTAAGTTAGATAGTCTTTTTGAATAATTTAAAAGAAATTCGATTGTTTCTTTTTTTGGTAAAGAAAATTCAGGGTGTTTTGCATTGTAGTTGTTCTTCATATATGGACTGTTTTGTTGTTTTGTACCATTATAACGAACAATTTACAATAATATTATATATCAGTCAAAACGATTTGGTTATCATCAATTAACTTCCTTAAATTCAACAAGGCGTAACGCATTCTTCCTAATGCTGTATTAATACTTACATCAGTAATCTCTGCAATCTCTTTAAAACTTAAATCTTGATACATACGCATCATAACAACTTGTCGTTGATCTTCAGGCAGTTCTTTAATTAACATTCGTAAATCTTCTTCAACTTGCTCTTTAATCATCAAACCTTCCATTGTTTGAGAATCATCTTTTAAAAATGAAAATAGCGGTAGGTCCTCAGAATCATATTGAATATTCAGGCGTTTTTCTTTTCGGTAATGGTCCATTACCAAATTATGAGCAATACGAATTACCCAAGGTAAAAACTTACCCTCTTCATTATATCGTCCTGATTTTAGTGTGTTTATAACTTTAATAAAAGTTTCTTGGAATATATCATTCGTCAAATCTGAATCGGGTAATTTAGAGAATATAAACCCATAGATTTTTGACTGATGTCGTTTTATCAAAACTTCAAGTGCATCTTCGCCCCCAGCTATATAGTATTTTACTAACATAGCATCCGGCATATCTACATATACCATAACAAAATTCTTTAAATAGCTGTAATTATATTTATAAAGTATTTTTGTTGTATAGGCCTTTTTTATTTTTGATAGTTTTGTGGTACAAATATAGACAAAATATTGTGTTAAAATAATTTTATACTTTTTTTATTATACTGATTATCAAAAGTTGATAATTTATACGTCATAATATTAGCTTATTTCACACTTACCACGAAAAACAGCTTTTACACAGCTATCTTTCTTCCTTGTTTTTTTTTATGATAATAGTGTTTTCTTAAACCAACTTATAAAAAACAAAGTAGTCTTAGTTTTAAAGAAACAAAGAAAGCATTACCTTTGTTTTTCATCCTTTGTAGGCAAAATGAAAAAAACAGATTTCTCTAAAATAGATCCCAAAAAGAATATTATTATTAAAGGTGCTCAGTTGCACAACCTTAAAAATATAGACGTTGTTATTCCTCGAAACAATTTTGTTGTTGTTACCGGTTTATCTGGTTCTGGAAAATCAAGTTTAGCTTTTGATACCCTTTATGCTGAGGGTCAAAGAAGGTATGTGGAAAGTTTGTCTGCTTATGCACGTCAATTCCTTGGTAGAATTGATAAACCAAAAGTTGAATACATCAAGGGTATTGCTCCTGCTATTGCTATTGAGCAAAAAGTAAATACTACAAATGCCCGATCTACCGTTGGTACGTCAACTGAAATTTATGATTACATTAAACTTCTTTATGCTCGTATTGGAAAAACCTTCTCTCCTATCTCAGGAAAAGAAGTTAAAAAAGATACGGTAAGCGATGTTTTGGATTACATAAAAGGATTAGAACTTAAATCTAAATGGTTATTACTTGCTCCTATACAATTAGACGAGGATCGAGAATTGCACATTCTCTTACATATTTTATTACAACAAGGATATGCAAGAATTCTGTACAAAAATGAAACAACACGTTTGGATTCATTCTTAGACGAAAATACAGCAGAGGCTATTGCAAAAATGAACATCAAGGATATTATGCTTATCGTTGACCGAATTGTTGTAAATGACACAGAGGAGTTTTATAATCGTCTTGGAGATTCTATTGAGAATGCTTTCTTTGAAGGTAAAGGTTATTGTTATTTACAAGATCTTTCTGATAACTCAAGAGTAGAGTTTAGTAATAACTTTACATTAGATGGCATTACCTTTTTAGAACCAAATGTACATTTATTTAGCTTCAACAATCCTTACGGAGCCTGCCCATCTTGTGATGGTTATGGTAGCATTATAGGTATTGATGGGGAATTAGTAATTCCTAATACAGGACTTTCGGTTTATGAGAATGCTGTTTTCCCTTGGAGAGGTGAATCTATGAGCTGGTATAGAGACCAGTTAGTCAACAATGCTTATAAGTTTGACTTTCCTATTCACAAACCTATCTTTGAACTCACAGAAGAACAAAAAGCGCTACTTTGGGAGGGTAATAAATTCTTTACTGGTTTAAATGGCTTCTTTGAAGAACTCGAGGAAAAAAATTATAAAATACAAAATAGAGTTTTACTTTCTCGTTATAGAGGTAAAACAAAATGTCCTACTTGTAAAGGTAAAAGACTTAGAAAAGAGGCAAACTACGTTTTAGTTGGTGGTAAAACAGTATCTGAATTGGTTGATTTACCAATTAAGCATATCAAAACATTTTTTAATCAATTAGAACTTAATAAATATGATGCTAAAGTTGCTAATCGACTACTGATCGAAATTAACAACCGTTTGGAGTTCTTAACGAATGTTGGTTTAGACTATCTTACGTTGAATCGTAACTCCTCTACTTTATCTGGTGGAGAGTCACAACGTATTAACTTGGCTACTTCTCTTGGTAGTAGTTTAGTGGGTTCTATGTATATCTTAGACGAACCAAGTATTGGTTTACATCCTAAGGATACAGAAAAACTTATTGATGTGCTTAATAACTTAAAAGCACTTGGTAATACAGTGATTGTCGTTGAGCACGATGAGGATATTATGAAATCGGCTGACCAAATTATTGATATTGGTCCAGAAGCTGGTACGTTTGGTGGAGAACTTGTAGCTCAGGGTACTTATGAAGATATTTTAAAGTCAGATTCTTTGACAGGACAATACCTAAGTGGTAAAATGAAGATTGAAGTGCCTAAGTCAAGACGCGAGTATAAAAATTACATCGAGATTGTTGGTGCGAGAGAAAACAACTTGAAAAATGTAGATGTTATTTTCCCTCTTGATTGTCTTACTGTAATCACAGGAGTTTCTGGATCAGGAAAGAGTACATTAGTTAAAAAGATACTATATCCAGCTTTACAAAAAAAGTTGACAGGACTAAGTGATAAGCCAGGACAATTTACAGAAATGCGTGGTGAGTTCGCTAATATTAAAGCTGTTGAATATGTGGATCAAAACCCTATTGGTAGAAGTTCACGATCTAATCCTGTTACGTACATCAAAGCCTATGATGAGATTAGAGATTTATATTCTAAACAACAGTTGTCTAAATTGCGCAATTACCAACCGAAACACTTCTCTTTTAACGTAGATGGTGGAAGATGTGAAACTTGTAAAGGGGAAGGTACTGTAACGGTAGAAATGCAGTTTATGGCTGATGTTCACTTAGAATGTGAAACTTGTCATGGTAAACGTTTTAAAAAGGAAATACTTGAAGTAAACTTTGAAGGGAAGAATATTGATGATATCCTAACAATGACAATTGATGATGCTTTACAATTCTTTGAAACGCATAATCAAACGAAAATAGCACAACGATTAAGACCTCTACACGAGGTTGGTTTAGGCTACGTACAATTAGGACAATCATCTTCAACACTTTCTGGTGGAGAGGCTCAACGTATTAAGTTGGCATCTTTCTTATTAGCGGGTACAACAAGAGATAAGGTATTATTTGTTTTTGATGAACCTACTACGGGTCTTCATTTTCACGATATTCAGAAATTGCTTAAATCATTTGAGGCATTGATTGCTAAAGGGCATTCTATTATTGTGATTGAACACAATTTAGACCTGATTAAATGTGCTGATTACATCATTGATATCGGTCCTGAAGGAGGTGAAAATGGTGGTGAACTTGTAGCTTTTGGAACTCCAGAGGAGATTTGTAAAAACAAAAAATCTATTACAGGTAAATACTTGAAAGATAAATTATAACAAAAAAGGGTAACGCGATGCGTTACCCTTTTTTGTTTATATTTCTGTAATCTTAATACTTCTTAATTACACTTACCAATTTCTCTGTTAAGCGCTTGCGACTGTAATACTGTAATCCCATTCCGTGTACATTTAATTGCTTATTTTTATACAATTCAAAATACTCAGACAGAACATCCATTATCTTATCCTTTTCGCTATATAAAGCTACTTTTCCTGTATTGGTTTGTTGAATTATCTCAAAGAAATCAGATTCCTCTGGCCCTATTCCCAATATTGGTCGTTCAGAGGCCATATACTCAAATAACTTTCCTGGAATAATTGCTTTAGTATCATCTGAATCAATTTCAACTAATAACAGTACTTGAGATGCACGCATTTGCTTTAAAGAGTCTATGTGATCTATATACCCCATATTTAGCGTACAACCCTCTAATTTAAACTCCTTGATGGTATCTAAGATTTCTTGGCTGACCTTTCCGATTAACTTTAATTGAAACTGCGCTTTGAACTCTTTATTTTCTTTTCTTAATTCACTAATCGCCTTCCATAAAACACGTGGGTTTCTATTAGCAAGGAATGAACCAATATGAGCTAAAGTAAACTTATCATCTAAAGCAACCTTTCCGACATTGGTAATATCATATCCATTCGTAATTACTGTTATTGGTGTACTTGTCTTTTCTTCAAATTCGCTTTTAGTAGTCTTACTTGTTACAATAATCTCATCAGCATTATTCAAGACTTGCTTTTCTAAATTCAAATGAGCTTGCTTAGATTTTTCTGTCAACTTCAGTTCCTTATGGTAACCAATGGTTGTCCAAGGATCCCTAAAGTCAGCAATCCAATTAACTCCTAACTTCTCTTTCAACGCCATACCTATCAGGTGCATACTATGAGGAGGTCCCGTTGTAATGATTGTCTTCACATCCGGATTATCCTGTAAATATTTTGTAAGATAGACTACAGAGGGTTTTACCCATTTCACACGTGCATCTGGAATAAAGCAATTACCTCTGACCCATAATAACAACTTGTCTATAAAAGTCTGCTTCTTTTGATTTGGAATCATACCAGCACTAAGAGAACTCGTCTTGTTTGACGAGAAGACTTTAGCCAACTTATAAGGTTCACTAATCTTATTTCTAAGTATAGTTACGTTAGGGTTAACTTCTTTGATAAGATTATTATCCATTAAAGGATAAGTAGCATTATCAGGTATATATAAAATAGGCTCGATAGCAAAGTCTGGAAGGTATTTCACAAACTTTAACCAACGCTGTACGCCTGGTCCTCCTGCTGGTGGCCAATAATAACTAATGATTAAAACTTTCTTTTTCTCTGTCATAACACAGTTTTACACTCTTTTTTCTTTTTCCATTCTTACTACATAAAGAACTCCCCCAACAATAACTAACAGGATTAAGAATGATGAAATTAATGAAATCATTCCTCCTTTTTTAATTACTTCTGGTTCAAATGTAAACTCTACAGTGTGTTTCCCTTTTGGCAACACTACTGCTCTTAATACATAATCAGCCGCAAAAATTGGCGTTTCTGTTACCCCATCAATCTTTGCAACCCATCCTTTAGGATAGTATATTTCTGAGAATACAGCTACAGCGTCTTCCTCATTTACATAGTCATAGACAACTTTATTTGGTGCATAACTACGCAATGAAATAGTAGCCGAATCAACTGTATAATTGTCTTTTAAATTGATATTTGAAAACTGTGCAGTATTTACTACAGCTTCTGTTTTTGTTTTTAATTGATCAAATGCCTTCATTTCATCATCAGCAGTACTTACTTTTTTGATTGTTGAAACAAACCAAGCATTACCATTTGCATTTTCGTTTAACATTGGAACATCTTGCCCTTGCTCATCTTTTTGAATCACATAGCGAACATTCATCATATTCAGAACTTCCATATTGTTCTTACCGCTCAATTGGTACTCTGCTAATTCTTGCATTCTACGTGGCTTAGCTGCGTGGTATCCTCCTAAAGAATTATGGAAGAATGAAGAACGCGCACTATTAAATCCACCTGCTACTTCATAAACTCTGAAATGGCTCGGGTCATTTAAAATAACTTTATCTGCTTGTGTTGCTTGGAACGGATTAGTCATTTGTGTAGCTAACACGAAATTAGAATCATTTACATATCTTCTGTCAACCAATACCAAATCTCCTACCATCAAAACACCAATAATAATCACTGATATTTTCGCTGATATTTTTTCTTTTGTAGTAAAGAATAAGGTAACGGCCGTAAATAATACTAAGATAAATGCTCTAATTAGATCTGCCGTATAAAGAGATTTTCTATCGTCTATTAATGCTTTGATATAACCAGGTCCTATCTCTCCGTAAGCATTTCTATAATAATCATCGTTTAATCCAATAAAACTTAATGTTCCTTTGATGACAAATAAGAAAGCGAAAAGTAAAACTGTAATGATAGCTGATTTCTTAAGTACAGCCATCTGCTCTTCTTTCTCAATTTTATTATAAGCATACAATCCCATTATTGCTAAAGCAGGAATACATAATTCTAAGATTACTTGTATTGACGATACTGCTCTAAACTTGTTGTATAAAGGCACAAAGTCTATGAAGAAGTCTGTTAATAATGGGAAGTTTTTACCCCAAGAAAGCAATAATGATAGAACTGCTCCGATAACAAAAACATACTTAACGTTTCGCTTTTCAGCAAACATTCCAACCACAAATAAGAAGAAAACAACGATTCCTATATACGCTGGTGCAGCTACAATTGGTTGATCTCCCCAATACGTTGGCGAGTGTTCAGCCATTTCTGCTGCTTGTTGATGTGATGCTCCTAATGAACCGAAATAAGAGTAAACATTTGATTTACTATCTAACTTCTCGTTATTTGCTCCTCCTGTTAAACGAGGAACAAGTAAGTTAAAGCTTTCAAATAAGCCATAACTATATTCAGTGATATACTCATAACTCATTGCATTTGAAGAAGTCTTTGGCGAGCCATCTGCTTGAAAAGACAACTCACTATTACTACGAGTACTAAACTTTGTGTATTCAGATGTTGCCATTAAGTTAGTTGCATTAGCTCCTATACTTAAAATACCTGCAACAATGAAGATACCTATAGCAATTCCTAATTCTTTAAACTCTTTATTTTTAATGTAAACAACTGTGTAATAAACGCCTATCACTACTAATAGTAATAATAAATAATAGGTCATTTGGAAGTGGTTAGCACTAATTTCTAATGCTGCGGCAACTAAGGTAAGTATACCTCCCTTGATATAATGCTTTCTAAAGACTAACAACACTCCAGCTACAACCATTGGCATATAAGCAATAGCGTGCGCTTTCGCATTGTGTCCAACGCCTAATATAATAATCAAATAGGTTGAAAAACCAAAGGCTAAGGCTCCGATAAAAGACCTTAATGGCTTCATTCCCAATGAAATTAACAAGATATAGAATCCAATGAAGTAAACGAATAAATAATCCGCTGGTCGTGGTAAAAAACGAATAGCACTATCCAATGCTTTCACGTAGTTATGCGGATACTTTGCTCCCAATTGATAGGTTGGCATTCCTCCAAAAGCACTATTGGTCCAATAAGGTTCATCTCCTGATTGTAAACGATAGTCTATTTGCTCTTTGGCCATACCAGTGTATTGTACAATATCAGACTGATGGATAACCTTTCCTGACAAGACAGGTGAAAAATATAATAAGGCTACTATAGCAAAACCTATAACAACTAAAAAATGGGGTAAAAATTTCTTTAACGTATTCATCCTTTGCGTGGCATTTACTTTTTTATTGAATACGCTAAAGTAAGTAAATTTAATCACGCACTAAAGAGAACATTACAGAAATATAAGGGTATAAAAAAAGACCCACATTGGGGTCTTCTTACTATTTTGTATCTATTTCTTCAAACTCGATATATTCTCCAACAACCTTTGTTGATCGAGGAACCTGATTGTCTGACGAAGTGTCTGGTTTCGCTTGTTGACTTTGATTCTCTCTATACTGGTTATATTGTTGTTGTTGTCTTTCTTGAAAGTTTTGCCCTGCCTTTTTTGCTACCTTCATTAATAGCAAAGGAAATAAATAACGCATAGCAAACTTGAACGCATAATAGACTAATACTATAATCAGTAAAGTCTTTATAAATCCTCCAAATGATGCTGTATCCATAATCTCACTGTTTTTTTCAAAAATAACAAAACTTCGTTCTCATAAAGAATAATAAATCTTAAATAATTGATAAAATCAATTTCATTACAAGAGTCATATTCTCAATTCCGCAATGTATCTTACTAATTCTCAACAGAAGTAGTATTCCATTTAGAATATCCTTCTTTTAACTCATATACTTGTTCAAAGCCTTGTTCTAATAACATATTTCTTGCTTTAGCACTTCTCTTACCTGATTTACAGAAAATATATAATGGTTGCGACTTATCTAATTTATTAGCTTCCTCTAAAAAGTTATCTTGTAATACATCTATATTTTGAGCGTATTCGATTGTTCCTTCATTAAATTCTTTCTCAGTTCTCACATCTAATAATTGAACCTTATTTGTCTCAATTACTTCTTTAAACGTTTCATTTGACATCAAATGATCTTTTTTCTCCTGTGCGCAAGCTACAGTTGAAATCCCCATACAAAGTACTAAAAAGAATTTCATTACATTTTTTGTTCTCATAATTTGCTTGATTTGATAGGCTAAAATGACAATTATCATAGTATGCACTATTTTTAAACTCTACTTTTGTTTTCAAATATATAATAAATATGTCACTTTCTCTTATTCAAAAATACAATGTACCTGGTCCAAGATATACCAGTTATCCTACTGTGCCTTATTGGGAACAAGAAACATTTACAAGAGAGAGTTGGCTTGAATCGTGTAAAAGATCTTTTATAGAGTCTAATGATACTGAGGGTATCAGTATATATATTCACTTACCTTTTTGCGAAAGTCTTTGTACTTTCTGTGGTTGCCATAAACGAATCACAAAAAGACACGAAGTAGAGAACCCATATATACAAGCTGTACTAAAAGAATGGCAATTGTATTGTAATCTTTTTGGTGCTAAACCAAAGATTAAGGAGATTCACTTAGGCGGTGGTACTCCTACTTTCTTCTCTCCAGAGAACCTAACAATGTTGATAGAAGGAATAACAAATAATGCTATCATTGCTGATAACCACGAATTTAGTTTTGAGGGACATCCTAATAACACAACGAAAGAACACTTAGCTACGTTATACAACTTAGGTTTTAGACGTGTTAGTTTTGGTGTACAAGATTATAATCCAGAAGTTCAAAAAGCTATACACAGAGAACAGAGTTTTCACAATGTCGCTAAAGTTACTCTTTGGGCTAAAGAATTAGGTTATACTTCTATATCGCACGATATTATTTATGGTTTGCCTTTTCAGAATTTAGCACACGTAATAGATACTATTGAGAAAACTAAATCACTATCTCCTGATAGGCTTGCTTTTTATAGTTATGCACACGTGCCGTGGATTAAAGGTAATGGTCAAAGAGGATTCAATGATGAAGATGTACCAAAAGACAATGAAAAGCGTGAACTTTATGAAAAAGGGAAAGAACTTTTATTAAAGAATGACTATGTTGAAATTGGAATGGATCACTTTGCTTTGAAATCAGATTCATTGTACAAAGCGCTAAACTCTCAAAACATTCATAGAAACTTTATGGGCTACACATCTTCTAAAACACAAGTAATGATTGGCTTAGGAGTTTCTTCTATAAGTGATAGTTGGTATTCTTTTGCACAGAATGAAAAAGATATTGATGCTTATTATAGCTTATTAGACGAAAATATAATACCTGTTACCAAAGGTCATATTTTGACGGAAGAAGATTTGATAATCCGAAAACATATCTTAAATTTAATGTGTTCTTTATCTACTGACTTAGATGAGGATATTGATAAAATTAACTTCACTCCTATCTTACAAGAATTAAAGGAATTTGAAGAAGATCAACTTATCAATATTACAGGAAATAAAATTAAGATATCTAAAAAAGGAAGAGCTTTTGTAAGAAATATCTGTATGGCTTTCGACTTACGCCTTCAGAGAAATAAACCACAAAGACAGCTTTTCTCTATGACTATTTAAACTTCATAAAATGAATAAAAAAAATCTTGAAAAGGGAGCAACTTTTATAGTACTACTATGGTTAGTTTACGGAATTTTCAATTTAAATAGCGAGAACTTATGGTCTATAAAAGACAACTGGTTCTCTTTCCTTGGGTTCATAGCATTCATTGCTTACTTAGCTTATTCGCTTAAAAAGGCGGCTAAACAACAAGATATAAAAAACTCTTAGGACAAATATTTACAAACTGAATTGTCATTTGTTTTTATTGCTATACAGCAGCAATACTAATAAGGAAAGGGGCTATCTATAATTAGATAGCCCCTTTCCTTTTATATATTTAACTCAGTATAATAAATAGTCTTATTTCTACCTACTTGATTATCAATCTTAGCTGATTCAAAAGCAAGAAGATACTAAGCCGTTTACTCACCAAATCTAATAGTCTGCTATAACCATTCCATTAACGTAATCCCAACCCCTACAGTCGTTTGATTCCAGTTATAGTCAATCATAGAATCACCATAACCATTATTTACAACCACAAATGCTTTTAAATTATGTTTGATTGGATAAGCCCACGTTAATTCAGTAAAACCTTTATATCTACTATTCAAACGCATATTACTACGCATTAAGAAGGTAAACATCTGACCATTATCTCTACTGTAAATAACATTTAGTTCTCCTTTCCCAATATACTCCTCAATTCTTGGATTATCTTCCTTCTCGAATGTTTCGTGAAATTTAACCCAAGGACGCAACATAAATGTCCATTTGTTATACTCCATTCCTAAGTGCATTGTAAACCTATTCCAACTTCTTGAAGTAGGTAAGCTCTTTCCATTTGACTGGTGATTAAACCCAAAACCAACCATTTTAAACTTAAAATCGTTAATTGCAAAATCTAACGGATAATTAAAGATTATTTCCGGTTCGTAATTTAACTCACGAAAAGGTCTTGATTCTTTACCATTGTACGCTTGCCAATTAGCTGTTTGTGTAAAAGCTAACCAAATATCACCTTTACCATCAAAAAGTCCTTGTGCAACTTTAGTTTTAAAACTCAACTGAAACTTAATCTCCCAGTTGTCATAATCAATCGGTTCCGTAGAACTATTGTTAGGATTTAAACTTGTTGGCTGCTCATTTGGCCTACTATACCATTTAGCCGGCAACAAATAAATAGGTTTATAAGGCGTAATAGTAAAGGTTTTCTTTCTCGTTTCTGGAGTTAAATCCCAACGTTCATTTAATCCTTGTGCTTTTCTATTTTCGTCAAAAAGCGTATCATCTTGAACCTGACCAAATACAGAAGTCATTGAGCACAAAAAAAGTGCTGCTACTGTAAGATATACCTTTTTCATATTAAAATAAAAGTGTTGATTGTCCATCGTCATCTATTCCTATATTAGGCATATCCCCATTTAATTCAGGCATTATTTCTTCTTCCTCTTCCTCCTCTTCTTCTACTTCAACATAAGGTAATGACTCTAAAGCACTTATTTGTCTTACTTTATCAGTTGTAACTTGATTTCCTAAAGCTTTAATTCCCTTTACAACAATAAATTGCTCTAAATCAAGAACTAAATTCTCTTTTTGAACTCCTTTTACTTTGCTAAATACCACTTCAAATACTGGACGATAATCTGTTGAAACTATCTCTAATTTTGATCCTTCGTGTTCTGATATAAAAAACTCTTCTTTATTCTCATTCTCTACTAAGAAACGCTTAGCAAAATATCTCGCTTTTTCTCCATCAAAGTATATTGCTGAAATAGGCTTGCTTGGTTTCCATTTTTCAAGAACAATCATATCTTCATCAAAATGCGTAGTCAATTCAGGTACTATCGTTTTAACCTTACCAGATTGGCTAACAATCAACAATCTATCGTCTGCTTTAAACTCACCTAATAAATCTCCTCTACCATCAACATTTAAACGATTAACTGTATTGTCAAACCATATCTTACGTGGTCTTAGCGTAGAAATACCTTTCTCTTTTAATTCTATTTTCTTAATTGCGTATTTAGTAACTACATTTCCTTTTGCAGCTCTACCCTTAATTAGCAATTCAGCAAAGTCTAAATCAAATTTTAATTTCTTAACATTCGCTAATTGACGCAACAAGATATTAACTACCTCTGCTTCTCCATTCGGATTAGCTGAGAAATACAATACTTGAGAACCTGCTTTACCTTGTGTCAATTGATACATCTTATCACGAGTAACCCCCGTAATATTGAATCGTTTTACAAAAGAAGATCCCGACTTACCATCGCGGTAAATCATATTGTAAATTGTTCGTTTATCATTCTTATCCCATACAGCGATGTGAATAATATCTTTTCCAACAAATTTCTTTTCATCAACTCTTGAAACCATAACAGAACCATCTCTCAGGAACACAATCACATCATCAATATCTGAACAGTCGCATACATACTCATCTTTTTTAAGACTCGTACCAAAGAAACCTTCACTTCTATTAACGTATAATTTAGTATTTCTCAAGACAACTTTTGTTGCTTCAATCGTATCAAAACTTTTCAGTTCTGTTTTACGTTCTTTTCCTTTGCCATACTTCTCTTTTAACGTTGTAAAATAGTTAATAGCAAAGTCAATTAGATTAGCTAAATTGAATTTAACTTTCTCTATATCTCCTTCTAAAGCCTCAATATTTTGATTTGCTTTATCAATATCAAAACGAGAAATACGCTTAATCTTAATCTCCGTTAAGCGTGCTAAATCTTCTTGTGTTATAGCACGTTTTAAATTAGTAATAAATGGTTTTAACCCTTCATCAATCGCATTTAAAACACCTTCCCACGTTTCTTCTTCCTCAATATGACGATATATTCTATTTTCTATAAATATACGCTCAAGTGATAAGAAGTGCCATTTTTCTTCTAATTCGTGAAGTTCAATCTCTAACTCTCTACGCAACAAATCAACTGTTTGATGTGTTGAAATCTTCAACATTTCTGAAACTCCAATGAATAAAGGGCGATTATTTTCAATAACACACCCTAATGGTGCAATCGATGTTTCACAAGCTGTAAACGCATATAAAGCATCAATTGTTTTATCTGGTGAAGTACCTGCAGGCAAGTGAACTAAAATCTCAACTTCAGCTGCAGTATTATCTTCAATTTTCTTAATCTTAATCTTTCCTTTCTCATTTGCCTTCAACACACTTTCAATTAAAGAAGTCGTTGTTGTTGAAAAAGGTATTTGTGTAATAACTAATGTATTCTTGTCTAATTGAGAAATACGAGCACGCACACGCACACGTCCCCCTCTTAAACCGTCGTTGTAATTTGATACATCTGCAATTCCTTGTGTTGGAAAATCCGGATACAAGGTAAATGGTTTTCCTTTTAAGATCTTGATTGACGAATCAATTAACTCAATAAAGTTATGTGGTAATACTTTTGTAGATAATCCTACTGCAATTCCCTCTGCTCCTTGTGCTAATAACAATGGAAATTTCACTGGTAAATTAACCGGTTCATTTCTTCTTCCATCATAAGATGATTGCCAAGTAGTAATCTTAGGCGAATATAATACGTCTAATGCAAACTTACTTAAACGTGCTTCAATATACCTTGAAGCCGCTGCACTATCCCCTGTTAGGATATTACCCCAGTTCCCCTGCATATCAATCAGTAACTCCTTCTGTCCAAGCTGCACCATAGCATCAGCAATACTCGCATCACCGTGTGGGTGATACTGCATTGTATGTCCTACGATATTTGCTACCTTGTTGTAACGACCATCATCCAACTCTTTAATAGAGTGCATAATACGACGTTGTACTGGCTTAAAACCATCTTCTATAGCAGGAACAGCTCTTTCCAAAATAACATAAGAAGCGTAATCAAGGAACCAATCCTTGTACATTCCCGTTACTTTGGTAATCGTTTCTTTTTCTTCTTCTACAAGAGACTCGATATGTTCTTCAATGGGTAAGTCGTTATTATTCTTATCTAATTCTGCATCAAAATTATCTTCGTGTATCATATCCTCTATTATTCTACAACATCAAGTTCTACTTTCAAATTATCTATAATAAACTCTTGTCTATCAGGTGTGTTTTTCCCCATATAGAACTCAAGCATTTTTTCAATTGATATTGTTTTATCCAACATCACTGGATCAAGACGTATATCCTCTCCAATAAAATACTTAAACTCATCTGGCGAAATCTCTCCAAGACCTTTAAATCGAGTAATCTCTGGTTTTGGTTTTAATTTCTCTATTGCTGCCACACGTTCTTCATCGCTATAGCAATAAATCGTCTCCTTCTTATTTCTAACACGGAATAATGGTGTTTGCAGAATATACAAATGTCCTTCTTTAATTAATTCAGGGAAAAACTGTAAGAAGAAAGTAATCAATAACAATCTAATGTGCATACCATCTACATCGGCATCGGTAGCAATTACAATGTTATTATATCTTAAACTTTCAAAATCTTCTTCAATATTTAAAGCCGCTTGTAATAAGTTAAACTCCTCATTCTCATAAACGATCTTCTTCGTCATTCCATAAGAATTCAAAGGCTTACCACGCAAACTAAATACTGCTTGTGTATTCACATCTCTCGATTTTGTAATCGAACCAGACGCCGAATCACCCTCTGTAATAAACAGTGTACTATCTAAATACCTTGGATTTTTTATATCTGTAAAGTGAACTCTACAATCTCTTAATTTCTTGTTGTGTAAACTTGCTTTCTTAGCTCGCTCTTTTGCAATCTTACGAATACCTGATAGTTCTTTACGCTCTCTCTCTGCTTGCAATATCTTTCTTAATAAAGCATCTGCAATCTCTGGATTCTTATGTAAAAAGTTATCTAATTGATTCTTAACAAAGTCGTTTACAAATGTTCTAACGGTCGGAAGATTAGGTCCCATATCTGTAGATCCTAATTTTGTTTTTGTTTGAGACTCAAAAACTGGTTCTTCTACTTTTACCGAAATACTTGCTACGATAGACTTACGAATATCAGATGCTTCAAAGTTTTTGTTGTAAAACTCTTTCAATGTACGCACAATCGCCTCTCTAAAAGCACCTAAGTGTGTTCCTCCTTGCGTTGTATTTTGTCCGTTCACAAATGAGTAATACTCTTCTGAATACTGAGTTCTACTATGTGTCATAGCAATCTCAATATCATCACCACTCAAATGAATGATTGGATATACTTGATCTTCTACATCTATGTTCTCTTCTAATAAATCTTTTAATCCATTTTCTGAGTAAAACTTCTCTCCGTTAAAAATAATTGTCAATCCTCTATTCAGGTAACAATAATTTTTAAGCATACGCTCTACGTACTCTTTACGGTATTTATAGTTCTTGAAAATAGATTCATCTGCAATAAATGAAACTTTAGTTCCTTTGCGTCTTGAAGTTTCTTGTAAATCTTCTTCTTCTACAAGATCCCCGCCAGAGAACTCAGCACCTTTTAATTGTCCATCTCTAACTGATTCTACACGGAAATAGTTTGACAATGCATTAACTGCCTTTGTACCTACTCCGTTAAGTCCAACGGATTTCTTAAATGCTCTTGAATCATATTTACCTCCCGTATTCATTTTCGAAACTACATCGACTACTTTTCCTAAAGGAATACCACGACCGTAATCGCGCACTGTTACCAGTTTATCCTTTAACGTTACTTCAATAGTCTTTCCAGTTCCCATCACGAACTCATCGATACTATTATCGATTACCTCTTTGATTAAGATATAGATACCATCATCAGGCGATGAACCATCACCTAATTTACCGATATACATACCCGGTCTCATACGGATATGTTCCTTCCAATCTAAAGAACGAATATTATCTTCAGTATATTGATTTTGATCTTGCATAAAAAACATAGGAATTTGCGCTAAAATACTACTATTTAGCTTAAAATAAAAATTGTCTATCTACAGTTTTTGAGGAATTACTCACTACCTAAGGCATCTGAAGAATCTTTTACAACATTTTTACGAATTTCTACAGAATATTCACCAGGAATAATCTTTCTTCCAAATAATTCTGTATAATTTTTAGTGAATTCTGCCCCGAAATATAGTATCATCGCTGAGTAATATACCCAAACTAACATAACGATTATTGATCCTGCTGCTCCATATAACGACATAGATGCTGTATTACCTAAATACAACCCTATTCCAAATTTACCAATCATAAATAAGATTGCTGTAAACCCTGCCCCGACAAAAGCATCTTTCCACCTAATCTGACCGTTAGGCAATGTCTTAAAAATCAACATAAACAATACTGTAATTACTAAAAACACAACGATGTTGTTTAATACGTAAACTAAGTAAATCGTCTCTTCAGCAAAAAATTCACCCAAAAATCCATATAATAAACTTACCATTGAATTGACGAATAAACTCACCAGTAAAACAAATCCAACAGATGCTATCATAGCAAATGACAAAAGCCTGTTTTTAACCAATCTAACAATACTTTTATCTGGTTTGGCTGCTATACCCCAAATATAATTTATCGAGCTCTGAATCTCCGCAAATACCCCTGAAGCACTAAATAGCAACATCGCTACCCCAATAATAGTAGCAATATTACCTTTCTTACTCAATTGTACATTGGCCATTGCCCCTTTTACTTCTTCTGTAGCATTAGGACCTACTAAATCAGTCAACTGATCATAGAAAAAATTAGCTACATCGTTCTGCTCTACAAAAAAACTACTGGCAGAAATAATTAAGATCATTAACGGAGGTAAGGCAAAAATGGTATAATAAGACAAAGCTGCACTAAACTTCATTGCATTATCGTCTAAAAAATCAAATACCGATTTCTTTAAAAGTTCAAATACCTTTTTCAAAAGATTCAAATTCAAAGCCCCCATAAATTTTATAAATTATTATTTGTCAGTTAAGTAAAGTATAACCGCTTACCTCTTCAAAAATAGAAGTAAAACGTCATTCAATTAAATAATGTAAAATGACACTATTTTCTGAAATCTCCTTCAAAATTACACAAAAGAACTTAACAGAATTACATAGAAAATAAATTATTCTTTATAAAAATCCAATTAAGTATTTTGCCTAACTCTAAAGAAAAAAAAAGAGAAGCGCTATGCTTCTCTCTTTTAAAAATATCTCGTAGTAAGAATTATACGTTGAAACGGAAATGCATTACATCACCATCTTTAACGATATATTCTTTACCTTCTACTCTTAATTTACCAGCTTCTTTAACTTTAGCTTCAGAACCAAAAGCAACATAGTCTTCATAAGCAATAACTTCTGCTCTAATGAATCCTTTCTCAAAGTCAGAGTGAATTACCCCAGCTGCTTGTGGCGCTGTATCTCCTACTTTAATAGTCCAAGCTCTTACTTCTTTAACACCTGCAGTGAAATAAGTCTGTAAGTTTAATAATTTATAAGCAGAGCGAATTAATTTAGAAACACCTGGCTCAGTTAATCCTAAGTCTTCTAAGAACATTTGACGCTCTTCATAGCTTTCTAACTCTGTAATATCAGCTTCAGTTCCAACTGCTAAAACAATAACTTCAGCATTTTCATCTTTCACTAATTCTTTTACTTGGTCAACATAAGCATTACCATTAACTGCAGCATCTTCATCTACGTTACAAACATATAATACAGGTTTAGCAGTAATTAATTGGAAAGCTTCCATTAATTCTTCCTCATCCTGATTTTTTGGTTCGATTACACGTGCAGATTTACCTGTCAATAATACTTCTCTGATACGCTCTAATAAGTCTGCTTCAGCTAAAGCTTCTTTATTTCCTGTTTTACCAGCTTTTTTAGCTTTCTCTAAACGCTTTTCAACTGTATCTAAATCTTTTAATTGTAATTCAATATCAATCGTTTCTTTATCGCGAATTGGATTTACATTCCCATCAACGTGAACGATATTATCATTGTCAAAACAACGTAAAACGTGAATAATAGCATTACACTCGCGAATGTTTCCTAAAAACTGGTTTCCTAATCCTTCTCCTTTACTTGCTCCTTTAACAAGACCAGCGATATCTACAATATCAACAGTTGCAGGTAATACACGTTCTGGATTAACCAATTCCTCTAACTTCAATAATCTTGGATCTGGTACATTTACCACTCCAATATTTGGTTCTATCGTACAGAAAGGAAAGTTTGCACTTTGAGCCTTTGCATTAGATAAACAATTAAATAGCGTTGATTTCCCCACATTTGGCAATCCTACAATACCTGCTTTCATATTTTTGATTCTATTGTCATTTTTAAACGTCTGCAAATATATTCAAAATAATAGAAGTTTAATATCTATTTGTTAATACAAATAAAAAAACCACTCTCGCGAGTGGTTTTTTTATATCGATTTCTTGTTAATCTTCTTCGTCAGCAATTTCTAAGTCTTTCAATGCGTCTAACGAGTCATCTGCAGTGTCTACAAAATCATCTTCCTCGTCATCGAAGTTTTCGATTCTGTCAGCTAACTTAGTACTAACTTTTACCAAATATATAGTATCTTCAGTTCTAACTTCAACTGCTTCTACTGTTTCGTTTTTAACGTTTTTAAAACGAACTATATCTGCGTCATCATATCCATCAGGAAATTTCTCCACTAATAGTGTCAAGATTTCGTTCGTCAATTTTGCGTAATCAACAATTACTCTTTTCATTCTTTGTTATTGCTTTATTTCTGTTTCAAATGTAATAGCAAAATCGAAATTAACAAATAAAAAATTAATTTAATTTACTATCAGTTATTTGTTTAGTTTCCAAGGATATATGCAAAAATCAATGGTGCAACGATAGTAGCATCAGACTCAACAATAAACTTAGGAGTATCAACATCTAATTTACCCCATGTAATCTTCTCGTTTGGAACAGCTCCTGAGTAAGATCCATAAGATGTAGTTGAATCAGAAATTTGACAGAAATATGACCAGAATGGAACATCTTCCCACTCTAAATCTTGGTACATCATTGGAACAACACAGATAGGGAAATCTCCAGAAATACCTCCTCCAATTTGGAAGAAACCTACTCCATGTCCACCTGAATTTGCACGGTACCATTCAGTCAAATAAATCATATACTCAATTCCAGATTTAACTGTATGTACATTTAAGTTTCCTTTAATTACGTTTGAAGTAAAGATATTTCCACAAGTAGAATCTTCCCATCCTGGACAAACGATTGGAATGTTTCTCTCAGCAGCTGCTACAATCCACGAATCTTTTGGATCAATTTCATAGTATTGCTCTAATACACCTGAATTTACAACTTGGTATAAGAATTCGTGTGGGAAATAACGCTCACCTTTTGCTTCTGCAGCGTGCCAAACGTCTTCTAAGTGTTTTTGTAATCTACGGAATGCTTCCTCTTCTGGAATACAAGTATCTGTAACTCTATTATAGTGATTATCTAATAACTCTCTCTCTTGTTCTGGAGTTAAATCTCTATAGTTAGGTACTCTTTTATAGTGTGAATGAGCTACTAAGTTCATTACGTCTTCTTCCAAGTTTGCACCTGTACAAGAAATAAATTGAACTTTATCTTGACGGATCATTTCCGCTAAAGAAATTCCTAATTCTGCAGTACTCATTGCACCACCCATAGAAATTAACATTTTCCCTCCAGCATCAAGATGCGCTTCGTATCCTTTTGCAGCATCAACTAAAGCAGCAGCATTAAAGTGTCTGTAATTATGCTCAATAAACTGACTAATCGGTCCTTTACTCATTTTATTTATATTTTTTATTTATAATTCTTATTTGTTATATCCTAAAATATTTAATACATCCTCAGCTGTTTGTTGTTCTGAGAATAATTCTGTTCCAATGATACCATTTTCATCTTTGTCGATCAAAATGTGTCTTGGTTGTGGAATCAAACAGTGGTGTAATCCTCCAAAACCTCCAATTGTATCTTGGTAAGCTCCTGTATTAAAGAATCCGATATACAACGGTTTTTCTTTATTGTACTTTGGTAAATAGATAGCATTTAAGTTTTGCTCTGAGTTGTAGTAGTCATCACTATCACAAGTCATTCCTCCTAACAAAATGCGCTCATAAGAGTCGTTCCATCTATTTACAGGCAACATAATAAATTTTTTATTAATAGCCCAAGAATCTGGTAAAGTAGTAATGAAAGATGAATCAATCATATTCCATTTCTCTCTGTCATTTTGTTGTTTTTGATACAAAATTTCATAAATAGCTCCTCCACTCTCTCCTACTGTGTAAGATCCAAATTCAGTAAAGATGTTTGGAACATCTACTTCTGCTTCTTCACAAGAAATTTTAATTTGATTAATGATCTCATCAACCATATATTGATAATCAAATTCAAATGCTAATGAATTTTTAATTGGGAATCCTCCACCAATATTCAAGCTGTCTAATGTAGGACATTCTTTTTTCAAAGAAATGTAAACTTTTAAACATTTCAACAACTCATTCCAGTAATACGAAGTATCTCTAATTCCTGTATTAATGAAGAAGTGTAACATCTTCAATTCTACATTAGGATTTTCTGCAATCTGTTTTCTGTAGAAAGGTAAAATACTTTTATATCCAATTCCTAAACGAGATGTATAAAACTCAAACTTAGGCTCTTCTTCTGATGCAATACGAATACCAATCTTAAATTTCTTTTCAATCTGTTCTTGAAGTAAATCAAGCTCTTCGTAGTTATCAATAATAGGCACCGTATTTTCGTGTCTTGTATTGATTAAACGAGCAATATTGTCAATGTATTGATCACGTTTAAAACCGTTACAAATTACAAATGTATCTTTTGTAATCTTACCTGCATCGATTAATCTCTCAACGATATTAACGTCAAAAGCAGATGAAGTTTCTACGTGAATGTCATTTTTAAAAGCCTCGTCTAATACATATGAAAAGTGAGAACTCTTAGTACAATAACAATAGTAGTAATTTGCTTTATACTTATTTTTCTCCATTGCTTTTCTGAACATCCCTTTTGCTTTATTGATGTTTTCAGAAATCTTTGGTAAATAAGTAAACTTTAATGGGGTACCGTATTTTTCAACTAATCCCATTAAATCTATATTGTGAAACTGTAAATTGTCTTTATTTAATTTGAATTCCTCTTGTGGGAAGTAAAAAGTTTGATTGATTAAATCAGCGTATTTTGTATTCATGGTAAAATAACTTTAATAATATAGGTTAACAAATTTGATTATACGAAATTTAATCCGCTTTTCAAACTCTTATATTAGCAAATACTATTGGCAACTTGTAGCTATGAATAAAAAACTTACAAGTTTCCTTTAAATATTTAATAATGCTATATACGAAATTCGTTCTTTGCCTTCGAACGAAACGTCTTACTTTGTGCTTCGATTGCACACAAAATCTAATATATAAAACATCTATTTTCACGAGCGCAAATGTAACAAAATATTGCAATGAAATAAGAAAAACTAAATGAATTTAGAACTTATTTAGAATATTCATTCAACGCCTTATCTACCAACGTCTTATCAATCTCCAAATTGTACTCTGCTTGCCCTATTTCAGTTAATAAAACACAGCGAATACTTCCTCCTGAATTCTTTTTATCAAACTTCAACCATTCTAATATCCCTGCATAATCTTCTTTTGCAATATTTTCAATTCCATAAATGCTGTGAATACAATTTTTGATGTCTTCATATTCTTCTATGGACAATCCATTCAATTGCGTCGATAAATACGCTTCAACAACCATACCGATTGCTATTGCTTCTCCGTGTAATAATGTCTTCTTATCTTTTTGTGTTAAATAATAACTCTCAATTGCGTGTCCTACGGTATGTCCGAAATTTAATATTTTACGTAAACCTGCTTCTTTAGGATCTTGCTGAACAACTGAATTCTTGATAATAACAGAATGATGGATTAGAATCTCAATGTCGTTAAAGTCGATATTCGCTATATCTTTAAGATAATCATAATACTTTGCATCATATATAAGACCGTGTTTCAACATTTCTGCGTAACCAGCTTTAATCTGACGCGCTTCTAAAGTTTCTAAATACTTCACATCAACAATAACCATCTTTG
The DNA here is from genome assembly GCF_038039755.1 of Myroides sp. C1519. Lineage (NCBI taxonomy): Bacteria > Pseudomonadati > Bacteroidota > Flavobacteriia > Flavobacteriales > Flavobacteriaceae > Myroides > Myroides sp. C1519. The sequence goes on from NZ_JBBPHM010000001.1 coordinate 54,519, forward strand.
GCATTACAAAACTACCAATGCAGTTTTTTATCCCTTCTAAATCCACTCCTGTTTTCCCCCCTACTGAAGCATCAACCATAGATAACAGCGTAGTTGGAATATTTACGAAATCAACACCTCTCATATATATAGAAGCGATAAATCCGCCCATATCAGTGATAACGCCACCTCCTAAAGTAATTACAATACTTTTTCGATCTCCCCCAAGCTCAAGCATTGTTTGAATAACACCCGAACAAGTTTCTAAAGTCTTATACTCTTCTCCTGCCTCAACTTCAATGATTTCAAAAGGAATCTCTGTAGGTAAGTTGCCTAAAAAATAGGGCAAACAATGATCATAACAATTCGTATCTGTTAAGATAAATATCTTAGAATACTGTTCTTTATTTAAAAAGTCTCCTAATTCTTGGTATGCTTCCACACCAAATAAAATATCATAGTTCTCTGCTTCTATTCTTTTCATTTCTGTCCTTTTATCTTACACAAACTAAAGAATAAAAAATTAAAAAGACGACAAAACACTGTACAAATATCCCCTCCCAAGAGTAGATTTCTTTAAATTAAAATCATTTCAAATACCTCCTACTCTTTCTTTTTTAAAAATTCATAACATAAAATAAAAATATCCTAAATAATTACTAAAAGAGTATTTATATTTGCGAAACGATTTTAGTTTTTATAATGGAAAATTTATTTAACAATACAGAAGTTGCTTTCGCACTAAAAAGCAATAATGAATTAAAAAGAGCACACTTTCTTTTTAATATGATCAGCAAACCTACACTTGTAAAAATGGGTTCTGCACTTGCAAATTTTGCAATTAAAACACACCTTCCTGTTACAGGTTTAATTCGTTCTACTGTGTTTGACCATTTTTGTGGTGGAATCAGTGAAGATGACTGTTTAACGGTTGTTGATAATATGTACGGTAAAGGAAGAGTTGCTTCTGTCTTAGACTATTCTGTTGAAGGAAAAGAAACAGAGGAGCAATTTGATGCGGCATTGAATATGACAATTAAGACGATTGAATTTGGAAAACAACGTCCTGATGCAATTCCTTTCGCAGTTTTCAAACCTACAGGTTTTGGTAGATTTGATATGTTCGTTAAAAAAGGTGAAAATGTAAAGTTTACAGCTGAAGAAGAAAAAGAATGGGAACGTATCGTTTACCGTTTCAATATGGCTTGTAAATATGCTTATGATAATGATGTATTACTTTTAATCGATGCTGAACATAGTTGGATGCAAGATGCTGCTGACGAGATTTGCTTAGATATGATGCGTAAATACAACAAAGAAAAAGCACTTATTTACAATACAGCACAATTATACCGTTGGGATCGTTTACAATACCTTAAAGATTTACACCAAATAGCTAAAGCTGAAGGTTTCCACGTAGGTATGAAAGTAGTTCGTGGTGCATATATGGAAGTTGAAAGAGAACGCGCTGCTCAAAAAGGATATAAATCTCCTATTTGTGTTGATAAAGCGGCTACTGATGTTAACTATGATGCTGCAGTTACGTTTATGATTGAAAATGCTGATGTTATGGCATTATTTGCGGGAACTCACAACGAAAAGAGTTCTTACTTAATCATGGACTTAATGAAGAAACACAATATCGCTCACAATGACAAGAAATTGTTCTTCGGACAATTATACGGAATGAGTGATAATATCAGTTTCAACTTAGCTAAAGAAAACTACAACGTAGCGAAATACTTACCTTTCGGACCAGTTCGTGACGTTATTCCTTACTTAATTCGTAGAGCAGAAGAAAACACTTCTGTTGCAGGACAAACGAATAGAGAGTTAGGTTTAATTACAACAGAATTAAAACGTAGAAAGCTTAAATAGAGCTTGATATATTTCATAAAAAAAGCACTACTAAAAGTTTAGTAGTGCTTTTTTTATATTAAATCCTTAATACATCGTACCTCTAATATATTTAATCCTTGTTCTACAGTATTGAAATTGTCTTTAGCAACACGAAACAACTATTCTTATTTAACCTCCCAGTTAATTGCTTGTAAACCTCTTGATACTAAGTAATCGTTCGTTTTCGAAAACGGCTTACTTCCATAAAATCCACGATAAACCGACAAAGGTGATGGATGTGCAGTTTCTATAACCAAATGTTTATTCCTATCGATATTCTTTCCCTTTTTCTGAGCGTAACTACCCCATAAAATAAAAACAATACCTTCTCTTTTTTCTGATAAACATTCTATAACCTTATCTGTAAATGTTTCCCAACCCATTTTTTGATGCGAACCTGCCCTCTTTTGCTCTACTGTCAATGTTGCATTTAATAATAGAACTCCTTGTTGTGCCCAAGTTGTCAAATCTCCACAGCGATTTTTAATACCTAAATCAGTCTCTAATTCTTTGTAAATATTAACCAAACTCGGAGGTAATTTCACCCCTCTATTTACAGAGAAAGACAACCCATTAGCCTGAAACATACCGTGGTAAGGATCTTGTCCTAATATCACAACACGTACATCGTTAAAATTAATAATCTCAAGAGCATTAAACACCTCTTCTTTTGGAGGAAAAACTACCGTAGTTTCATACGCTAAGTTTACTGCTTCTGCTAAATTCTTAAAATAGTCTTTTTCGAATTCCGCTTTTAAATATTTATTCCAACTTGAAGATGTAAGTTTCATTTTTCTATAATTTACTCAAAGATAATGAACTCACACAATGCTTACAATAAATAAATTTAATTGCTTTATAAATACCTCTAATTATTACAGCCTACAAATCACCTATACCTTTAAAGTTTGGCAAAAAAGCACCTCTAATACAGAAGATCTCCATAATATCTGCCGGATCAACATCTAAGTTCTCATAACTTGAGTTATCACTAACAAACAGTAAATGATTGTTTTCTAAAATACGCTTAAATCTATACGTCATCAAACCTCTTCCCTTCAAAACGAATAAATATAAATGCCAAGGTTGCATATCTTTTATGCGTATCTTTTTGGTAATAACATAAGACGAAACTTTTAAAGTAGGATACATATTTTCAGAGGCTACTTGAAAAGCAATATCTACTTCATCTGTCGTTGGAAAAACAAACTTTGGTGCTTCTTTTAATGCTTTCTCTGCATCCAAAAAATACTCGAACTGATGATCTAATGAAATCATCTTTACTTGTTTCTTTAAAAATGAATTACTCTGTGTAATAGTAGAGTCTTTTAAAAACAATTCATTTAAATCAATACGATTCTCCTTACATATTTCAATAATTCCTTCATATTGCAAACTATTTCTCTTCTTCCAAGAGGAAATAGTATTAGGTTTTACCTTCAAAATATCAGATAATTCCAAATCCGTTTTAATCTCAAGTAATTTCTTAAGTTTCTTAATTACAGTAGTTGCGTTTTGCATAGTTCATAGTTTTACTTTGTTTAGACATATGTTTGCGTTAAGGATAAACACATCCTTACCTAATTATTTAACAAAACGAACTTTCTATACTAATAATCCTTAATAGTTATACAATTAAACACTTATTACTAATAAAAGTTCGCAATAATAAATTATATACACATAAATCAATTATCTTGCCAATACACAATCCTTTAAATGACCATACAAAATTTTAACAATTACCATATAGCTTAATTATAAAAAACTCAATAATAAATCACCCTAAAAACAACTACTAACATCTGTTTTTATAATAATAATCAAAGATATTCTCAAATGAACTCCCGTTTTTTTTAACACATATCAATACAGCAACTTCCCTAACATAAAACGACTTAATAAATTATCTCTACAATCTGCGATAGTCAAAATGTACAATAATCGAAGATTTGATATCTCCATATCATACAAGACTTATCTTTCACTATTTTTTTACTCATATTTTTTTTAATTAACAATAAAAAGAACTAAAAAACACTTATTCTGAGTTGTTTCTGTCACTCTACTTTTCGTGTATTAAACAACAAAAAAGCGTAAAGTCTATTTCTTTCCTAAAAAATGAGAGTTTAAATCCAAAAATTAGCAAGGCAAACTACTCCTTAAAAAAACAATAATTCTATCCCTAATTATAAGTTCTACCCTCCAGTATTAAACTTTCTAAAATCGGTTACTTTTTATTCTTGACTTCTATAAAGTGAAATCAAAATGAGTAATACCTATAAAATTGAAATAAATAGCTCCCCTATTTAATCATACGGAAATTATGTTAATGCTTTCGTTTATAATTTTATACAATTTTCAAACTTTCCTTTTTGTTAATAAAATATTACTTCTCAATAATTTTAAACATTATCTAAACAAATACCTCTTTTATTATCCAATTAAAATCTCATTTAATATCAAAAAATTAATCACCATTTGGCATATTTCTTGACTAACACATTTTAAAAAAAGTATTTAATCTAATTATTGTAGTAGCTTTATTTAACAATGAGCATCACTTGACAATTCTCTAACCGAATTCTAATCTTGCTCTAATCTGTATTTAATCAAACTCAAATAAACCTATAACAACCAGATAATAATTTTGTCATTCAAATTAGTCAGAACTATGTTTAAGAAGATTTTTTTTACACTAACCTGCGTTATCTCAACGATGTCTTACGGACAACAAACTGATAACACTATACTACAGCTCTCTAAAGAGCAAGCTGAAGCTTTATTCTTAGAGCAAAACTTAGATATACTTGCTAAGAGAATGGAGATCTCTCAAGCTGAAGCACAACTCCTACAAGCGAGATTATGGCCAAACCCTACTTTTGAAATTGCAGAGGTAAATCTTTGGAAAACAAGAAATATAGAAGAACAACCTATCTTATTTGGAAACTATGGGGAAACGCAACAGTTTGCTTTACACTTAGAACAACTGATTCAAACGGGGGGTAAACGCCGTAAGAATATTGCGCTTCAAAAATTAACTATTGAAGAAAAAACACAGGAGTTCGAAAGTGTATTAAGAGCAGCTAAGCTTGAATTGAGAAATACATTCTCACAACTTCAAGTGCTTCAACAACAGAAGTTGATCTTTGAAAAACAAATTGATAATACAAAATCACTGATCGTTGCTTATAAGAACCAATTGGACCACGGAAATATCAGTCAGGCTGAATTCATCCGTCTTAAAGCAGCTGAGCTTCAGTTCAAAAAGGAACTGATGTCTATTAATAACGACTTAGAGGAGGCATTGAAAGACCTGAAGAACTTCATCAACATCGGTCGATATACTAATATTATCATTACGGATCCTCTTTCGGTTCCGGCAAAAGAGCTTTCGGAAATCGAATTAGAGAATTGGATTATTACGGCTCAAGAGCAACATCCTGATGCGTTGTTAAGCAAAAACTTAGAACAACAATCGCTTAAAAAGCTTGAGATTGAAAAAGCAGAACGTGTACCTGATATCACATTGGGTGTTGATTATGACCGCGGTGGGGGTATTATGACTGATTTTGTTGGTTTCGGAATCTCTTTTGATTTACCAATTTTCGACAGAAATAAAGGAAATATTAAAGAGGCTAAACTGGATATTGAAATTGCCAAGTTAGAAACGCAGAATAAGATGAACGAACTGGCGAACGACATTGTTGAGGCTTTTAGAAATTACTACCACGCCAATGAGTTGTATAAAGATATTGATAGTGATTACGAATCGCAATTAGACAACCTTTTAGAGGCTTACAATAAAAACTTCCAAAAGAGAAATGTGAGCTTAATTGAATATTTAGATTTTGTGGAAGCGTATATCGACAACAAAACAATATTACTTGAAACGAAAAAAGACCTAACGGATCACTACGAAAAACTACAGTTTGCTATTGGAAAAGAATTATAAAATGAAAACAATCAAAATTATGCCAAGATATACCTTATTAACTGCTGCCCTTTTTAGTGCATTCCTTGTGAGTTGCAATAAAGAAACTAAAAGTGCTGAACAGACTGAAAGTACTTCTAACTGCATCACTGCAAGCATTAAGGAGGGACTTACTTTTGAAAAAGTAACACTTAAACCTATTGAAAAGAGTTTAACCTTAAATGGTTATGTCGATTATAATCAAGATAAAACAATTCCTTTTACAAGCCTTGTGGATGGTGTGGTTACAAACACTTACTTCTCTTTAGGTGATTATGTGAAAAAAGGACAATTGTTAGCCGAGATAAAGAGTACGGATCTAAACGAATTCTATGACGAACTAAAATCAACGGAAGCGGAATTGAAAGTAGCGCAACGCGAACTCCAATCTGTTGAGTCTATGTTTAAAGATGGAATCGCTTCTCAAAAAGAACTAATTGAGGCACAAGAGGATGTTAATGTATTGAAAAGTAAATTAAACTCTGCTAAGAATAATTTAGCTGTTTTCAATAATGCTGACCACTCTGGCGTATTCAAAGTTGTTGCCCCTCAAGCAGGATACATTGTTACAAAGACTATTGCAACAGGAATGCCTATTGCTGGTGGCGAGGAACCTTTGTTTACAATTGCAAACTTAGAGGATGTTTGGATTATGGCTAATGTGTATGCTACTAATATGAGACACATTGAACCTAATTTAGAGGTAAAAGTTTCAACACTTGCCTACCCTGATGAATATTTCTCTGGTAAGGTATCTAAAATGTCTCAAGTTTTTGATAGTGAAGAGCGTGTATTAAAAGCGCGTATCGTACTTGAAAACAAAGAAATGAAGCTTAAACCGGGTATGGCGGCTGATATTATTATCCAACTAAAAACAGATAAAGGTCAAGCACTTGCTGTTCCTAATAATGCTATTGTTTTTGACAACAATCAAAACTATGTGGTTGTTTATAAGGATGAATGCAACTACGAGATTCGCAAAATAACACCTACGTCTAAAAACAACTTATATACGTATATCAGCGAGGGTGTTGAAGAAAATGAAACAGTAGTAACGACAAACGAGTTGCTATTATATGAGCAATTAAACAATAGTTTATAATCTCTAAAGCTTAGCTAATTATGCAAAAATTTGTACAGAAAATAGTTTCCTTCTCTCTTAAGAATACATTCATTGTAATTTTTGGAGTACTCTTATTGCTGTTTGGGGGAATCTATAGTTATATACACACGCCAATTGAAGCCTTTCCGGATGTAACGAATACAAGAGCTCGTATCATCACCCAATGGCCTGGTCGTAGTGCAGAGGAAATAGAAAAGTTTATTACACTACCTATTTCTAAAGAAATGAATACAATTCCTAACAAAGCAGAGGTTCGATCTATATCGCTTTTTGGTTTGTCTGTGGTTACTGTATTATTCAATGATGAGATTGACGATTTCTACGCGCAACAATATGCGTCTAACCGTATGGGAAGTGTTGACTTACCTGAGGGAGCCGACTTTGAAATTGAAGCTCCGTCTGGGGCTACGGGGGAAATCTTTAGATATATCATTAAGAGTGATTTACCTATCAAAGAAGTTACAGCTATTCAGGATTGGGTAATTGAAAGAGAACTTCTTTCAGTACCTGGTATTGCTGACGTTGTAAGTTTTGGTGGAGAGGAAAAAATCTATGAAATCCAGATTAATCCTACGGAGTTAGTAAATTATGACTTGTCTCCTTTAGATGTGTATGAAGCAGTTGAAAAAAGTAATATCAACGTAGGTGGTGATGTTATTCAACGTGGAGACCAAGCGTATGTAGTTAGAGGTGTTGGTCTTTTAGATAATTTAGAGGATATTGAGAATATCTTAATTGAGGTAAAAGGCAATACCCCTATTTTAGTTAAACACGTTGCTAACGTGTCTATTGCAGCTAAACCGCGTTTAGGACAAGTTGGTTTTCAAGATGAAGATGATGTAGTACAGGGAATTGTGGTTATGTTACGTGGAGAAAATCCAAGTGCTGTAATTGCGAGTTTAAAAGAGAAAATAGCAGACCTAAATGAGCGTATCTTACCTAAGAATGTTGAGATTGTTCCGATTGTTGATAGAACTGACTTAGTAAATACAACGGTTCACACGGTAACTAAAAACCTTGTAGAGGGAATTATCTTAGTGTCGCTTATTGTATTTATCTTTTTATACAATTGGAGAACTACGTTTATTGTTGCTTCTGTTATTCCATTAGCTTTCTTATTTGCTATTGTTATGCTTAAAATACAAGGTCTTCCAGCCAACCTTATTTCTATGGGGGCTTTAGACTTTGGTTTACTATTAGAAGGAACACTGGTAATTGTAGAACACGTGTTCGTGGGACTCGAGAAACGTGCTGAAACCGTGGGGATGCAACGCTTTAATCGTATGTCTAAATTAGGTACAATTAAGAAAAGTGCGAGTAGCGTAGCGGGATATATCTTCTTTGCACTTCTTATTTTGATTGTTGCCTTAATGCCTATCTTCTCTTTCCAAAAAGTGGAAGGTAAAATGTTCTCACCGCTTGCATTCACATTAGGTTATGCTTTATTAGGGTCGTTGATCTTGAGTTTAACGTATGTGCCTGCGATGTGTAAATTGCTATTAACTAAAAACATACGCGAACGCGAAAACGTTATTTCAAGATTCTTCAAAAAGAATATTTACAGAATGTTCAATTGGAGTTATATGCACAAAAAACTAACGATTTCAATCTTCGCAGTTATTCTTGTTGTTTGTGGGGTTAGATTCCATTACTACGGTTCTGAATTCTTACCTAAACTAAACGAAGGGGCTTTATATATCCGTGCTACATTACCAAGTAGTATCAACTTAGACGAGTCTGTTCGCTTGACAAAAGAAATGAAAACGATTATTCGCGAGTATGATGAAGTTGATTTTGTATTAACGCAAACTGGTCGTCCTAATGATGGTACGGATCCAACTGGATTCTTTAATATTGAATTTCACACAGAGCTTAAACCGCAAGATGAGTGGAAACGCCATATTTCAAAAGACGAATTGTTAGAGGAAATACGTGTTTCTTTAGAGAAATACCCTGGTGTAAACTTCGGGTTTAGTCAGCCAATCCAAGATAACGTTGAGGAGTATGTAGCGGGTGTTAAGAGTTCACTTGTTATCAAAATATTCGGAGACGATTTGTTTGAACTTGAGAAATATGCTAATCAAGTGGCGAGTAGCATTAAAGATGTTGAAGGAATTACAGATTTGAATGTGTTTAAAAACATTGGATTACCTGAACTTCGCATTGCTCTACACGACCAAAAGATGGCAAAATATGCGGTTACTACTGCTGATGCTCAAGCGGTAATTGCAATGACAATTGGTGGACAAGCAGCTACAACATTCTATGAAAATGAAAGAATGTTTGATGTTGTCTTGCGTTTTGAAAAAGACTATAGAGATTCTGCTGAGAAAATTGAAGAGATCTTGATTCCGACATTAGACGGAAAACAAGTACCTCTAAAAGAGATTGCAACTATTGACTACCACACTGGTCCTGCTTTTATTTATAGAGAAGGCAGTAGCAGATACATCGGTGTTGGGTTTAGCATTGAGGGCCGTGATTTAGGAAGTACAATTGCTGAAGCGAAAGCGAAAGTTGAAAAAGAAGTACACTTACCTACGGCTAACAAAATGGAATGGGCTGGTGAATTTGAAAGTAAAGAGCGTGCTGCAAACCAATTGATGTTAGTGGTTCCTGTATCGCTAATCTTAATTCTTGTGTTGCTTTACTTTAACTTTGGAAATGTAAAAGACACCGCTATCTCAGCCTTGACAATTCCGTTTGCCTTCATTGGTGGATTTATATCACTTTGGGCTACTGGAACTATCTTTGGTATTTCTGCGGGTATCGGATTTATTATCTTATTCGGTGTAGCTACAATTGATGGTATTGTATTGATTGGTGAAATGCGAGAAAACCTACGCAGTAGAATGCCTCTGAAAGAAGCTATTCACGAAGGGGTTAAAAGTAGAATTCGACCTGTTATTATGATTGCCCTAATGGGGTCTATGGGACTATTACCGGCTGCATTGTCAAATGGTATGGGGTCTGAAATTCAGAAACCCTTAGCGATTATGATTGTAGGTGGATTGATTATTTGTATGATATTATCCTTTACTGTCTTGCCACAGGTTTTCTACTGGGCATATAAAGACAAAGAGAAAAAATAAAGTTCATATTCCTTTTTTTTTGAGAGACCGTTGCTATATAGTAACGGTCTCTCTTTTTTATATACGCCTCAAACCCAGCGACCACAAGGCTTATACGAGTTTCAATAAGACCATGTTCGAGACAAGTTCGAAACAAGTCCCACATTTGCTCGGAAATAGCCCCTATTTCCCGAAGGTCTTCAGAACTTGTGTGGGACTAATCCCGAACTTGGTCCCTACAAAACACAAACAAAAAAGCACCTTGTTTGCTATGAGGAACAACAAGCATTGTTATACAAAACAAATCAAGCCCAATTACAATACCCTCGTCTGTTCACCCTGCTTACAGACTATCTCCTACTTACTTACCTCCTATCGGCTACGAAGTGTAACAGAACTAACAGATTAGCTATTCAAACCAATAGGTATATATTATTGCAATTAAACACAACTTCTTCTTATACAGCCTAAACTTCTGTATAGCGTGTATTTAGGCCAATAAAAAAGGCCTTATCAAAACGATAAGACCTTTTTCAGTAAGTGCTGTGTTGTATAGTGATAGTGTGTATCCTAATTAGTGAAAAGTAACTCTCTGTACTTTGTCAAAGTCCACAATTCATTGTCAACCATCATTTCTAACTTATCGCTATGGTAGCGAATTACGTCAAAATAAGGTTTTACATTGTTACAGTAAACTTCCGCTTGTAATTCAATATCATCAATATTGTTTGCTTTTTTACGCTCATTAGTCATTTCAACTACTTTCACGTTTATTTGCTCAATATGGTGTGATATTTTTTTGATGATGTGGATTTGTTCTGTCGCAACAGATGCAAAATCATTCTCACCAAAAATCTCTTTTAATCCTTTTACGTTTTCGATTACTAAGTTTTGATACTTAATGGCCGTTGGAATCACGTGGTTTTTAGCGATATCACCTAAAACACGTCCTTCGATTTGGATACGTTTAACGTATTCTTCCAACTCAATTTCATATCTCGCTTCCATCTCTACTCCTGTCATTACTCCCATTTCTTCAAATAGAGCAATTGACTTAGGATCTTTCTTAATCTTTAAAGCACTTGGCGTGTTTTTATTATTACTCAATCCTCTTGTTTCAGCTTCTTTTTCCCATTCATCACTGTATCCATCTCCTTCAAAAAGAATTCTTTCACTTTGTTTGATGTACTCACGTAAAACGTTGAAAATAGCCTCATCGCGTTTTAAACCATCGTTTCCAATTAAGCTGTCAACCTCTGCTTTGAAGTCTCTCAACTGCTTAGCTACAATTGTGTTTAATACAGTCATCGGTCCAGCACAGTTTGCTGTAGAACCAACAGCTCTAAACTCAAATTTATTTCCTGTAAACGCAAATGGAGAAGTTCTGTTACGGTCTGTATTGTCTAATAATACATCCGGAATTTTTCCTACTACGTTTAATTTTAAATCTGTTTTCTCTTCTGGAGATAACTTACCATCAGTAACATCTTTAAGCTCGTTCAACACTTTAGTCAATTGTTGTCCAATAAAGATAGATACAATTGCTGGTGGTGCTTCATTTGCCCCTAAACGGTGATCATTACTTGCAGATGCAATTGACGATCTTAATAACTCTTCGTTATCGTTTACAGCTTTAATTGTATTGATAAAGAATGTTAAGAATTGTAAGTTGCTCTTTGGTGTTTTACTTGGGCTTAATAAGTTAACCCCTGTATCTGTTGCCAAAGACCAGTTGTTATGTTTACCTGATCCGTTAACACCTTTGAATGGTTTTTCGTGGAAAAGCACTTTAAAATGGTGTCTTTCAGCCACTTTTCTCATTACATCCATTAACAATGAGTTGTGGTCTACTGCTAAATTTGTTTCTTCAAAGATTGGCGCTAACTCAAATTGGTTTGGTGCTACCTCGTTGTGTCTTGTTTTTACTGGAATACCCAATAAAATACATTGGTTCTCTAAATCGTGCATATAATTCAATACACGTGTAGGAATAGAACCGAAATAGTGGTCATCTAATTGTTGCCCTTTTGCTGCTGTATGCCCTAATAAAGTTCTACCAGTAGTCAAAATATCAGGACGAGATGCTGCCAAAGCAGAGTCCACTAAGAAATATTCTTGCTCCCACCCTAAAGTTGGAGTTACTTTACGTACATTTTTGTCAAATAATTTAGCCACTTCAGTTGCAGCGTCATCAATAGCAGTAATTGCTTTTAACAAAGGTGTTTTGTTGTCTAATGCCTCTCCTGTATAAGAAATAAATACAGTTGGAATACACAAAGCTGAGTTAAAGATAAACGCTGGAGATGTTGGATCCCAAGCAGTATAACCTCTTGCTTCAAAAGTGTTACGGATTCCTCCGTTAGGGAAACTTGACGCGTCAGATTCTTGCTGAACTAACTGACTACCGTTAAATTGTTCTAATGGATCACCATCGAATTGTGTTTCAAAGAAAGCATCGTGCTTTTCTGCAGTAGTACCGGTCAATGGTTGAAACCAGTGTGTATAATGAGTAACGCCTCTTGACAGAGCCCACTCTTTCATACCTAATGCTATGTATTCTGCAAGTTTACGGTCAATCTTAATACCTAATTGAGCGTTTTTAACTGCTTGATAAGCTTCTGGCGTAAGAAATTGACGCATTGACTTATCGTTAAATACATTATCGCCAAAAATTAATGATTTTCTACCCAGTTCTTCTACCTGTACAGTTTCTCTTGAAGCTGCTTTTTCAATTGCTCGAAAACGAAATGTTGACATAATATTGTTTTTTGAGGTTACCCCCTTTGTTATAGACTACAAATTTATACTATTTCAACTTATTTTCGACACACACCCCCTATTTTTTTTGAAAAAAAAATTCAAAACACCACTTTTTACAAGTTGACCCCCTAAAATTTAGGGGTTTAAAAATAAAAAAGGCGAAATATCTCTATTTCGCCTTTTCTGTTTATTTCTGGAATAGCAACTAATTTTGCTTTTTCACTGTTACATTTTGTAAGTTATACTTCGCTACTGCTTCTTCATAACTTAATGGTGTTCTTACATTTTTACCCTCTACAGATTTATTTACTTGTCTTGGGTCTTGTGCTGGAATATAAGCTACTCTGAAAATTCTACCTTTTAGTAAACCATTTTTTCCTTGAGCATCCCCATTAAATAATCTTAATTTAGTTGAAGCACTTGCAGTAATCTCGATATCATACGGACTAAAGTTATAGCTAAACTCTAACTCCTCTTCTTTATTTGTATCAATATCAGTTACAAAATAGCGATGAGGCATTGGTGTCCAAATTGGTCTATTATCCTTAGTCAATCCTGTCATTATATAAGCTAAAACAATATCTCCATCGTAAACCTTTACTGGAGCTTGTTGTAAATGTCCTACTACCTCTTTATCTAAGTCCCCATCAAAACTGAATGTGTATTCAAATATTTCTGGATAAATCGCTGGTCCTGCAGGCCCCGTAGGTCCTTCACAACTTCCTAAAAATAATGCACTTGTAATAAATGCAACTATTAAACTTAACTTTTTCATACTTTACATTTTTATATTCTATGCAAAATAAGGATTATTCAATTGCAAGCATCAATTTTATATTTATTTTTAGAAAACTATCTGTCGCCATGAAGTCTTTTTCTCATCTCTTCTTTGATCGCTTCATACTTATCTACTAATTCTTGGTCTATTTCTCCTGCGTGTTTCTTAATCCTTCTCAAGAAGAAACCATACATAATACCATATATACCTAATAATATAAATGAGAAAGCAGTCCAATACACAATTGTAAATGCTCCAAACTCAAGGTTCCACAACATAAAGAAAGCGAAAATCATTCCTAATAAAGCGAATACAAATAAGCCTGTCCACGATTTAACACCGTAATTCTTCAAGTCAAATGCAATTCCCATACCTCTCATAGAGCGGAACATTAATCCAAATCCTACAAAAATAGGTAAGACAACTGCTGATAATGATGGATTACCAATCAAGATTGTACCTAAGATTAAATCAACAATACCCGAAAATAACATCCATCCCCAACCATCTAACTGATCACGGTTAGAAAATGCAAAGGCAATTTCAAATATCCCTGATATTAAAAACATACAACTGAACAATACCGTCAGGGAGAAATAAGAAGCCAACGGCGTCATAAATATATAGATTCCACCAACCACAAATAGCGCCCCAACAATAGCGGGAATATACCAGTTTTTAACTCTGTCTTTGACAGTTTTTACAAATGAATTAGTCATAATTGTTTAAATTTTATATATTATTCTAAATTACAACTTTTATACTGCAGGTAAAAATATTAAGCCCTAACTTTGAAAAAGTTTTATTTATAGGGCTTTTACTTATATCTAAGTTTAAATATTACAATTTATGATTAGAAAAATTCTACTAACTTGTTTATTTGTTTCCTCGCTTTCTTACGCCCAGAACTTAAAACCTCAACTTGAGAAACAAGAGGTATTAAACAGTGCTATATTGGCTAATGATATTCACGAGGCATATAGCGTTGACTCACTTCGTCAAATGACAGGGTATACTAATATATATCGATCACCTGAAGTGGGACTTACTAATATGTGGGGACTTTACAAGAACAATGCATCAAATGTGCACGAGGTTGTTATACGAGGTTCTGTCAACAAAGGCAGTAGCTGGTTAGCAAACTACTATGCAGCAATGATTCCGAGTCAGGGTAAGATACAACTTGATAATAAAACAACGGTAGATTACAAATTATCTGATGATGAAAGGGCTACGGTACACGCTGGATGGACAATTGCTTCGTTATACTTATTGCAAGACATCAAACCGAAAATAGATAGCTTGTATAAAAATAATGTAAAGGAACTTATTATATCAGGACATAGTCAAGGCGCGGCAATTGCTTTTTTGCTAACTGCCAACTTAATACAAATGCAACAACAAAGCTTGTTACCAAAGGATATGCAGTTTAAAGTTTATGCTATTGCTCCTCCCAAACCGGGTAATATGTATTTTGCTTATCAATATGAGAAGATGACTAAAAACTGGAGTTACGCAATTATCAATACACAAGACTGGGTTCCGGAAGTACCTCCAACAACACAGACCTTGCGCGACTTTAATGAGATTAGTCCCGTTTCTGATGGTGAAGTGAAACAAGCGCTTAAAAAGCTTTCTTGGCCGAAGCGCATCTTTGCAAGAGCGATATTCAACAAGATTAAGAATCCACCTGAAAAAAGCGTTAAACGCAGTAAGAAATACTTGGGTTCGTTTGTTTTCTCTATGGTGCAAACACACCTACCTGAATTAAAAGAACCTACTTATAGTTCAAATAGCAACTACGCTCGTTGTAGTAATCCTATTATATTAGACGGACAAGCTGATCCTGAATACCAAAGGGAGTTTCACAAACCGGAGAGTATTATGACACATCACTTACCTCCTGCTTATCTACACTTAATAGAAAAACAATTATAAGCACACACTGAAGATTGATGTTCGTTTTGAAGAACACAATACGAGATAAAACAACAAGAGGCTGTCTAAATAGACAGCCTCTTGTTGTTTCTACACTATGCAGAACAAATACCAATAAAAAAAGAGACTTAAAAAGTCTCTTTCAGAAATAAAACAATCTTTCAATTGTTATAGTTATAGTTTGGTTAGGGTTTCGTATCTAATGACTCACTTGCAAGTCTCTTTTAATCTCTTTAAAAACGCAATTCTAATACTTCATCTATTGCCATTCTATTTCGTTTTTTAAAGTGTTCCAATATACACAACTTTTTTATTCACTTGCAAGCAACTTAAAATTTATACAATATTTAAACAAAATATCCGAGATATCGAAAAATAAAACATTGTCATTAAGAGTTAAATTACACTATTCTTAGTATTTTAACTTTATAAAAACGTGATGCGTTTTTTAAAATGGATATTTTGAATAGTTTTCAATAAAAAAGGTTTAAAGAAATACATCTTCAAACCTTTTTAGATATTATTTTGTTTAAAAATAGCCTACATATTTCGCCTGTATTGTCCACCCACTTCAAACAAAGCAGAAGTAATTTGTCCTAACGAACACACTTTTGAAGCATCCATCAACGCTTCGAAAATATTGCCATTTTGAATAGCCACTTCTTGAATATGCTCCAATTGCTGAGCCACCAAGGCTTCGTTAGCTTTATTCAGATTCTCCTTAGTTTTAATTTGGAACAACTTTTCTTCTTCTGTTGCTCGAATTACCTCAGCTGGAACTACTGTAGGCGACCCTTTAGAACTCAAGAAAGTGTTTACACCAATAATTGGGAAACGGCCGTCGTGTTTTAATGTCTCGTAATACAGCGACTCCTCCTGAATCTTAGAGCGTTGGTACATTGTTTCCATAGCCCCAAGTACTCCACCTCTTTCAGTAATTCTATCAAACTCTTGTAACACAGCCTCCTCAACCAAGTCAGTCAGCTCCTCTATTATAAATGATCCTTGTATTGGGTTCTCATTCTTAGCTAAACCTAACTCCTTGTTGATAATCAACTGAATTGCCATTGCACGACGTACAGATTCTTCTGTTGGTGTTGTAATTGCCTCATCATACGCATTTGTGTGCAATGAGTTACAGTTGTCATAAATAGCATACAATGCTTGTAAAGTTGTACGGATATCGTTAAAATCAATCTCTTGTGCGTGAAGTGAACGCCCTGAAGTTTGAATATGGTATTTCAACATTTGTGCACGTTCATTAGCGCCGTACTTATTTTTCAATGCCTTAGCCCAAATACGACGTGCTACACGCCCTATCACAGCATATTCTGGATCAATACCATTAGAAAAGAAGAACGACAAGTTTGGCCCAAATGCATTGATATCCATTCCTCTACTCAAATAATACTCTACATACGTAAACCCGTTAGCAAGGGTAAATGCCAACTGCGTAATTGGGTTAGCACCTGCTTCTGCAATATGGTATCCTGAAATAGACACAGAATAGAAGTTACGCACATTCTTATTGATAAAATACTCTTGAACGTCTCCCATCAAGCGCAGAGCAAACTCTGTAGAGAAGATACACGTATTTTGTGCTTGGTCTTCTTTTAAAATATCCGCTTGTACAGTACCGCGCACTTGCGATAGGGTATTCTTCTTAATTTCGTCATATACTGCTTTTGGCAACACTTGGTCTCCCGTTACCCCTAATAGCATCAGTCCTAAACCATCATTCCCTTCTGGCAGTTCGCCATTATAACGCGGTCTGTCCACACCTTTTTTCTTGTAAATCTCAGCAATCTTAGCTTCTACCTCATCAACTAAATCGTGTTCTTTAATATACAATTCACATTGTTGGTCAATTGCGGCATTCATAAAGAAACCTAATAACATTGGCGCAGGCCCGTTGATTGTCATAGATACAGAAGTAAGTGCGTGGGCTAAGTTAAAACCAGAGTACAACTTCTTTGCATCGTCTAAACAACAAATAGATACTCCCGCGTTACCAATTTTCCCATAAATATCAGGTCGATGCCCCGGATCATTTCCATATAGGGTAACCGAGTCAAAGGCAGTAGATAGTCGCTTAGCAGGCATTCCTAAGGACACATAGTGGAAACGTCTATTTGTACGTTCTGGTCCACCTTCTCCTGCAAACATACGCGTTGGGTCTTCTCCCTCTCGTTTAAACGGATATAGTCCTGATGTAAACGGAAACTCCCCTGGTACGTTTTCTTGTAACGACCAACGCAAGATATCTCCCCACGCCTCATATTTAGGCAAAGCTATCTTCGGAATTTGTAAATGAGACAAACTCTCTGAGTGAGTAGCGATCTTAATCTCCTTGTCGCGCACTTTAAATGAGTACACCGGATTCTTATATTTATTAACCTTTTCATCCCACATTAGGATAACCTCCCAATTGTATGGATCTAAGTTCATCTTAACCTTGTCAAACTCTTTAATAAGTAAGTTCACAAACAATTGTGTGTCCTCGTCTTTAGAAGCAACACTTGCCTCGACAATACCAGACTTATCTATTTCAGGTTGCTTACCCGCTACACTATGCAATGTTTTGAAAATACCGTATAACTTTTGAGCTACCTCTTTTTGCGTTAATACCGTATCGTCATATTTGCGGTTATTCTCTGCAATTTCAGACAAGTAACGCGTGCGGTTTGGTGGAATAACGTAAACCTTCTCACTCATCTCTTTGGTAATCTCAAAGCCTGTTTTTAAGTCAGCCCCTGTTTTTTCAACCACCTTATCCATAATTGCTTTGTACAGCGCATTGGTACCAGGATCGTTAAACTGAGAGGCAATCGTACCAAATACAGGCATCTCATCTGGGTTAACATCCCATAAGTTATGGTTACGTTGATACTGCTTCTTCACATCGCGAATAGCATCAAGAGCACCTCTTTTGTCAAACTTGTTTATCGCAACAATGTCTGCAAAGTCAAGCATATCAATCTTTTCTAACTGAGTAGCTGCACCAAATTCTGGTGTCATAATATACAAAGACGCATCTGAGTGGTCTAAAATCTCTGTGTCAGACTGACCAATACCAGAAGTTTCTAAGATTATAAGGTCGTAATTAGCCACTTGAAGTACTTGTAGCGTTTCCTCAACATAACGAGACAGTGCTAAATTCGATTGACGGGTAGCCAACGAACGCATATACACACGAGGATTGTTGATAGAGTTCATACGGATTCTATCTCCTAATAACGCACCACCAGTCTTACGTTTAGATGGATCAACAGAAACTAAGGCTACTGTTTTTTCAGGGAAGTCTATAAGGAAACGACGTACTAATTCATCAACCATTGATGACTTACCAGCTCCTCCCGTTCCTGTAATCCCTAATACCGGAGTGTTTTTATGTTTCGCTTCATCGAACTTAAATAGTTTCAAAAAGTCTTCTTCTCTATTCTCCGCTAACGAGATTAAGCGTGAAATTGTAGTAATGTCTTTATCGGCAAGAGATTGATAAACATCTTTCCCTTCTGGCAATTGCAAGTCCATCGTAGGATAGTCTGCCCCTTGCACCATATCGTTAATCATTCCTTGTAGTCCCATAGCGCGACCATCATCTGGAGAGTATAATCGGGTAATTCCATAATCCATCAATTCCTTGATCTCACTCGGAAGGATTACTCCCCCGCCTCCTCCAACAATTCGAATATGACCTGCTCCTTTTTCTTGTAATAGATCGTACATATACTTGAAGTACTCATTGTGTCCTCCTTGATATGACGTCATTGCAATAGCGTTAGCATCTTCTTGTATAGCAGTATTCACAACCTCCTCAACACTTTTATCGTGTCCAAGGTGAATGACTTCACAGCCTGTTGCTTGAATAATACGACGCATAATATTTATAGCTGCGTCATGGCCGTCAAATAAAGCCGCTGCTGT
This sequence comes from Myroides sp. C1519, assembly GCF_038039755.1. Lineage (NCBI taxonomy): Bacteria > Pseudomonadati > Bacteroidota > Flavobacteriia > Flavobacteriales > Flavobacteriaceae > Myroides > Myroides sp. C1519. The sequence continues at coordinate 73,967 of NZ_JBBPHM010000001.1, forward strand.
AACTATACGCACCTTATTGTTAGGCACATACGGTGTATTTTGTTGCATAATATAGTTTTTTAGTTTTTGTAGAGTAGCAATATAGTAAAATATTCAATATTGCAAACAAAATCTGCACAACTCCTATAAAATCAAATTATTATCTAATTATAAATATAGTATTAATAATTATATCTTAATAAGGCTATCCTATTGATATATCAAGCCTATTTTATGCCTTTAAACTTCAAAAGGACATTTTTACATAATTCATAAAAAAAAGTAAAAAAACACTCTTAAAACTGAATATCAGCTTATACGTAAAACAACTTAATTGCCAAAAACTCAATAATTACAACAAATAACAACATCATAGTTAATTATAACGAATAATAATAACGAAAAAAGTTTTTACATATAGTGTTTTTTAAAAAATTTTATATAAATTTCGAATTCTAACAAGACAACTAACAAACCACTCTTAAATTATGAAACTTGAACTTTTTGAAGAGGTCTCAGATACCTTGGCAAAATTCATTAATGAATTTGTCGACATCCCAAGCTCTGCAAATAAGTATAGCATTGCTTGGCAAAGATTCCACTACAACTTTTTTAAGTCGATGACAACAAGCCTATTTGAATCGATGTTACACCTAAACTATGCTACTTTACTGAACCAAAAGAAGGAAATTCAATATGCACAAGCATTTAGTATCGTTGTAGATAGTAATTATAATATTATCAATACAATTGACTTTGATACAATTGATGAGACTACTCAGTATAATGTAATGGATGTAGTAATTGCAGAATGTAAAGGCCAACGCGACAATTGGCAAGAAAACAAATATCACTTTATTAAATTTAACTGCCTCAACAGAAAAAACAAACTTTGTACTATTAGTGGTACTGTATTAAAAGACGTACGTAATAATAAGTTTATATTCAATCTTTTCTATATCAATATTAAAACAAATCTAAATGATGTTTTATTAGAAATTGACTATTACACTAAAGACAAGAAAAAATATAACGACTTATATCACGAACTTATCAGTATTAATAATATAACTGAAAGTAAATTATATGCTATCTTAGAAGATAAAGGCATTTCTAAAACTACATTTAACGATGATTTTATGTACTTCTACGGAGACACCTTTTGGAACTTTTACAACAAAGAAAGATATATTAGAGGTTTACAATTATTGTTTTTTACGAAAGATTCTCTCTATGAGATTGCTACACAATGTGGTTTTAAATCTATTCGTCCGATGTATGTAAAATATATTAGAGCAAATCACTTAAAGAAACATTCGCTTATACGTTATTCTAATATGATGTAAATAGCGTTTAGAATACACACCTTATAAAATAATCGCCTTACACTAACCGATTGTTTTAAACACTAATTTCTCGCTTATTAAATTAAAAAGGGCGATACATCACCAAATGTATCGCCCTTTTAATATCTACACTTATCTAATCTATTAGATAGCTTTTGTTTTCTCTTTTAACCAAGCTGCTTCATCAGCAGATAATTTAGAAGAAATAGAGTCATAAACCCATTGGTTATAGTTATTTAACCAATCAATATGCTCTTGTCCTAACAATGATTTCTCTACTAAGTCTGTAGCAATATAGCAAATAGTCAATGTTTCAAAGTCCATAAAATCACCAAACTGATTTGATGCTAAGTCTTTAGACAACACTAAGTTTTCAATACGAATACCGTGCTTTCCTTCTCTATATAATCCTGGCTCAATTGACGTAATCATCCCTGGCTCAATAGCAATATCAGTTGCTGTACCATTAAACACTTGTGGACCTTCGTGTACGTTTAAGAAGAAACCTACTCCGTGTCCTGTACCGTGTCCGTAATTACGCATAGTAGCCCAAATAGGACGACGCGTAATTGCATCTATCTGATACCCTCTTGTTCCTTTAGTATAAATAGCCATAGATCCTTCAATTGTTCCTTTTAAAACAATTGTATAATCTTCTTTCTCTTCTTGAGTTGGTGTACCTAAAGCAATTACACGAGTAATATCAGTAGTTCCTGTTTCATACTGACCTCCTGAATCAACTAATAATAATCCTGTTGTTTCTAACTTATAGTTACTATGCTCTTCTGCTTTGTAGTGCGGTAACGCTCCGTGATCTTTATATCCTGCAATTGTATCAAAACTGATATCTTTGAAACCAGGCTGTTCTGCGCGAAGTCCTCTCAAATGATCAGCAATGTTCATCTCTGTCAATTCTCCTTTAGCCACGTTCTCTTCAATCCATTTAAAGAATTTAGTCAACGCTACACCGTCATTAACCATCGCTTGTCTTTCGTGGTTAATCTCCACTTCGTTCTTAATTGTTTTAAGAAGCGTAGAAGGATTCATATCTTCAATGATCTTTACTCCATCTGCAACTGAATCGTAAGTAGCAAAACAAGTACGTTTAGGGTCTAACAAGATTACCTCATCTTTACCTAATCCTTGTAAATAACCTTTTACTTCTTCATATGGCTTAATTGTAATACCATAGCTTTCTAATTCTGCTCTTGTTGCAGCTTCAAGTTTCACAGCATCAATAAACAAAATCACTTGTTTGTGATCAATGAAAGCAAATCCTAAAGTAACAGGATTACACTTAACGTCTGTTCCTCTAATATTTAACAACCACGCTAAATCGTCTAAAGAAGAAACTAAATGTGCTGTTGCTCTTTTTTGTTTCAATGCTTTACGAACAGCTTCAATCTTATCAACTGTTGCTTGTCCTGTCGTAGTAATTGGTAATGTATACGCTTTTTCTGTTGGCAATGCAGGACGTCCTTTCCACACTGGATCAAGTAGATCCACGTGTCCATTCACCTTAATTCCCAATGGGTTTAAAATACTGTTCACTGAATTAGCAACTGCTAATGAAGCAAGATTACCATCAAAAGCAACCGTAGCTCCTTCAGACAATTTCTCCCCTAACCAAGTTACATATTCTGGTGCGTGTTGTACTTTCAACTTCACTAATTCAAAACCTGTGCCTGCTAATTGCTCATTTGCCTGCACAAAGTAACGTGAGTCTGTCCATAATCCAGCAAAGTCTTGTGTAATAACAAGAGTCCCTGCAGAACCTGTAAATCCAGATGTCCACGCAATACATTTATAAAAATCAGGTAAATATTCACTAATATGTGGGTCAGATGAAGGAATGATATATCCGTCAATTCCCTTTTCTTTCATCAAGAAACGGATCTCTGATAACTTTTCTAAATTTGTCATTTTTTCAATAAGTTTTTCAAGCTAAAGGTACAAAATGACAAGAAGTATTAGAAGATATTTTTGTTAAAAAGCCCCTTAAAACTACTCGCCTTTAAATCACAAGCCTAATAATCAGATTTTCAAGCTTATCTATAGAAACCTAATTACCTATAAATAAAAAAAGCCAACTTTATTAAGTTGGCTTGTTATTTTCTATTTTGGTTAACTGCTTACTTTAAGGTAAACAGGTTTTTCTTATCTTCTTTTAAGTGCAATACGTGTGTTGATAACAATTGGTCAAAAGAAAAGTCTCCTAATCTCACGTCTATTCTAAATAACTCAGGGTTATTAGCTAAAGCTACTAAAACGTCAAAAAAGACACTTTCTTTCTCTATAGCCTTATCTAATACCACCCTCGCTCTTAGCACCTTTTTATTAGAATTCTTCACATAATCGAAAATGTACTGATTAGGCTGATTCCAACCACTTGGAGCAAAGTTCTCAAAGTAAATATCAGAAATAGACTTACCTTTTTCTGTACGTGCAGTTATGCGCTTTCTGTCTAACCCCATATTTTGAACTACTGCATTATTGACAAAACCTCCTTTTACAATGCCATCAACGACAGTAAAATGCTGTTCATACACATAAATAGTATGACCTTCTTTCTCAAGATACACATAGTGCAACATACCTTGCTCATCACCCACTTTAAAAATCATCTGCTCTACTTTAGCATCTGGGTTAGTTAGGCGAATTAACTCTCCTTCTCTACCTCCTAAGTTGATTGTTGATCTCTCTCCTTGTTTGTCCCATTTACTCCAATCACCATTTACATACATCTCCTTAGTAGGTAATATATCTCCTTCCTCTATATCGTAAAACAAATCTCGTACATCCTCATCTTTCTCAATTTCAGCTCTAACATACGTGTAAAAATGATTATCCGTATCTAACACATAGCGATACAAAGGTTGTCCCTCGTTGTAATAAACAAAACTAAAGTCATTTAACTGTATTGGTTCTAACACAACTCCTTGCATCAACTCATTAACAGCGTATGTAGCCTTAGCCGTTGCAACACTGTCATTAACCGTAACAAACGATTGTAACAGTTCGTCGTGCTGTTCAATAAACTTTAAGCTATTGTACATTTGCTTAGCCTCTTGAGGAAAAGAAACAACTCTCTCTTCAATTGACAAACTATCATTTACTATACAGTTTTCTACATTAAACTCCTGATTGATAAACAGTACTTTATCTTGTTTACAATTAGACAAAGAGTCTACAACCTCTTGCGCCTGTACTGACGCAGTTAGAGTTAATAGGTATAGTAAGGTTATCTTTTTCATATTTCTTCTTTTTATAACAACAATCCCTTTGAAACAATTAGTTTCTAAAACAGTAAAACAACTTACAGGGGTATTTACCCAAATTTACGAATTTCAAAGGAAAGTTACCTGCCTTTTCAAAGCGATCCTCATTTCACAAGCTTTTAAAGTGAACAAAAAACACCAACATTCTAATTTTCAAACAACTATCACTTAAATAAATTCATAATAGCATAGACTATTTTCTCTAAAAATGTTGCAGATTGACTTTTAACTGCTTGTTGTTCATACAAACATTTCTTTAAAGCCATCTCTACTTTTGCTTTCTCTAACGTAAAACTATCCTCATTAACTGAAAATTGTAGAAAATCAACCTCATTTATCAATTTAAAAGGTTCACTACTTTCAACATAAGTATTTATAATCAACTCTTTTACATCCGTAATCCAATTGTAAAATTGATCAACAAATACCTTATCTCCTTCACGAAAATTGTCATAACTAAACAATTCGCTTTCTCGCAATAATTCTATAATTTTATATTCCATCTGTACGAGGTATATGCTTGTAATAATATATTAGTTTTCAGTTCTATAGGTCTTAAATATTTTATCCCAAAATAGAGTATAAAACCCGTAATTACAATCTGGGTATTGATGATGACGATTATGAAAAACACTTAAGCACAACACTTTACTTATCCATTTTTTTAATCTCGTTTCTTTTAAAACCTCTTGATTCAGATGTCCAATTGTGCCCCAAATTAGATTAATTGTTAAGTATGCTGTGATTGCCCATACATTGAAAGGATACAATAGCAATAGAACAATAAAAAGCATCCCAAAACCAATTGCTTCAACGGGATGTAAGACAAATAAGCTTAAAATATTGACACTACTATGTTCGTGATGCTTTCCGTGTACTAAACTATAAAGCCCTGGTAAATGTGCTATGCGATGAAAAACATACATCAGGAAATCCATTCCGCCAACTAAGACACCTATTTGTAGTAAAATGGTAAAGATTGACTCCTTCTCTGAAACAATGATAAAACCACGTTCCCAAAGATATTCACCTAACAGAAATACAGCTGAGTTACAAACTAAGACCAATAATGCAAGCTGTAAATCCCCCTTGGATAACTTCTGTTCTTTCTCTTGAATTAATTCCTGTGTTGAAAACTTTTTTACTAATGTGTACAAGCCAACCGAACTTGCAAAAAGCACGATATTTATTGCTAAACTCAGCAATAATAATTGTAACCACGATAAGTGTGAAAGGGCCTGTAACATTGATATTTAACAATAATATTTTATAGCAAAAGCAAACTTACAAAAAGTAGTGTAATATTTGTGTACCTCTCTTTTAATAACCTTTAAAATAATCGAAAAATATGCTGTTACACAATTCATTTTTTATTTCTAAAATAACCCCTTTAAAGAAAAAACATCTACGTTCTATATCCTTTCTTTTTTGCCTCTTAAAAAGAAAGAAATAAAAAAGAGGCTGTCTTTTATTAGGACAGCCTCTTACTTTTATATTTATAGCACAGATTATTTTTTCTGTTTTTTTCCTTTTTCTTTCGTACTTAACTCCGCTACATTAAGTCCAATTTGTCTTTTAATTAAATCCAATGCCATTGTTAACTCTGGATCTTTTTCTTCCACTAAACCAGCGTAAAACATCGTCTCATCTACAACATAATCAGGAATTACCCCTCTACAAGCACCGCTTTTACTTGCTGAATTATTAAAAAACACTTCCGAACGAGGTAGATCAACAATTGTCTGTGTATTCGGCAATTTATAATTTATAAACCAAGATGCAGTTGTAAAATTACTACAAGTACGTGTTTCTTGTCCTATCACTACTCCTCTCTTGTTCTCTTTAAATAAAGCTGCAAAATAAGCTGCTGCCGACACCGTATTATTATCTATCAATAATATGGTATTCCCTTCAAACACATTTCTATCACGTGGATAATTCTCTACATACGATTCGTCTAAGCGATTGTTACCATAATAATACTCATCATCTTCACTTTTATCATAACGCTGCAACATAAAATTGTTCATATTCTTGATATCTAAATCAGAATACTGACGTCCGCTACCATCTATTAAATTCTCTCGAACTTTTATATCAACAACTTTCGTTGCATAACGGTAACTATTCTTAAACACCTTATCTTTTGAAATAAAAGAATAAAATAATGGAATATTACTTAAAAGCCCTCCTCCGTTACTACGAATATCTATGATTAAGTTTTTAATTCCTTTTTCATTTAATTTTTCAAAAAAAGCACTTAACTTTTGATAAGCAAACTCTTCTGAAAAGGCAAACGTTTTTATTGTCAAAATATAAGTATCTTCATTTACTTCTCTACCATAAATACCATAAGAATAAGTAATCAAATCGAATGGTAAAATTGACTTCTGAACGTTGTAAAAATTTCGGAAATAACTCACTGTATTGATTGTCACTTCTTTTACCTCTTCACTTTCTAAACTATCTTGATAAGTAATAACGTATTCCTTAGCATCTGGAAACATTAGCGATATATAAAACGTAAAATCCTTAGCATCATCAGCTTTGATCTCTCCATCACTACTCACATTTATACGACTTAATATCTTACTCGCTTCAATTCCGTTGACACTCTTAATTATACTACCTGGTGGAATGTACGGATTGTGCTGATTAACAAATACTTTACTATTAAAGACAAGCGTAGCTAAAGGAAAAAAATGAGTCTCCTTAGTAAAGTCTTCAAAAATAGTTGTATCTGTTGACAAAGAAGAATGTGCATCGTGAATATAAGGTATAGGATTTGATAGTAAAAACGTAGCATAGCTCGGATTCTCTTCTAAAGTCTTTCTTATACTCGCAACTTTCTTATCAAAGTCTTTCTCTGATATTACGCGATATGGATTTGGATGTTGATTTTTTACGATATTGATTAAAATGTCGAAGTCTTCAAGATAATCTTCTTGTGTTAATTCCGAATATTTCTTTTGACCAAAAACAAAACATTGACTCACTAATAAGGTAACTAATAATAAACCTTTTTTAATCATTTCTTAGTATAATATTTAATTGAATAGAACCTGTAAAAAACATTACTCTTTTTTTAGAAGTTCACTTCTATCTCACGATTCTATTTCCATTTACAGTAAATACAAGCTATTATAATTTAATTAGCTTTATTCTTAAATACTTTATATTTTTATATAACAGATAAACTTAACTTTTATTATATAATATTACTACTAAGTTTTCTTTTTTTCATATACTATCTGACTTGACATATACTATCCTTTCATATTTTAAGGTGTTACTTATTCGAATTTAAGAAAATAAAACTTACTGAGTACATATTTTTACATATTTATATTCTTGTTAAGAGCTTTCATTGCTCTTTAAAGAGTATAATATTCAAGTAAAACTATTAAAAACAACTGTTTGTCAATCTAAAATCTATTGTTGATATTTACAGAAACTAACCTATTAAACAAAGACTTATGACAAAAGCAATTCAAGACTTATACCCTGAAAACTTAGCGCATTGCTACGGCTGTGGAAAAAACAATCCTAATGGTTACCAACTCAAAACTTATTTAATTGGAGAGGAAACTACTGCCGAGTTTACTCCAGAATCTAAATATACTGCTCTTCCTGGAAGTGTATATGGTGGATTAATTGCTTCTTTATTAGATTGCCACGGTACTGGTTCTGCTGCGGCTTTTCTGTGTAAACAGGAAGGCATTTCCCTTGAAGTAAGCCCTATTCCCGTACGTTGTGTAACAGCGTCCTTAAAAGTTGATTTTAAAGCCGCTACACCGATGGGTGTTCCTTTGCTATTAAAAGGTAAACTGCGCAGCATAGAAGGCCGTAAAGTATGGGTAGATATGACGCTTAGCGCAAATGATGTTGTATGTGCTACTGGAGAACTTTTAGCTATTCGATTAAAAGAAGAATAACCTTTCGTACTGAAGTAAGATTACTTACTAAAAACATCGCAATAATTATAAAAAGGGGTATCAAATTGACACCCCTTGTATTATTTTATATATTTCTATTTATCTCAGTCTTCAAAACTAAGCTTTCTACCAAATCAGGGCTCCTAATGCTATAAAGCAAACAAAGAACATTAGTTCTATTCTTAGAATACAGTTTTCAAATACTCTTGAACAATAGGAATATCTGCTGCTGCCCATTCAAAATCCATTAACCTTTGCTTATCACTCCAAACAATATTCTTGTGTTCCTTCTTTTCAAAATGAGCCGATTCACAGCTACAAACAAAAGGAATTAATTCAAGTGAAAAAGTATCATAGTGATGTATCACTGGGGTCAGCGGCTTAACTACGGTAATATCCATAGCTAACTCTTCTTTTATTTCTCTAACAATACACTCCCCAACCGTTTCCCCTACTTCTACTTTCCCTCCTGGAAATTCCCATTGCAGAGGAAGCAACATTGTTTCACTTCTTTGAGCAACTAATATCTTCTCTTGATGTTCTATTATTGCACAACAAACTTTAAGCATTTCTTTCATTTTTTACTGCGTACAAAGATAATCAACTTTACTATGCTTGTTTATTATCATTTGGAACCACAAACTCATTGCGGTATATCTTAATTAACCAGAAGAATAATGAAAATAAGATTGGACCAAAGATTATTCCTATAAATCCAAATAGATTAACCCCTACTATTACACCGAATATTGTAATTAAAGGATGTACATCAGCCATTCGCTTTTGTAACATAAAACGAATTAAATTGTCAGATAACCCCACAAGAATCAAACTGTATAGCAATAGCCCAATTGCACCTGTAGTATCGCCTTGTGCTATTAACATACCAACTAAAGGAATATAAATTAACGCCGCTCCAACTACCGGTATCATTGCAGCAAATCCTGTTAATACAAAAAAGACAAAAGCATCATCTACTCCAAATATCAAATATCCTATATAAGCAACCACAGCTTGACAAAAAGCAGTTAACGGAACACCTATCGTATTTGAAACTACTAATTTCTTCATATCAATCTTCATATTGTCCATATTTGCTCTGCCAAGGGGAATGTACTTATTAAACCAACGTTCTATTGATTTATAATCAACCAACATAAAATAAAGTAATAGATAAGCAACTCCTATTTCCATTAGTCCATTCACTGAAGTATTGACAATTGACTGTAATACCTTACCTCCTATTTCAGTAGCCTTTTCTAAATTACTTTGGTCAAAAATATCAATATTGTATTTCGTGTGAAGCAAATCTACTACACTCTTAATTCCTGTTTTTATCTTGTCTTTATCGTCCAACATAACTAATATTTTCTTAGTTAATGTTTGAATCAACAAGTACATCGGACCTAAGATTAAACAAGCACTACCTAAGATCAAAACTACTATTGACCATATTTTTTTCCAACCTTTTTTTTCTGTTAGCCATCGAAATGGATTGATCAACAAAACAAACAGACAGATAGCTCCTAAGAAACCTGGTAAAAACACAACTAAATTCTTTACCAATAAAAAGAATACGAAAACAATAACAAGTAAAAATGCTATTTGCACTAAAATACCACTTGGTATTGCTGATTTTATTTTATCATTCATCACAATATGAGTTTTAAACTTTGCTAAATTTATGAAAACCCCTTTATAATTGTATCTCAAATCAATTTTAATAAACAATATTTTTATTATCGCAACAAAAACTTATTGGATAGAGGGCTATGCTTATCCCTTTGGGATAACATTTGTTAAAAAACAACATATAATGTCATTTTACAAAATCACTCACTTATATTTGTATCAGTAAGATGTAGAATAATTACCACTTCTTATAAAATTACTAAAATGCTATGAAAAAGAAACTCCATAAGTTTTACACCTATGGAGTTTTTTTATTTTATTTTAATTGTAATTCTTTGACTAAATTACTTCTTTGACTGCTTTTAGCTTTTGTTGATTTATTAGTTCTTCTAAATTCTTCAACTTCCTCAATATAAGACACCTTATCATAAAATCTAATCGATGAATTATAAAATACTTCAAGATTCCCTATCGGTGATTTAATAGACATTTCTGTATTGATTGTCCCATTCAAATAACGATCGTCATCGTGTTCTTTATAATCATAATCATCATCAAACAATCCATTCTTTGCTACTTCTAAATTTTGAAGCACTACTTTTGAATCTAATATTTCATCAAAGTACACATCGTTAATATCTCCTTCAACATTAGCATAAATACTTTCTATCATAATATCTTCTCCTTTTTTGGGCAATGCACGTACTCCGTAATCTACAATTTTTCCGTTTTTCTTGATTATACTCGGATTTGCTACAAGAAAATCTACAAATACAACATCCCAATCCTCACCAATCTTTCTACCCAATAGATAATAATAGACATTTGCTAAGCGGCCATCAGGCAATTCTCTAACTTCATCTACTACTTTTTCGTTACCAAGCTTATCAATATGCAATTCTCTACTCAATACTAAAATATAATCATCTATAGCAAAAGTTTGCCCTTTTAAAACAAACCTATCTACAGGAGCATTAACCTCTATAGTCACTTCATAACTATCACTATATCCTGTTGACTTTGCTATGAAACTATAAGTACCTGCTTCAGTTGGCTTAAAATAAGGAGAATCTAATACTTCATTTGTTTTATTGTTATAAATAAACACTTCTTCATTTACCTCTTTATTGTTGTATAATACAGAAAACGTTACATACTCATTTACATTGACTTTTGTTTTATCTGCTTTTAAAAGCAATCTTTTAGCACCAACGGTTACTTTTAAAGTATTGCTATCTGTATAGCCTGTTCTTTTAGCAATAATATTAAAAGTTCCCTCACTTCTAAAGATATGCTTTGTTAAAGCTGGTGCACCATCAATAAAGATATTACTCTTAATACCCCCGCCCTCTGCATTAGTTACAATAAACTTAACCTCTTCACCAACTGTCAAATCTTTTTGTTCTATTTTTAAAACAAGTGCCCCATTATTTGTAATAGCATCTACACTATCATCATTTTTAGAACATCCTACTAATACAAAAAATGCTATAATACCATATAATAAATTTTTCATCTCTTTCATTTTTAAATAGTTAAAAAACTAATTCACATTACTTTTAGTTGGCTTAAATATTGCATTCTTTACGCGAATTGCACTTTCACTTTGATTGCTTTCAGGAATCTCAGAAAAATTAATTTTACCAGTGTAGTCAACAAAAATATCAGCTTCAAAATCTTTATATGAAATATTTAAAGAAGCTTCTGCATCTATACCATCAATTCCTGCATTATACCCTTTATCTTTCACTTTCAAAGACTTAACATTTAAAAAAGCTTCAGATTCCTCAAAAGTACTGTAGAACATATAATCATTCACGACAACCCAAGTTTCAAAATACAATGTGGAATTTACTTCATTTGGAAAAACACGTCTTCCTAAATCTACTATTGCACCATTTTCTACTTTTATCGTTTCATTAGGAACAAAGAATGTAAAGAACACACGCTCTAATTTACCTGATTGATAACTTTTGAAAAGGAAATTATATTGATTTGCATATAACCCATTTCCTAAATCAAAAACCTTATCTATTTCAAAAATCTCTCCATCTGTTTCATTTACCACATCCATACGTTCAACACTAATAGATACTCCAGAAATAAGATACTCATTGTCATTTATAATGAACTTCCCATCTGTCTGACGTTCCTCTACATTAATAGTAATCAAATTACTATCTATGAATCCTTTTCCTTTTGCTCGAAACTTAAATTCTCCTACATCATCACCATAGAACATTTTATCTTGAACAATTTCATTTGTCTCTATATTGTAAATCGCAACTTTAGAAGACACATCTTCTCCTTGCCAAGTAGCACTAAACAACGCCCTTCCTTGTAGAAATAAATTTTCCTTGTCTACTTCCAAAACCAATTGTTTAGTCCCTACATTAACTTTGACAACATTACTATCCAAAGCTCCTTTTTTTCTTGCAATCACATCAAATTGACCTTTCTTTTCAAATACAAACGGATTAGAAGCTTTTACTCCATTTACATATATTTCAGCATCTACTTTATCCGCATTTGCATCTTGAATAATAAAAGACAAAGAGTCGTACACAAAAATTGACGTGTTCTCTACAATTAAAAAAAGCTCTTGGTTTTTCGTCTCTGCTACCTGATTATCATCACTGCTACAAGACAGAAAAGACAATCCAGTGATCAGAAAAAATAACAATTTCTTCATATTAAATACTAATTATGGTTAATAAAACAAATAAAGAGCATTTTAATTAGAAAAAATATCAACAATCAAACACATTTAACACTAAAAAATAAACAAATCAAATATTTTATAAACATCCCTTAATTATAAATGCTTTATGTAATTAAAAAGGCCTTTAGCTACAGTAGCTAAAGGCCTTTTTAATCTCTTATCAATAAATATTTATTTATCTAAAAATCACTTACGTTTTCTGTTTTCTCACAAAATCTAATTACACCGTCATAAACAATATGAATAGGCGTATTTCCATCTTTATATATTATTTCAAACGATCCTTTAGTGTCTAATCCCAAATACCCCACTCCAACTCCCTTATTCACTAATTTATCTGCTCCAACTTCTAACTCTGAACTTGCAAGATTCCAATCTCTTGCAGCATCATAATTATCTATTACAACCCAAGAGTTGTGATAAATTATATCCTTACTATCTACTTCACTTGGCAAAACACGCTGTCCATAATCAATAATGTTATTGTCTTTAGCAACAATTGTTTTATTTGGTACATAATAACATATTTCAAATCTTTCGTACCCAGTACTTCCGTTAATTCTAATATCAAAGTGATAAATATTATACCATTCTCCATTCGGTAATCTTATCGCTTTATCAACATAATACTCCTTACTCGCCTCATAATCTATTTTACTTATCTGTTCCACAGACATTGAGACACTTTTGATATCGTAATACTGTTTATTGATATTTAAGTAATTCAATCCTGTTTTTTTAATCACAGTAATCTCTATCGGATTGCTATTCTCATACCCCTTTTTCTTTGCTGTAACCTTATAACTTCCTATTTCAGAGAATTTATACGGATTGTGCACTAAAACACCCTCAACATATAAATCAGCATTGACATCTAAAGAAGAGCCATCTAAAACAACAAAATGTACTGCCTTCCCCTCCTCAACAGTAGACTTCTCTGAAGACAAATGCAGTTTTTCTTTTGTCATCTCTTGAACATCACTGTTATCGCTACCAGAACACGCTATAATGGTCATACTAACCAATAAAAGAAGTATAACTTTCCTCATATTTCAACTTAGTTTTTGCTACGTTAATCAAAAAATATATTTTAAGTTAATACTAAACAATTAGCTCAATATTTTTGAATAACAACCCTATTCATTCTAATTTATATAACAAAAAACTCATTTTTTACTATATTTCAAAATTAATAAAAATAAGATAGTTAAAATCCTTTTAAATTATTTTTAAATTATTTACAACACTAATAACCAATGAGTTACGTATAATTCAAAAAACTATAGCAATAACAGAGGATATGCTTGCATAATCGCTGAAGCACTCATTGTTGTTAATCCATTTTCTTTGGTAAATGTCAACACACTACAAACAAAATTCATTGCATTTTGTATAGCATCGCCTACTTTTCTGCCATTAGCTAATTGAGAAGTCATAATAGCTGTAAACAAATCTCCTGTTCCTACTACCTCAATATGTATATTTTCTGTGCTAAATCTCGAAATTTGGCCATTTTCTACAACTATAACTTCTATTTGGCCAGCTGGTGTATCTGCCAACACGGCACTTGTAAGTATAACTCGTTTATTATTTAAAATTGGATGATCTGCTATTAAAGAGGTTAATTCAATTTCAGTAGTAATTTTTTGTCCTACAATAAACTCTAATTCAAACTGATTTGGAGTCAACACATCACATAAAGGAAGTAATGTAGCCACAGAATGCTTCGCAATAGCTTCTGGAATATACAGTCCATTTGCGCGAGTGTCCCCTAATACAGGATCGTATATATAGATAGCCTCTTTCTGAACCTTTTTCCACCCCGTTATAAATTCTGCTGTCACATCAATCAACTCAGAAGTATTGATATAACCACTGACAGCAAACTTGGTTTTTTCTCGAAGTCCAACCTCGCTAATACCTCTTATCAATTTCTTGAATAAATCTGGAGAAACTACATCTCCGTAATATATATTTTGTTCAGCGTGGCTCGACAGCATAACTGTCGGCAAAATAATAGGATTTATACCGTGTAACTGAATTGCTAAACCAGCAACACTATTTCCAACATAACCTGCCGAAACTAAACTTTGAATAGAAATGATATTTCTTTCAAATATTTCCATCTTCTAAATAATGATTTCAAATACTTTTAAATTAAAAACTATTTGAACTATTAAACACTCCTTTTATCAGCTATAAAAATAACCTATGTACAAAAGTATTTTAAAATTCACGAACACAATAGTTATTACAAACATATTTACTCATAACAACTTTTTTTAAAGCGATTTTACACCTAAGGCATACAAACTCCTCTTTTTTTGTTTAAAGTTGCTCAAATTGCTTTAAAATAGAAAAAGGAGCTATTATGCTCCTTTTTCTATTTTTATATTCCTTGCAATCTAATCCATAGTCGTTTTAGCAACTTCACACCATCTTTTCTTTCTTTCTTAACCTCTTCTGCTTGTAACTCACCGTCTTCGTTTACTACAAATCGGTAACTAAAAGCAAACTGAACATCTTCTCCTTCATTCTTCAACAAACCAAATCGCAAATCATTAAAGTGAATTTCATCATTGTATTCAGAAAAAGTATAATAACCTTCTGATATTTTCACTAATCTATTAAACAAATTGTGATTAGCTATATTGTTAATGAAATGCTCATTTTTATCAAAACGTTGGAATGTAATGTCTGAATGATCAAAAAATGAATACTCGCCAATTAAAAAAGCATCATCTGTTTCTACCATTGCATTCCACAAAATAGTATTCATTACAGTGGGTTTAACAGACATTTCTTTATACTTAATACCTTGTTTATCCAAAGCATCAGTAAACTCGTAAAAAGCCACTGCTTTTAACAACAACGTTAAAAACAAATATGAACTACTAACATAAATACCTAATCTATTCAAACGCATCCTCCTGTCTATATCTACTTTTTCACGCATAGAACGAACCAAAAAATAGATAAACGGAATAGTGTATAGAGGGTCAATGACAAAAATAGACTTAAAAGCAAAAGCATAATCAAAAGGCCACAGTAATCGTGTACCCCAAGTTGTAAACATATCTAACAACGCGTGTGTAAACAACCCCCAAAAAAACAACCAATATCCCTCTTCATAGGTAACGCCGTTTTTCTTTTCTAATTTGTACACAAGATAGCCAAACATAAAAGAAGCTAAAATGGCAAACAAAATAGAATGCGTAACCCCTCGATGCATTTCTACAGCGGATATTGGATCAGTAAAAAATACAGATAGAACATCTAAGTCTGGAATTGTTCCTGCTATAGCACCATATAAAACTGCTCTATTACCAATCTTACGTCCAGCTATCGCATTCCCTACAGCTCCACCTAATACAATTTGTGTTAAAGAATCCATTAACTTTTTTTTCAAAAATACAAATAAAAAAAAAACTGCCATAGGGCAGTTTTTATTATTTCTTCTTATAAGTGTTTGATTTCTTATAATTCTTTAAAAATCGTATGCATTAAACGTTTTTTATCGTTGATGCTTTCTTCTAAAGAAATCATTGATTCAGTTCTGTAAACTCCTTCAATATCATCAATCATATAAATAACCTCTTTTGCGTGACGTGTGTTTTTCGCTCTAATTTTACAAAAAACATTGAATTTACCAGTTGTAACGTGTGCTACAGTTACGAAAGGAATTTCGTTAATACGCTCTAATACAAATTTAGTTTGCGAAGTATTGTGTAGGAAAATACCAATATAAGCTATAAAAGCATATCCTAATTTTTCGTAATCTAATGTTAATGAAGAACCTTGGATAATTCCTGCATCTTCCATTTTCTTAACACGAACGTGAACAGTACCTGCAGAAATCAGTAATTTTTTTGCAATATCTGTGAAAGGAACTCTCGTATTGTCAATCAACATATCTAAGATTTGGTGATCGATTTCATCTAAACGAAATTTACTCATAAAACAATTATTTATCTTATTATAATCTATAATTCTGTACAATAATACTAAATAAAATTCTTATTTTCTAAAAAACAACAAATTTTATTATTTATTTAATAATCCATTATCCTGAGATACGGTAGAATCTACAACCTCAAGATAATTTTTATCTAATGCATCTTCTATTTTAACCAAAGAGTTCTTAAAAATTATACTCTCTTTTATATAATGATGGGCAAATTTACTTTCTTTTTTAATAATATCCACAATAATGGGACAAAATTTAACATTATTATTTTTTAATTGCTCTAAATACTGAATTTTCACAATATATTCTTCTTTACTACCAGCCAAGGAAACTGGTCCAATTGCCACATCATTAAAGCTTTTCTGATTCTCCGGAATGCTTAAATAAGATTCTATAGAATTATTCTCATAATTCTTAGTAAATATACTACAAATTACAGATAATAAACTTAAAAATACAATTTCTCTGGTTTTTTCTCGATTATAATCATTCTGATAGTGTCCTGCTTCAAACAAGATTGTTGGAACTCCTTGGCTTTGAAAATAATCTCCTATACAGTTAATATTAAATCCATCATCAAATCTTCCTACTTGTCCTGGAATCACTTTCTGAACTTCTTGATTCATTGCTACAATTAATTTTATAGCTTTTTCTCTATTAGCATTTATCTCACGTTCCTCATCATAAGAAGGTGCTAAAAAAGAAATCGTTGCTGGCATTGGTTGATCTCCTACACCAAAAATAGTTCGTTGATCGTGAAGGTTAAATGCATAGTCAGGTTTAAAGTCTTCAAAAAGTTTTCGCAACAACTGACTTTCGGGTTGAGTCAAATTTATTGAGTCTCTATTTAGGTCAACTTGATTTGCATTTACTCGCGTATAATAATGTGCCCCATCTATATTTAAAATAGGTACAATTAAAAACGTAAAACGCTTTTTCCAATCTGCTATAAAAGACTCTTTTTCCTCGTTCAATAAGTTTAATAAATCGAGTACAGCTTTTGTTGTTGTCGATTCATTTCCGTGCATCTGTGACCACATAAAAATCTTCGTTGGTCCTTCTCCCCAAGTCACCGTTTTTATGTCTCTTCCTTCAACTGATTTTCCTTTGACCTCTACCTTAAAGTAATCCTTTAAGTCGCTCAAAAAAGAAGCTATTTTTTCACTCGTAATATATCGACCACTTATTTTATGATAGGTGTATTTTTCTACTAAATATTGATAGTTCATATCTGTTATTTTTTTACAATTACAAATGTAAACAACTTATTTTTTACATTTGTAAACAATTTAAAAAAGTGTTTTAATTACAAATGTAAACAAATCTCCTATTCACAGCTGTAACGTAACCTTTAGAAGTTTACATTTTTAAATTCATAATCATAATCAATTGATTACCAAATAAAAAACCGAAGTAACCTAAACATTAAATTTAATACTATTTACAATATTATCATTGTATACATTTGTAATATCATTATTTTTATTACATTTGTAAACAGTTGATTCATTCACTTTCTTAAACAATTTACTATGGAACATTTTGTAAACAGGCTCGCTTTTCTTCTTGAAAATTTAGACTATACTGCCTCTGCTTTTGCAGATAAAATTGGGGTTCAAAGGTCAAGTTTGTCTCACCTATTGTCAGGTAGAAACAAGCCAAGTTTAGACTTTGTTATGAAGATAAATGATGCCTTTCCTGAGATCAGTTTAACCTGGTTATTGAAGGGAAAAGGTAATTATATAGAGAGTGAAAATGTTACTTCTATCACTAAAATTATACAGCAACCTACTCCTACAATTGCCCCTCCTATTGACCCTTTGACTGGTCATATAATTACTTCGAAAGAAGATGATCAAACGGGTAATAAAACACAAGAAAGCAATAGTAATACAGTTCAAAAACAAGGAGATAACGCTGCGCTTAACAACAGTGATTCTATCTTAAACCAATTCCCTTTACACGTAAATTCAAACGTAGATCAGATCGTTGTTTTCTATAAAGACGGTACTTTTAAACAGTTTAAACCACGCCAATAATATACATTCCCTGCTCTTTTTATACAGTAAACTGCCTTTAAAAAGAGCTTTTTTTACTTGTATCTACACTATTTTTAAACCTTATTTTGGCCTAAAAATGGTGTTATTTCTAATACAATACTCTCTCTTCTCCCCTTTATTTTCAAGACTTCCCAAGGTTTTAATGCGATCAAGTTCGGAACAAGTACCACATTAGTACCACACTTCTTCGGAAAAAAGGCTTATTTCCGAACGAATATGGTACTTGTCTCGAATATGTCTCGAACAAGTTACAATGAAAACATATATAATACGTGTATACAACCGCTTACGGCTATCATTTGAAGTCTTCATAGAGCTAATTCCGCGGTTTTCCTTAGTTTTAGACATCAATTAATAAAAACGCCATTTTTCGCATAAAATGGAACTGATTTTTCCTTGATTTTTTCTCCTAAAACAGTTCTTCTATCCTCTTGCAAAAAAGGTAAAACACCTCCCCTCCCCCACCGTTGCTGGGATCAGCTATTTTTTATAACCTGCTTCATACGCGCTTAAAGGCACTTTTTTCATTTTTTAAAAAAGCCAACTCCCTTTTCTCTTAGCTTTTCGGAAACAGGCAAAGCTTACTTTTAGCTCCCCTTTAAAGGAGAAAAAAGCCTTGTAAATACACTATCTTATTAGCTTTATTTTAAGTTTGAGAATGACTAAATATTTATTTAAACTATCTTTGACTTTTAGCAAGTAAAATGAGATGATTAAAAGATTCCTTAGTTATTTTACCCCTATTATAGAAAAGAAGATTCCGTCTAAAGTAAGCAAGCAGCTTGAAGTAACGTGGAATAGCGGCCAATTGGTAGTAGATACTGAACATACCAACTACTCTTATGGAAACCTGGAAAAAGTGCTTAAAAAAGGCTTACAATTCGTTGGTTACGAGAAAGTAAGAGCTATGGAAAATGTACTTGTTCTCGGACTGGGAGCTGGTAATATTATCGCGCTTTTAAGGGAAGATGTCAAGTTTAACAAGCAAATTGATAGCGTAGAATTAGACCCTGCTATTGTCTATATCGGACAGAAATACTTTGATTTAGACAAGTATTCAGAGCGACATACAATACACCAAATGGATGCTTTTGAGTATGTTTTAAGGTGCCAAAAACGCTATGATCTAATCGTTATAGATATCTTTCAAGATGCTAATATGCCTACGTTTTTGTTTGAAAACTACTTTGCAGAAAGACTTAAACGAATACTTAATGTAAATGGCTTTATCTTATTTAATACCATTACATTAAACGAATTAGAAAAAAGGAGAAATAAAGAGTATTGTGCCTTATTTAAACCGGAAGAATACTCCGTTAGAAGTCACCCGAAACTACAGAAATACAACGAAATATTAACCATTAAAAAATTGCGATAAGATAATAGCATAAACACTTCTATGGGATAAAAATAGATATCGCACTGCTTTTATTTATATTTGCATTAGACTTAGTGGAAAGAAAAATACTTGAATTAAAATGGTAGAAATTAGAGAAGCGAAGACAAACCAACAAATGACAGAGTTTGTTAAATTTCCTTTTAAATTATACAAAAACAATGCGTATTGGGTTCCTCCAATGATTAAAGAGGAAATCAAGAGCTTTGACAGAAACAACGATATTTTCAAAACGGTTGACGTACGCTTTTACTTAGCGTATAAAAATAACGAACTTGTTGGTAGAGTTGCGTGTTGCGTCAATTGGACTGAGGTAAAGGATTTACACAAGCCTAAAGTACGCTTTGGATGGTTAGAGATGATTGACGATGTAGAGGTAACTAAAGCGCTTATAGACGCTGTAATTGCTTTTGGGAAAGAACACGGTATGGAGTATATCGAAGGTCCGATGGGATTCTCTAATATGGATAAGGCGGGAATGCTAACAAAAGGGTTTGATTATATCGCTACAATGATTGGTATTTACAACTTTGAATACTACCCTACTCATTTGCAACAATTAGGGTTTAAACCTGAGGCAGAGTGGATTGAATACTTACTTGACTTAAAAGCTTACGACAAAGAGAAGATTGAAAAGATGTCTGCTATTGTCAAAAACAGATACAATGTCAAAGTTTTAGAGTTTAAGACAATTAAGGAGCTAATGCCTTATGTTGATGAGATGTTTGCTTTATTAAACAAAACGTATGCTGATTTACAGAGTTTTGTTCCTATTCAGCCTTTCCAAGTTGAACATTATAAAAAGAAATACTTGCAATTTATACATCCTGATTTCATTACTTGTATTATGGATGAAAACAATAAAATGGTGGCATTTGCCATTACAATGCCTTCTTTTTCACGTGCTTTCCAAAAAGCGAATGGTAAACTATTCCCATTCGGGTTCTGGCACTTGTTACAGGCTATGAAAAAGAACAACCACGCAGAGTATTACTTAATTGGTGTGGATCCAGAGTACAGAAATAAAGGGGTTACTGCTCCTATTTTTGAAGAAATCTACAAGTGTTTCACTAAACACAATATTACTATCATAGAAACAAATCCATTATTAGTTGAAAACAATAAGATTCAACAATTGTGGAAAAATCTAAATCCGATTATTCACAAAGAAAGAAAGACGTACCGTATGGACATCTAACTTTTCACTACAATATAGATAGGCAGATAACACTTTTATTAAGCGGTTATCTGCTTTTTTTATGTCCTTTTTTCTATTTCAAATTCATAATCAACTACTTATATCTCCCTTCAAATCCACTGCTTTATTTATTTTAACAAAAAAATAAGGTTTACAACAATCTCCTCTCTTTTTCATCTTTAAAAGCGACACCTTAGCTGCTGTATTCCCTTTATACTTGGGAACATAGCCCCTCTTTTGTTTATTAACAAATAATTTTACACATTTTAGAATTAATGCAATTATTCGCCTATTTTGTTAGCAAAAAACACACTCCATTTGCCTATTCTGCTATATTTCAGTAAATTTGTACTCATCAGATTTGAAATCTAACCAAGCTTATTTAGCTTTTTTAAAAAATGACACTGTTATAATTTGCATTATTCTTTGGTCATTCCATTTCATATAAAAGTCCTTATTACGCCGACTTTTATTCTATATTTACAATCAATGGTTTTTATTATTAACGCGAATAATGCGCTAAAAACATCTATTTTATGCTTACTATTTTAAAGAAAAATAAAGAAACTCCCATCACAAACGAAGAGATAGCTACATATACTGCCTTTTTATTTCAACACCTTGAACAATATGGTGATAAGCAAGAGGACATTACAAAGGCTATTGACTACGCTTTAGCACGTAATAATAAGCCTGGTGGTTTTGTCTTAATTGCTAAGGATGAGCAACAAGACATCGTGGGAATTGCTGTTCTATTGGACACATTAATGGACGGGTTTATTCCGGAACACATTCTTGTTTACTTGGCTGCAGATGCGAAGGTGAGAGGAAAAGGTATTGGTGGTCAATTGATTGACCGCGTTAAAGAAGAAGCTCAAGGTTCTATTGCTTTGCACGTGGATAGAGATAACCCTGCACAAAACTTGTACGAAAGAAAAGGTTTTGAGAAGAAGTATATTGAAATGAGATTAACAAAATAAGCATGGCTTTTATAACATTAAATAAAAATAAACTTAAACACAACTTTACAAAATTATCTGAACTATTTGACGAGAATCAAATAGAATGGGCAGTAGTTGGAAAACTATTGTGTGGTAACGACTTGTTTTTAAGAGAATTACTAAGTCTTAACCCGAAACAAATTTGCGACTCAAGGGTTTCTAACTTAAAGAGTATCAAGCGAATTGACCCTGATATCGAGACTATTTACATCAAACCTGCTCCTAATGGGAGTATTGACGAGATTGTAGAGTATGCTGATATCAGCTTTAACACTGAACTGGAAACTATCAAATTGCTTTCTACTGAGGCTGTTAAACAAGATAAAACCCACAGAATCGTGATTATGGTTGAGTTGGGAGAATTGAGAGAAGGCGTTTTAAGAGACGACTTGATCGACTTCTATGAGCAAGTGTTCAACCTTCCGAATATTGAAATTATTGGTTTAGGAACGAATCTTACTTGTATGTATGGGGTACTTCCTAATAGCGATAAGCTAATTCAATTGTCGCTTTACAAAGAACTGCTTGAATTAAAGTTCAACAAAAAGATTCCGTATATATCTGGTGGTGCATCGGTTACCATTCCCCTTGTGTTAAACAACACAATGCCTAAGGCTATTAATCACTTTAGAATTGGGGAAACGCTATTTATGGGTACAAATGCTTATGATAGCTCGGCTTATGAGAGTTGTGAGCAAAATGTGTTTAAACTTCACGCAGAGATTATTGAATTACACGAAAAGCCAATGATGCCTGACGGTGAAATTGGTTTGAATATGACAGGAGAAAAAGTAACGTTTAATCCTGAATGGGAAGATAGTACGAATTACAGAGCTATTATTGACCTTGGATTATTGGATATTGATATTGAACACATTACTCCTATTCAAAGTGAATTAGATATGGTGGGGTCGAGTTCTGATATGATGGTGATCGACTTAGGAAACAACCCAGACAACTTAAAAGTAGGTGATACAATTGCCTTTCATATGAATTATATGGGGATATTGAGAATTATGAATTCTGATTATGTAGATAAAAAAGTTATCTAAATAACAGCGATCTAAACCTTGAGAAAGAGGAATACGAAGCCATAAACGCTTGGTATTCCTCTTTTTTATGGTAACACACCAACACATCATTAAGAAAAACCTATACCAAAGGAATGTTAAAAGATATTTACACAACAATACTCTTAATTAAATTTGTTTTCTATAACAAGAACAATCATACGGTATGATTACAACAAACATCCCCTTAGGTGTAGTTGCACCTTCAGAGTTGATAGTTGTTGTTGCAATCGCTCTATTACTTTTTGGAGGAAAAAAGATTCCAGAATTAATGCGAGGACTTGGAACAGGAATTAGAGAATTTAAAGAAGCGACAAGAGAAGTGAATACAGCAACGCCTGTAAAGACTCAACCTACAGTAGTAAAACAAGAGAGTGTGGATAACAATATTCCCCAATCTTAATGCGAGAAAGAGCTATCTCTACCACAATTGAGATAGCTCTTTTGTTTTATCGTCATTCGCCTTTCTGATTTAACCATAAAAAAAGAGAACATCCGCTTAATAGATGTTCTCCCTGAAACTTTTATTGCATAGTATGATATGCTGACACTGCAACATACGCAAGTATATAAGCATTCTTTATTATTTACAATAGTTAGACTGCAATGTAAATATTCACACCCTTCGCATTTTCACCATAAACTTCATAATCATAAGTGTATAAGCGATTTAACGCTGCATCCTTTGACCAGATGTTATTCCACACCTCTCCTACTGCTTGTGGCATCTCCCCAATTGCTTCATAGACAATAAAGTTACCTCCTTCAAAGGTTCTACCCACTAAACCAGTCGGTATGCGTTCTAACGAATTTACAGCAACCCCGATAATAGCTGTGTAACTCCCCGTATAATCACTCTCATAATCTGTATAAATACAATAAACACAGTTGTTTACCTTATTAGCAATCTTTTGAGGGATATTCTCCTGTATAAAACGTTGCCACAATTCCCCTAAATCACGCATTGCTTGTCCTCCCTGATTCGTTGTCTCTACTGCAAGGCCAATGATATGCATTCCCTTTTTTTCCATCTATTGATTCTTTAAAAAACAAAAATACCCCAAACATCGCTGTTATGGGGTATTTGTATTGCTATTAAAATTAGCAATTATTGTAAGAATTCTCTCTCTAAATCCAATGGTGTAATATAAACTCCGTCTTTGTAAACACGCATATTACCTCCTGAAATTTCATCAATTAAAATGATATCGTTTGTTGCAGCATCTCTACCAAACTCTAACTTAATATCATAAAGCTCAAGTCCTTTTTTACCTAACTCCTCTTTTACAATTGCGCAAATCGTTTTAGTTAAGTCTTTTAAAATGCTGTACTCTTCTTTGGTAAGGATTCCTAACATTGCTAAAGCGTCGTCAGAAATAGTTGGATCTGCTCTCTCGTCATCCTTAATAGTAACCTCAACAAAGCTATCTAATGCTTGTCCTTCTGTACAATAAGCTCCGTATCTTCTAAAGAAACTACCTACAGCTCTGTATCTGCAGATTACCTCAAGTCCTTTTCCAAACGGAATAGCCTCTTTTACTACCATTGAAACGTCTTCAATATCAGCAGAAACATAGTGCGTAGGAATTCCCTTTTCTACTAATACCTCAAAAAAGTGCTTTGTCATTTTTAAACCACTCTTTCCAGCTCCGTCAATTGTAAGTCCAACTGTGTTTGCTCCTGGATCGAATACGCCATTCTCTCCTGTTACATCATCTTTAAACTTTAAAAGAACCTGATTGTCTGAAAGACTATATACATCCTTAGTCTTTCCTTGATACTTTAGTGTCATATTTTGTGTGTGTTGTTATTAAGCATCAAAAATAACACAATTGTAGTAACTGCCTAAACTTAATGCCGAAATCTTACAATAAAAAAATCCTTAAAAGCTTTCGCCTCTAAGGATTTGATATATTTTGTGTCTAAAAGCTTACATCACTTCAAAATCACATCTTCTAAATTCTGCACTTCCTCTGCTTGCTCCTTCTCTTGGGGCTACATTAGAACTAACTCTTTCTACCCATTTCTCCAATCGTGAAGCTGGGATTCCTTGACTGATTATATAGTCAATTACTCTATCTGCTCTACGTTCAGACATCCACTCATTATACTTAACATTAGATTTTGTTCCTAAATATACGTGTACTCTAACTTTCGCATCAGGACTATTCTTCATAAAGCTAACAATTTGATCAATTGTGTATTTATTAGCATCAGTCAAATAAGAGCTGTTGAAATCATAGTAAAAGTAAGGTAGTGACGTACTTACACCTGCTCCGTTTGAAGCTTTAGTATTTACATTTAGTACTTTCTCTTGAGTATAAGGTACATTGGCAATTGTAGTAGTGGCAATTTCACTCTTTGGCAACTTTAATCCAGTTCCCTTAGAATAACTAATTGAATATTGTACGTGTTCTTCTGTATTAAGTTCATTTAATCCAAAATTAGCAGTTAACCCCTCTTTTACCTCACTAATCAACACTTCTGCTGTATTATAGTTTTTGGCTGAAGTAACTATTTTGTGTACATTTTCCAATTCATCTGCATCAAACGAGTAGATTCCCTTTGCATTTGAATACAATGATAATAACTTGTTTTCCTCTTCGTCTATAAATGTAATCTCACTTCCTTTAATTGGCTCGTTCGTCTTTAGGTTAAACACTCTACCTTCAACTTTTTGTGCTGAAACAGAAGCGAAACTCATTAATGCTACACCAAAAGTAATTAATTGCAGTTTTTTCATAATATTAAACAAGTATAGTTTAGATTTTGTTTTTCAACACAAACATAATCAATTATTTAATATAAAACACTCTCAAAAACACTCCTATTCTTCTCTTTTTAACAACTCCTGACTAAGCAAAACTTGCTTGCGTATGATACCCCAACGATACCCTCCCAAAACACCGGATTGTTGTATAACTCGATGACACGGAATAAGATACGCAATTGGATTAGCACCGATAGCTGTACCCACCGCCCTACTGGCTTTGTCATTACCAATCTGTGAAGCAATCGCTCCATAAGTAGATAATTGTCCTTCCGGAATCTGTAATAAAGCTTGCCATATCTGCATTTGAAATGGAGTACCTTTTAGGTGTAATTTTATCTGCTCTACATCTCTTTCTCCGTGTAAAAATGCCATCACTTGCTGATGTGCTTCTGTAGCTTCTTGTACAAAAGTCGCTTTAGGGTATTGTTGTTTAAAAATAGTCAACTCTTCACTTCCTTCATCCATAAAGACAACTTTACAAATGCCCTTATCTGTTGAAATAACCAATACATCGCCCAATATACTGTTGCCCACAGAATACTTAAAGGTTAGATACTTACCTCCATCTCTATATTCTGCTGGAGTCATCCCTTCTATGGAAACAAACAAATCGTGCAAGCGACTACTACTGCTTAAGCCAACCTCATCGGTTAGATCAAATAATGTAGGGGCCTGCTGTTGCTGTATTAAATACTTCGCATAATTAATGTTTACAAATTGCAAAAACTTCTTCGGGCTTGCCCCTACCCATTGGGTAAACAAGCGTTGTAAATGGGCTTCACTTAAACAAACTTCTTTAGCTACATCTGCTAAAGAGGGTTGTTCTTGATGATGAACTACTAAATAGGTAATTGCTTGGGCTATGCGGCGATAATTATCTTGACTTTCGACTACTTCACTCATTGTTAATGGCTTTGCTACAAAGTAAAACAATAATCAACTCATAAAAAATCCATTTCTTGCTATTTATACCCTTTTCTTCTAACTAAAAGAATATCAAAAAGTTACAATTACATTTAATTCACCAATACGTTGTTAATATTGAATTAAAACAATTTTAACACGAAAAAACTAAGGAAAAAGTAAATAACTAATTAAACGTTTGTTTAATTTTGTCACAGAATTCAAACTTATAACTACAGTAATGGTACTTAATGAGAAGCAAAAAGAGATATTATTAGTTGCTGAAAACCTATTTTCTATGAATGGGATTGACGGAACAAGCATCAGAGATATTTCTAAGGCTGCAGGAATTAACGTGGCAATGATAAGCTACTACTTTGGTTCTAAAAACCAATTGATTAGTGCTCTATTCGAAATTCGATTAACGCGTATTAGAGAGAAACTAACCAACTTAACACAAAACCACGACCTAAATCCTCTTGAAAAGTTGGTCTTCTTTGTAGAAGATATGCTGACTATTTTAATGAAGAATGCTGATTTCCATATTATTATGATTCGTCAGTTTTCTAAGAAAAACGTCGATGAAGAAATCAGTGATAACATCTTTTTGCTGCAACGCGAAATAATGAAGGTTATCAGAGGATTTATTCAAGACGGACACCAACAAGGGTATTTTAAGGCACAGCCAGACCCTGAGGCTTTGGTTATCATAACAATTGGTAGTATCAGTTACTTAATACACCACGAAAAGATGTATTCAAGTTATTGGAATACAGAAAATCACGAAGAATATAGTTTGTATATCAAACATCATATATATCCTTATTTAATAAACTCACTTAAAGCAATCTTACAATACAATGAGCAAAAGTAATTATATCCTACTTGCCTCTTTGTTTGCCTTTAGCGTGTTTGCTCAAGAACCTCATAAGAAACCACTAACGCTTGATGAGGCAATTGGGTTGAGTATGCAAAATGGTAAAGAAATCAAAAAGGCTAATGCTAAAACAAACGCCTCTAAATTACAGGTAAACAGTGCTAAAAACCTGAGATACCCTACTATTGAGGTTTCCGGACAATATATGCATTTGTTTGAAGGAACAGACGTTAAACTGAAAATACCTTTACCTGGGCAAGGAGCTGCAAACGGGGCTTCTCCTG
This sequence comes from Myroides sp. C1519, assembly GCF_038039755.1. Lineage (NCBI taxonomy): Bacteria > Pseudomonadati > Bacteroidota > Flavobacteriia > Flavobacteriales > Flavobacteriaceae > Myroides > Myroides sp. C1519. The sequence continues at coordinate 102,388 of NZ_JBBPHM010000001.1, forward strand.
TTAAACCAGAACATTTATTAATGGGACAAGCGAATGCTATCATTCCTATTTTTAGTGGGTTTAAGATTAGAAACCTTGTGAAACAAAGCCAACAAGCGTATGAAATGGCTACGATTGCAGAAAGTGCAACAGCCGAAAATACAGTGTGGCAAACAATCAACTTGTACTTTGCTCTTTATAAAACACAGCAGTCAATCGACTTGTTACAGGAGAACTTGAAAAGAGCACACCAACGTGTTACTGATTTTCAAAACTTCCTTGACAATGGACTGATTGCTCGTAATGACTTTTTAAGAGCGCAATTACAAGAGTCTAATGTGGAACTGTCGTTACAGGAAACATTGACTTCGTTTAAAAACCTAAATATGCGTTTAAATACCATTTTAGGATTACCTATGGAAGAGGCATTCGCTATTCAACCGATTAAATCTCTTGATGTATTGCCTACTGGTGAGAGTGATATTGAAAGCAGAAAAGACTTGCAAGGGGCACAGAAAAATACTGAGTTAGCCCAATCGTCTATTCGCGTTGCGCGTTCTGGCTACTACCCTTCTATCGCAGTACACGGTGGTTATGCTGCTATGCAGTTAGACAAGGTAATTGATATTACAAATGCTAACAATATCGGTATTGGTCTTAAATACGACTTGTCGTCTATCTTCAAAAATAGAACGGAAGTTAAAATTGCTAAGGCTAAAAAGATAGAAGCTGAGTATCAGTTGCAAATCGTTGAAGACAATGCAAACTACGAGATTAAGGAAGCATTCAATGCGTACGAATTAGCGTTGAAGAAAAACAACGTATTGGCACAGGCATTGGAACAAGCAAATGAGAATTACCGTATTACAAAAGATAAATACGACAATGGTTTGGCAGATACAGACCAACTTCTTGAGGCTGATGTGCAACAACTACAAGCGCAAATCAACGAAATGATTGGTAAAGCAGACGAGACTATGTCTTTATACCAATACGCTTACAAAACAGGTAAATTATTAGACAATATTGAATTACAATAACAATGGAAACAAACGATAAAGTACAAAAGAAACCACTTAACAAAAAGTTCATCGTAGCCCTTAGCGCCTTGGTTATTTTAGGTGGTGGTTATGGTATATATAAATATGTACACTCTCTTTCTCACGAAGTAACGGATGATGCACAAGTAGAATCGAGAATTACACCTGTTGTTTCTAAGATACCAGGTTATATTAAGGAGATATTGGTTCACGATAACCAGGTTGTGAAAAAAGGTGATACGCTTATTCTTTTAGATGACGCGGAATACGTTATTAAAGTACAACAAGCTAAAGCTGCTTATGATGCTTCTGTGAGTCAATTAAAAGTTGCTGAAGCTGGTAAGAATACAACAGAATCTACTGTGGCTTCTTCTCAAGCGGGTGCAAGTACTGCTTTAGCTAATGTTTCTACAGCGAAAGCAAACATTGAAACAGCTAAAGTACAATTGTGGAGAGCAACTAATGATTACAACCGTTACGAGAAGTTGTTTGCTAATCAGTCAATCACTAAGCAACAGTTTGAACAGGCAGTTGCTGCTAAGGAAACGGCTGAGAAACAGTTACAAGTTTTACAAGAACAGTATAAAGCAAGCGAAAAACAAGCATCTGCTGTGGCTCAACAGGTAAACATCAGCAAATCTCAATCGGTGGCTTCTGTTTCTCAAATTGACGCCGCTAAAGCTATGGTTGAGCAAGCGAAGGCAAACTTAGACAATGCGGAACTTTACTTGTCTTATACGGTGATTACAGCGAAAGAAGACGGACAAATTTCTAAAGTAAACTTGCAAAACGGACAGTTGATTCAACCGGGACAAGGATTGTTCAACACAGTTCAAAAGGATAATATCTGGATTGTAGCAAACTTTAAAGAAACGCAAATGCAATATATGCGTGAAGGACAACCTGTTGAAATTAGAGTTGACGCGTTTCCTAAACATAAGTTTGAAGGGGAAATAAACTCTATCTCTCCGGCTACTGGGGCTAAGTTTGCTTTACTACCTCCTGATAATGCTTCTGGTAACTTCGTAAAAACAGTACAACGTGTGCCTGTTAAAATCTTATTTACTAATGCTAATGACGAGTTGCGCGACCACATCCGTGCTGGATTAAATGTGGAAGTGGATGTAAACATTAAAAGTGCTCGCTAAAAATAAATAGTATGACTGAAGAAAGCTTAGTTGAACACGGCTACAGACGAGTCATCATTACTATTACGGCGATCCTGTGTGCTTTACTTGAAATTGTTGATACTACGATTGTAAACGTAGCAATGAACGATATGAAGGGAAGTTTGGGGGTATCGCTAACGGACATTGCTTGGGTGGTTACTGCCTATGCCATTGCCAATGTAATAGTAGTACCAATGACGAGCTGGCTGTCTCAACAATTCGGAAGACGTAATTACTTTGCGGCATCGATTATCATTTTTACGGTTGCCTCGTTTTTATGTGGTTATTCTACCACTTTATGGGAAATCATCTTATTCCGTTTTATACAAGGTCTTGGTGGGGGTGCGTTATTAGTAACTTCACAAACGATTATTACGGAGAGTTACCCAATTGAAAAACGTGGAGTGGCTCAGGCAATTTACGGAATGGGTGTTATTGTTGGTCCAACGTTAGGTCCCCCTTTAGGTGGATATATCATTGACAATTACTCTTGGCCGTTTATATTCTATATCAATATTCCGATTGGAATACTGGCTACAATACTAACCGTATTATATGTGCGTAGTCCGCGTTATGCAGAGAAAAGTAAGTTAAGTGAAATCGACTTCTTGGGAATCATCTTCTTAGCCGTTGCTGTTGGTTCGTTGCAATATGTGTTAGAACACGGACAGCAAGACGACTGGTTTGAAAACAGTACGATTCTTACCTTGAGTATCACTTCTTTCTTTGGTTTCTTCTTCTTTGTATGGAGAGAGCTAACGTGTGATAAGCCAATTGTAAACCTACGTGTATTAAAAGACTCAAACCTTGCTATTGGTACGGTATTGTCGTTTGTACTTGGTTTTGGACTATATGGTTCTACGTTTATCATTCCAATCTACACACAGTCTATCTTAGGGTGGACAGCTACAGATGCAGGGATGTTATTAGTACCGAGTTCACTGATGACTGCTTTAATGATGCCGTTAATTGCAAGAATGTTACAAAGAGGTGTACCTCCAAAATACTTAGTAGCCACAGGGTTCCTTGTATTTTTCGTGTACAGCTTCTGGGCACATAATATATTGACACCTGATACGGGGAAAGAACATTTCTTCTGGCCGTTAGTTGTTAGAGGGGTTGGTTTAGGACTATTATTCGTTCCAATTACTACCCTATCGCTTTCTAATTTGAGAAACAAACAAATTGGAGAAGGTGCTGCTTTTACGGGGATGATGCGTCAATTAGGAGGTTCATTCGGAATTGCCTTAATTACAACGTTTATTTCAAGATGGACAGTAAACCATAGACTTGCCTTGGTGAGTCATTTAGATACAGCTTCTGTTGAGGTACAAAATCGCGTGTACGCTCTACAACAAAGCTTTATAGCAAAAGGATATCCTGTAGATGAGGCACTACAAAAAGCATATACCCTATTGGATTTAGGTGTTAGCAAACAGGCAACAGTACTAACCTATATGGATGTATTTATGTTTTTAGGTGTTTTATTCTTAATCTGTATTCCCTTTATTCTAATCCTAATTAAAAAAGGTGCAGGGAAAATAATCGCAGGTGCAGGACACTAATTAAATTTATTTTCGTTTTTTTCAAAAAGGTGTAGTCTCGCAAGGGATTACACCTTTTTTATTTGTCATAATTACTGCGTCGTTCACAAAAAACATACAAAAATTATAAATCCCTCTACTCCTTTTCTATCTTTGTGATAAAATATGTCTTTATGGAAAAGAATGCGAATATCCCAGTTTACAACATCTGTAATTTAATTGATACCAATAACAACTTTCAAGATTGTGTTGTCTATCGCTTAGAAGATTACATTTCGAATAGACCTACTATCGTATCCTCTCCTCATAGACACGCATTTTACCAAATCCTTTTTGTAAGCAAAGGAAAAGGAATCCACTCTATTGACTTTGAAAAATTCTCTATTGAAGAGAAGTGTTTGTTCTTTCTAAATGCCTCTCAAGTGCATAAATGGGAGTTTGAACCGGGTACTGAAGGTTTTCTTATCAACTTTAACGACAACTTCTTACGTACGTTTTTAGTGAATCCAAGTTACTTAAATCAGTTTTCTTTTTTCAGTGGTAACGCACAGTATTCTAAGTTTTCTTGCCATAAGTGTCACGAAACTTTACATCAACGATTTGAGAAGATTCTTTATGCTTCTATGGATGATAGCCCTTTAAAAAAGGACTATATGAAGGTGTTGATGCTTGAATTGTTCTTAGAAACACAGCTGTTTTTGGTTACAAAAGTGTTTGATAATGAAGAGCATCACGAAACAAATAATGCGCAATTTGTTATTAGAAACTTCGAAGAGCTGTTAGAGCAAAACTTTAAGACAATGCGCCTTCCCGGTGAGTATGCAAACTTGCTTAATATTACTCCAAACCACTTAAATACGCTGTGTAAAAAAGTACACGGGTTAACCTCTGGGGAAGTTATACGAAATAGAGTAATTTTAGAATGTAAACGTTTACTTGTAAATGCAGACGTCTCGGTTTTAGAAATTGCCTATGAATTAGAGTTCAAAAACACAGCTTATTTATCTCGCTTCTTTAAAAAGTACACAGGCCTTACACCAGAGGAGTTCAGAAAGCAAGCCAAATAATCTAAATAAAATTCCGCTTTTCTTACATCAATTGCGTTGAAAAGTGTAAACATCCCCACGATTAGTGTAATATTTTTCAGTAGATGTCCTACTAACTTTGCTGAAAAATAACACTACATGGATTTTCCTTTATTTCATTTAGACTGGTTGAATGATCGTTTCCTCATTGCGATGATAGCGATTATTCACGTATTCATTAACCACGGTTTAGCCGTAGGTTTTATTCCGTATATTACATTATTAGAACAACAAGGTGTTGTTAAAAGTGGCCGTAATGAGGTCACAGATTTAGCTTGGGACGCTACGGTTCACCGTATGATGATGGTGGGGTTTGTAGTTACCACTACTCTTGGCGCTATGACCGGAGTTGGTATTTGGTTCTCGGCTGCCTTGATTAGTCCAAACTCAATTGGTAGTTTAATCCGAGTATTTTATTGGGGCTGGTTTACAGAGTGGATTGTCTTCGTTTCAGAAGTTGTATTCATTATGATTTACTTCCTTACTTGGAAAAACTCAAACAAATCTCTTAAAGCGAAACAAAGACACATCCGTTTCGGTTGGTTCTTATCAGGATTCTCTTGGTTGACAATGGCAATCATTGTGGCAATCCTTGGATTTATGATGGACCCAGGTAACTGGTTAACGCATCATTCGTTCTTCAACGCTTTAACAAACCCTATTTACTTACCTCAGCTTTTATTTAGAACGCCTACTGCTATGGTTATTGGTGGTGCTTTTGGACTATTGCTTATTATGCTATTTACTAAAAAAGATAGCTTAGTGCGCAGACCTGCTCTAAAAACTACTGCTATCTGGATCTTAGTTTGGTTGCCTTTCTCAATCTTAGCGTCTATTTATTACTACAACGTAATTCCTGAAGCAATGACTGCTAATATGAGTACTGCTGTTGGTACAATGGACTTTGCACAGTATTACAACTTACTAAAATACATCATACTTATTGCTACGAGTTCACTTGCTTTCTTAGCGGTGTTTATCTTGTGGAAACCAAAACGCGTAAACTTTGTTATGGTGTTAATTCCGTTCATCCTTTCATTAGGTTTCTTAGGAATCTTCGAACGTGTGAGAGAGTTTATCCGTAAGCCTTACGTAATTGGAGACTATATGTACTCTAACTTAATTAGAGAAGAAGACTACCCGCTATTGCAAAAAGAAGGTATTTTAAAACACGCTACTTATACTGGTATTACTGAGATCACAGACGAAAACAGATTAGAAGCTGGTAAAGATGTATTTATAATTGCGTGTTCAAGATGTCACACAAGTCAAGGGATAAACTCAATCGTTTACGTATTCGAGAAAATGTATGGTTTTGACAAACCATTAGACATCAATTCGATGAAAGCTTATATTCCGAATATGCACAACGGTAGAACGTATATGCCTCCTTACCCTGGAAATGCAGAAGAATTAGACGCTTTAGCACATTACATTTTTTACTTACAACTAAGTGGTACTTCTGTACAAGGGGCACAAAGCGCTGGGGTTAAACTAAACCCAGGACACTCAGTTGAACATTTTATTGAATTAAAAACACAAGAATAATATGAATACTCCATTACCAAAAGATATTCCTTTAGACTTACCACTACCAGAATGGCTACTTGTCGTTTTATTAGTAGTTTCTTTCTTAGCTCACATTGTATTTGTCAATTTGATGGTAGGTGGTTCTATAACTACGTTATGGGCCGAAATAAAAGGACTTAAAAACAAAGAATACGATACGTTAGCAAAAGAGATTGCCGCTACAATTACGGTAAATAAAAGTATGGCTGTTGTACTTGGGGTTGCTCCCCTTTTAAGTATTAACGCTTTATATACTATCTACTTTTATACCGCTAACTCCCTAACAGGAATTATGTGGATACTAATTATTCCGTTAGTAGTGATTGCTTTCTTATTGACTTATTTACATAAATATGCGTGGGAGGCTATGATAAACATGAAGTATTTACACATTGCTATTATGGCATTGGCGGTACTTATCTTCCTTTTCATTCCACTAATATTCTTAGTAAACATCAATTTAATGCTGTTCCCTGAGAAATGGACTACTATTCACGGATTCCTTTCTGCTTTAACTCTGCCAAACGTATTCCCAAGATACTTCCACTTCTTGTGTGCCTCGCTTGCCTTAACTGGTTTATTCATTGCGTGGTATATGGGACGTAAGAACTATCCTTTTGAAGAGTACTTCCAAGTGTTTACAAGAGCAAAAGTAAAACGTATTGGTTACCAAATTGCAATCGGTGCTTCTGGAGCTCAGTTCTTATTCGGACCTATTGTATTAGCTACATTACCTTCAAAAGGGGTTAACTGGGGATTAATGGCTGTTATCCTTCCTGGAGTTGCTATTGCTGCTTACTCTGTTTACTGGATGTGGCAAACACTGAAAGGAAAAGATGAGGATTTAGACAAACATTTCTACAAAATTGTTATTTCAATGGGAATTGTAGTCTTGTTTATGGGTAGTGGACGTCACGTTTACCGTGCAAATGCATTAAACCCACACCGTGAGTTAATGGCTCAGAAAACAGAACAATTCTTAGAAGCTTCAAGAAAAGCAAGAGAAGAAGCTGCTAATCAAGAAGCTGAAGAAGCGCAAGCTATTGCAGAAGCAGAACAATCAGGAGATACTACAGCTAAAGGTAAAGCTGTTTTCAACTCATATTGTGCTGCTTGTCATAAAGTAGACTCACAATTAGTAGGTCCTCCTGTAACTGAAATGAGAAGTATTTATGAAGGAGATAAAAAAGACTTAATCAAATGGATTAAATCACCAGGTAAAAAACGTCCTGATGCTCCTCAAATGCCACCATTCCCACAGATTAACGACCAGGATATGGAGGATTTAACAGAATTTATTTTAAACATTTAATCTAAAACTTATTGTTATGATCATAGCCCTATGTGTTATCGTTATTATCGCAATACTATTGGTTTGTGTCTCAATGATCTCCAGAGTACTGCGCGTTTACCTATTGGTCTTTAAAGATAAAGAGCTATGGGATAAAGAAATTGAAGAAGATACTAAATACCAATTTATAAAAGGATTATACTAAAAGCTTTTTCCTAATTTATACATATACACTTTTTCATTTTACTCTAAAAAAGGGAATTACAACTGAATGTAATTCCCTTTTTTCTTTTGATGAGGTAAGTGGTTTTAGTTTACCAATTTAAAGTATAATGTGTACTTCTCCCTCCTGCCCCAGCTTTTATAAGTATGTTTTTTTCTACTAAATCAGTAATATCCCTCAAAGCAGAATCTTGTGATGTCTTTGCTATTTTTGCCCACTTACTCGTTGTTAAATTACCTTCAAAGCCTTCTATCAACTTATTCAACATCAAACGTTGTCTATCATTACCTACTTTGATAGCATTTCTCATCCAAAATTGATGTTTCCTTATTACTTTATCAATAATTACATTTGAGTCAATTATCGCCTCTTTTAATCGTTCTAAAAACCAAACTATCCAATCTGTAATATCCAAGTCGCCTCTCTGGGTACGTTCTAATATTGTATAGTAAGACTTTTTCTTATCCTTTATTTGCATAGACATACTATAAAATCGCTGATTAACACCATCTGATTTAGACAACTGCATATCTGCTATTGCTCTAGCTATACGACCATTTCCATCGTCAAATGGATGTATTGTCAAAAACCATAAATGAGCGATGCTTGCTTTTATAATCGAATCTATCTCAGAAAAATTGTTAAACCAATCTATAAACTCACTCATTTCCATCGATAAACGCGAAGGTTTTGGTGCTTCATAATGGATTATTTCTCTTCCCATACCACCTGAAACAACTTGCATATCTCCCTCTCGCCAGTCACCAACTTTAATTTTATGCATACCACTTCTTCCTGTTGGAAACAAAGCTGAATGCCAGCCAAACATCCGTTCTTCTGTCAATTTTTTACTCTCATTCTGAGTGGCATCAAGCATCATATCAACTATACCATCAATATGTCTATCGGAATGTTCTATACCTGAATTTTCAAGCCCTAGACGAGTTGCAATAGAAGAACGTACTTGCTCAGGATTTAGCACCTCTCCTTCAATTTCAGACGACTGAACAACATCTTGAATCAAGGTTTCTAAATTAGCTTCATCTTGCAATTCAAAACCTAATAATTCTATCTTACCCATTAATTTGCCCTGCAAGTTTCGAACTTCACTCAATAAAGTAATTAAATCTTCTTCATCCCATTGGAAATCAGGCCATTTTTTCAGATTATGTATATAACTTGACATGCTTTTTTTCTTTTATGCGGTAAATATACACCTTATTCACCGCAAAATATGCGGTGAATAGAAGCTTTTTTCACCGCAAAAAGACAAAGAAAGGCTATCTTTAGAGTTACTAATAATTAAAAAATCCCTAAACAGTAACCTGTTTAGGGATTTTATATTGTGAATGAAGATAGCTTATTCTACCTCTTCAAGCATATGATCTCTTTGATTTGTACAAGAAAAAACAACCTTAGACTTCAAATCATTAAATTGTATTTCATGATATCCAATACTTTTTTCTCTTTGCAATTGAGAAACTAAAATACTCGGATGTACTTTATGTTTTTCTGAGAACAATAATAGTGTATTCTTATCCCATTTCTCTGTACGCTTCATTAACTTGCGAATAGAATCACCGATTAAAATCTTTGCTGCAAAACTATCAGCCTCTTTCTCTTTCAACAAGTTACTATCAAAATCAATAGATTTACCATCAATAAAAACTTCAGACTTATTATGCAACTTAATATGGGCTAATTCGTGAAAGAAACTAAACCAAAAAGCATTGTAATCTTTCTGTCTATCCGTTATCTGAATTAAGGGAAGTGTCTTATTTCTAATCCAACGCGCAGCTCCATATATAGGAGCCTTTGACAAGCATTGCGAATAAACTAATGCCACACCAAATGAAGCACATATCTCTTGTAATTGAATTAACCAATCATCTGGATGTTCATACATTAATGCCTGTAATCTCGTAATACTTTCAGACAATACTTTTTTATCAAAATTACTTACGTTTATTTTTTCAGCATCTAACTCTCCTAATCTCAACCAAGTTGCAATAACTTTAGGTTCTGTCGAATGTCTTAAATCAATTTTATAAGACAACGATACTTCTGCAGAATAAATAGTATGCCACTCATTTTCAGAAGCTACTCTAAAAAACTTTAGCAGAGCCTCTTTCATTGTTATTTTATCTTTACTATCAGGTAACAACCCTAAACTTTTCAAGTACTCCAAAGGAAAACCCTTTACCCACTCAATTGACTGAGATAACTCCTCTAACTTTTCAATCTCCAATAATTCTTCTTGGTATTGCTTTTCTAAATTCAACCAAAAAGAAGCAGGAACTCCTAAAACAAATTCTAATTTTTGTGCAGTATCTCTTGTTATAGAAGATTTACCCTTAATCAATTCATTCAATTTAGGAACAGACCTACCTATACGTTCTGCAAGCTCTGCCTGCGACATACCAATAAAATCAATGTGTTCCTGAATTGTATCTCCTGGAACAGACAATAATTCTTTTTTTAATCTAAGTGCTTCCATAAATAAATGTCTTAATGAGGATCTTCTACCGATATAGCTTTTATTTTAATAACCTCTACAAGATTAACTCCTCCATCTTCTAACCTTGGAATAGGATCTTGGTCTATTTCAAAAATAATTCGCCAATTTTTAAAGATATCTATTGACCATTCCCCTTTTCTATTACCACTATAAGAATGAAGTCGCAATGCGGGCAACTTAGCAATTACTGATAGATTATCTGCAGCTACTAATTGTGCCAACCTTTGTTTTATCTTTTTGGCTAATACTCCATATTCTTTAGACAACTCTTTGTCTGTAGTCAATGAATTCTTCAGCTTTTTAGTTTTATAGGATATCTCCACTGCAAATGTATTAATTTTTATTTACCTAAAGGGTTAATTGTTTTATAAATTAAAAAACAACACACTAATATTTAACAAGATACAAGAAATATAAAAAACTATAACAACCAAATAAACAAAAAACATCTCCTGAATCAAAAACCTCCTATCCTCACTAAATCCCCACTATATTCCTTAACTTTACCCTTCCAAAAACACCGATATGAATTGCACCTTGTGTCACACACCGCTTGTTGATAAAATCGATCCTGAATACTTTCAATGTCCTACTTGTAAGGCGTATGTAAAAGACGAAACACTCTATTTTAACCAAGAGAAAGAGAAACAACACTACGAGTGTCACAACAATGATGTAAACGATATTGGATACCAAAAATTCACTTCACCGATTACCAATACCATCTTAGAACAGTGCTCAGCAACAATGTTGGGACTCGACTTTGGCTGTGGTAAAGGTCCGGTTATCACCAAGCAATTGGTTGACAAAGGATACCAAGTAAAACTATACGACCCCTATTTTTATCCGGATACGGATTACCTCAACCATCGCTATGACTACATCTTTAGTTGTGAAGTATTTGAACACTTTTACAACCCTTTTGAAGAAATTGTAAAACTAACCGATTTATTGCATTCGGGTGGATTATTAGTAGTTATGACTCACCAATACACCGGACAACAACCCTTTGACAAGTGGTATTACCGCAAAGACCAAACCCACGTGTTTATCTACTCCCCACAAACAATTACATACATTGCCAACAAATTCGGATACCACATTGAATCACAAACAGAAAAAATGTTTGTATTGAGAAAAAAGTAGGCTTACACACCTACTGAATCAGCAGTATTTTAGGTATAATTATTGTAGTATATAAACCTAAAAATCACGATGAAAACACTGCTAATCAGCTTGTTATTTTCCACTTCTTGCTTTGCACAACAAGAGGCGAATCTCCCTACCTATCGCACGCGAACATTAGATCAAAAGAACATCGCTAAAATTCACCTTGACAAAGAAGGTAGTCAGACATATACGTATCTATCAGGTGAAAAAGACTTTCTCAAAGAGCTAACACAATATTACCAAGCGATAGTACCCTATACAATTCAAGTGCAATCGACAGCGATAAACTACATAAAAGACAACTATTACCTTCAAACAAATACAGCCACACACAGTATTACAACCCTTTTACACAAAGTAATGGTTCGCGATATCACTACTCCCTACCTCATCATTGGTACGAATCACTGCATCGTAGCCAATAATTCAAAACTGTGCTACCCACATCAAGATGGAATGAACTGCATTGACCAACAGTCTCATTGCCAGAAAATAAACTCTAAAAAATAAAAATCGGAATAAACTTTCTCCCTATTAGCAGCAAACCAAGTCTCAAAACACCTTATCATTTCCTTACGATATGGTGTTTTTTATTGGGTTTTATACAGAGTGTATGTATACTCTATGTATAGTCCTTGTATACCCAATGTATAAAATCTATGTAAAAAGATACATTGAATATACATAAACAATATATAAGATATACATACACTATGGTATAATTATTGATATAACTAACAAATAATCAGTCATTTATAAAAAATAAATATATCAAAAATCAAAGAAAACCACTTACAGAAAAGCCTTTAAATTAATTGCATTAACAACAAGGGTACACACAAGAATATGCTATACTTATTGCTGTTTTAACAAGGACAATCAGCAATGCTAATCGACCTCAACTGTATTAATTACAGCTTTTTAAAACATAAAAAATCAAATAATTTATAACTACACTACCTTATGGCAAGACTTGACAACAAAGGAAAACTTCACGGATTAGTTGGTACTGTTATCGCAAGAGAAATTGGAGGTAAACAATTCATACAATCAAAAGGAAAGAAAAGAAAGATGAACAAACAGTCTCTTGAAAATTTTAACGAGTTTAAAATTGCAAGTTCAGACGGAAAATTGATTCGTGCTAATATTGAAAAGATATTAGACAACAAACACGATAAATACTTATACAGACGATTTACTGGAGCACTGTACAATGCGCTGAAAAGTAACAAAGAACTCGATAAAGGACAACGCAATCTACTTAACAGTTCAATGGAAGGCATAAAGGGGTTTGAGTTTAATACTACACAACCCTTTGAAAAAACATTTTATGCAAAAATTAAAACGGAATTATCAGAAGACAATAAACTACATATTACTATTCCTCCTTTTGAGCCGAGCAAGTTTGTAATGTTTCCCTATATAGCTACAACGGCTTGTTTAAAATTTAGTCTATACACTGATGAGTTAAAGGGAGAAAAACAGACAGTTTTACCAAATCATATATTTGAGTTCTCATCGTCAAAGACAGCAACAGAAGAATTTCAGTGTTATTTTGAAATACCTAAAAAAGAACACTTTACAATTGTAATTGCAGAATTACTCTTTTACTATACTGCTGAAGATGATAGTAAAAATTTGCACAACAACAAACTATATCACCCAAGTACAATTATTTTCGGTAAATAAATTACTCCTCTAAATTAATATAAAACAACAAAAAAGCACAGTTCGTTTAAACTGTGCTTTTACTATTTTATTCGTTTACCAATGCTACGTCATCCCCTTATAATAAATGTCTTTACATAGAAATACCAATATCTAAACCAAAACATTTAAATAGACAACATACCTTTAACCTTCATATCTTTCTGATTAATGTTGTCCAAAGGCATAAAAAGAAATGCGTTTTATACACTTAACATAGATTACACAAAAAACAAACTACCTAATTAAGTTTTGCTTTCCTTACTTATCCCGTTATAAAATGCAACAAATTTTTCTTTTCTCTTTATAACTAACATTTGTTTTTACTCACTTTTATTCTACTTGATATTCTTTCAAATGTTAATTTATTTACACCAAATTCGACCAAATAATAACAATCTGTCAAAAAGCAAGGACATATTGCGTCAAACGCCATTAATTTTTATCCTTATTTCTCTTTAAAAATAATTGTTTTAGTAAAAATTCGAGGTTTAAAAAACAAAGATTAACAATCCCAATAATTTATTCGCAAAAAGCAATAATACACAAAGTTTTAGCTACTTTTTAAGTCTTTGCAGTACCTATTTTATCTATTTTTGTACAAGAATAAATCAGTAGAGTAATAATAAGTACAATACTTTAGATTAATTTTAAGTAAGAAATATTACAAGTAAATATTGATTCGCAATATGTAGAATTACTTTTAAAACATCTTCTTCAATTTAATAGCTATAGACTCATTAATTACCTAAAATATTTCCTGCTTAAACAAACATTCTTGTTGTTATGAAGCACTATAATATTCATCCTGATTTATATGTTGATATATTGCGTTAAGCTATCTTATCCAATATTTATAAATCAACACTAAATTCGAACTATATAGAACTCGTTTCTATAACGTTATATGTTGTTTCCTAATTAAAGCTCTATTGTTGTTGATAGAGCTTTATTTTTTTCTACTCCTTTGAAACAGCTATTCTAATCAAAACCATTTACGCCATTTGAAATACAATATCATTACGATAACCAAGGCAAACATTCCTCCTAAAGTCCAATAATACCCATTTTCAAACTTCAATTCTGGCATATTCTCAAAGTTCATTCCGTACACCCCAACGATAAATGTCAAGGGAATAAAGATGACAGATACTATTGTCAATACCTTCATAATCTCATTCATACGGTTGCTTTGTGCTGAAAAGAAGAAGTTTGTAGCACTGTCTAATTTGTTGAGGTTATACTCTATCTGGTCAAGCAACTCCACCGATTTAAACTGTAAACGCTCAAAAAACACCATACTCGACTTGCTGATAATACAATCCGTATTCCCTTTGTCGTGTTGGGTTTTAAGACTGTACAACACCTCTCTCAGTGGAATAATAGCTCGTTTAATGTCTTGTAACTCCTGCGTATATCCTTCAATATTGACCAACGTACGTCTTTGATACTGCGTCTTCGCATCTATTAACACCGTCTCTACCCCATCTTCAACTACATCTAACACCGTCAGGAAGCTGTCCATCAACGACTCCATTAAAGCGTACAACAAATAACTCGAATCACGCTTGCGCACTAAACCTGTCTTCGTGCGAATACGCTCTCTAATTACATTGAAAAAATCGCCTTTCTTTTCTTGAAACGACAGTAATATTTCGTTTTTCAAGATAAAGCTAACTTGTTCTACGTCTATAGTAACATCCGTTTCTTTAAACGGTAATATTGCCTTGACACTAAAAAACATAACATCATCCAACTCCTCAACACGCGTACGTCTTGAAAAGTTCAGTATCTCCGCCATAATATAAGATTCGATATTAAAGAAACGCCCTATCTCTTGAAGCAACTCAATATCGTGTAATCCGTGTAAATTAAACCATTTGATAGCATTTGGACTTGCCGCATTCAGAATATCCTCTATTTCCTTTAAACTCAAATCGTTGTACTCCTCAAATTTGTTTTCATCATAGACAAATAACTGCATTGAAATAGGAACATCCGGAAAATCACCTGAATATTCTAAATAATTGCCCTGAAGTTTTCTTATTTTATTATATTTAACTCGCCTCACATTTCTTAATTTTGAATAAATATACTGGTTTTTCCAATTAAACAGTATATTGAGGACTAATAACAAAACAAAAAACAATGACTATACTACTGAAAAACATCAAGGAAATTCTACAAGTTAGAAATCAACATATCGACAAATTAGAAGGACGAGAAATGAAAACACTGCCTGTGCTTGAAAACGCTTTCCTTTTAATTGAAAACGACATCATTAAAGACTTTGGTCCGATGAGCGATTGTCCGACTGCTGATTTTGACGAGGTAATTGATGTTACGGGGAAAACTGTTTTACCAACTTGGGTAGATAGCCACACTCATTTAGTATATGCTGGCAACAGAGAGTTGGAGTTTGTAGATCGAATCAACGGATTGAGTTACGAGGAAATATTCAATCGCGGAGGGGGAATTTTAAACTCAGCTAAGAAATTACAAGAACTTTCAGAAGAAGAATTATACGAACAATCGCGCAAACGCTTAGAGGAGGTTATCCAACAAGGTACAGGTGCGGTTGAAATAAAGTCTGGTTACGGACTTACATTAGAGGCGGAACTAAAGATGCTTAGGGTAATCAAGAAGTTGAAAGACAACTACCCTATTGAAATAAAAGCTACATTTTTAGGGGCTCACGCATTCCCAACAGCGTATAAGGACAATCACAAAGGATACATCGATTTACTGGTTGATGAGATGATTCCGGCTATCGCAAAAGAAGGGTTGGCGGAATATGTAGATGCTTTCTTAGAAACAGGATACTTCTCTTGTGAAGAAACAGAACGCATTATTCAAGCGGGACAAAAACACGGAATGATTGCGAAAGTACACGTTAACCAATTTACAGCTATTGGCGGAATTGAAATGTGTGTGAAGAATGGTGCTTTATCAGTTGACCACTTGGAAATAGTAACCGATGAAGATATTGCTATCTTAAAAGGGAGTAAAACAATGCCTGTAGCCCTACCTACGTGTTCGTTCTTTATTTCGATTCCGTACACACCCGCACGTAAAATGATTGACGCTGGATTGCCAATTGCCTTAGCATCTGACTCAAACCCAGGAACTACACCTTCAGGTAATATGAACTTTGTAGTATCTACGGCTTGTATTAAGATGAAAATGACTCCAGAAGAGGCTATTAATGCCGCTACAATAAACGGGGCTTATGCTATGGGCGTTGGACAAGATTATGGTAGTATCACAAAAGGGAAAAAGGCAAGTTTGATTATCACGAAGCCATTGCACTCTTTTTACGAATTGCCATACGCATTTGGTAGTAACAACATTGAGCAGGTTATCTTAAACGGAAAGTTGCAATAAGACAGAGGAACTCCTCTTTTTTACACACCACAAAAAATTGAACTATGAATAGTCAAAAGATAAAATTATTCAAGAAAGCTGATTTAATTGCCCTTACAAAGTTTAGAAGTGGCGAAATTAAGTTTGGCGAGAGAATACATACCTTAGAATCAGATGCTAATTGGGAAGACGAATTAGCAACGATAGATGCAAAATACGCTATTATTGGTATTCCGGAAGACATTGGGGTTAAAGCAAACCTGGGTCGCCCTGGAACCGCTACGGCTTGGCAATCGTTTTTAAACAGTTTCCTCAATATTCAACACAACCGCTTTTGTAAGGGAAGTTGGACTACAATTGTTGGTCATTTAGACTTTGAACAAGAAATGGCTGAGGCGAGAAACTTAGACACAACAAGTAAAGAGGACAGAAAACGCTTGTGTGAATTGGTTTCTTGTATTGACAAAGAGGTTTCTCATACAATTACCAAAATAGTTAATGCTGGTAAAATTCCGATTATTATTGGCGGAGGACACAACAACGCTTATGGTAATATCAAAGGAGTTGCTTTGGCAAAAGGGAAGCACATCAATGTCATTAACTTTGACGCGCATTCTGATTTCCGTCCTTTAGAAGGTCGCCATAGTGGTAATGGGTTTTCTTATGCCTTTGAAGAAGGGTTCTTGAAGAATTACTTCATTTTTGGACTACACGAAAACTATACTTCAAAGACTATATTTGCTGATATAAAGGCGAATGCAGACCGTGTGAAGTACAATACGTATGAGCAAATACGCATTAGAAAAGAAAAGTCTTTTGACACTGAGTTAATTACAGCTCAAAAGCACATAGACTATAATTACTATGGAATTGAGATTGATTTAGACGCGGTGCCAATGATTGCAAGTAGTGCCATTACACCAACAGGTTTCTCGGCAGAGCGATTACGTCAATTCATCCACTTCTTTGGAAAGTCGCGCAATGCAAGCTACCTACACATTTGTGAAGGAGCGCCGTCGTTAGACTTTGAACAAAACAGTCACTTAGTAGGTAAACTGATTGCTTATTTGGTAACTGATTTTATGAAATCAAATATGGAAAGACTTTAATTGTGAATATACTATTAGTTGAGGATGACACACGCATTAGCGATTTCATCGTAAAGGGTTTAGAGGAAAACGGAATGAGAGTTGAACTCGCACAAACGGGTGAGCACGCAAGAGAGCTTATCTTAAATGGAGAGTGGGACTTAATCTTGATGGACATTATGCTGCCGGGCATTGATGGTATTCAGTTGACTAAAATGATTCGTTTTAAGAAGAACTACACGCCTATTCTAATGTTGAGCGCTTTGAGTGAAACCTCAGACAAAATCTCTGCTTTAGACGGTGGTGCTGATGATTACTTGACTAAACCGTTTCACTTTAGCGAGTTGATTTCTCGTATTAATGCACTGACAAGACGTACGAAGTTTAACTACGAAAAAAGGGAACACGTTTATGTATGCCGCGATTTAAAGCTTGACCCCGAAAAACACCTTGTAATGCAAGGAGATAAACAAATAGACTTGTCTCCTCGTGAATACAAATTGCTGTTGTTCTTGTTGGAAAACAAAGACAAGGTCGTGTCGAGAATGCAAATTCTGGAACGCGTGTGGGGTATTCAGTTTGACACCAATACAAATGTTGTAGATGTGTATATCTCTTATTTGAGAAATAAACTGGATGAATCACAAGGCAAAATGATTCACACGATCAAAGGAACGGGTTATATGTTACAAGAATAATTATGAATTTACGCAACCGCTTGACGCTTTATAGTACGATTACCTTTGGTATTGTATTCTGTTTGGCTTCTCTCCTGATATTTTTGGCTTACTACAAACGAGCACAAGACAATATCTTTAGTGAGCTTGAGAATACAACCCTACTTTCGGCTATCTACTATTTAGAACAAGACGAGTTGCCTCAAAATGAGCATTCAGTTATTCGCGACCAATTTAGGACTACTATCCTAAGTAAGAACGTGGCTGTTATCAATGCTAATAACACAGTGGAGTTTGGTCAACTAATTGACGACCCAAATATTACAGATAAGATTCTGTCGTTAATACGCAAGAATGAAACCTTCTATTTTAAAAAGGACAACTCTTTTTACTACGGAATGTTTTACCCTGATAATCAAGGTGATTTTGTGGTCTTTACAAAAGAACCCGGTACTGAATATGCCTCTCAAATCAAGAGTTTACTACTGATATTGGGTATTGTTTTGCTATTGGGATTATTGGCTATTTACCTATTAAGTCGCTATATCTCAAATGTGGCGTACAAGCCGATTAAGAATATAGTACAACAGGTAAACGAAGTAAACTACTCAAACTTAGAGCAAGGAATTGCTGTGCCTAAAACAGACGATGAGTTAGAAGAGCTTATCACAACGTACAACAAGCTATTGGCTCGATTGTCTGAAAGTTTCCTTGTACAAAAGAACTTCATCAACTATGTGTCTCACGAATTTAAAACTCCGCTTACGGCAATTAGCGGAAGCTTAGAGGTGTTTGCACAAAAAGAACGCTCTCCTGAAGAATATAAACAAGTAACCCAAGAAGCATTAGACAATGTTTATAAGATTGAAAGTATCTTATCTAACTTGCTGCTATTATCGGGGTTAAAAAATGCAGAACACCAGTCACAGCTTGTGCGTATAGACGAATTGATATGGGATATTAACGAGGCATTGCACAATAAGCTAACGGAGTTTAAAACACAACTGCACATTGATATACAAGTAAACGACTTCTCGTTGTTAGAGTTCAAAGGGAATGAAACGTTGATTCACCTGGCATTGTACAACATCATTGAAAATGCCATTAAATACTCTAATAACAATCCGGTTGAGATTGTATTAAAGTCTGTCAATGGTCGCCTGAACGTTGTGGTTACAGACCACGGCAAGGGTATTGCCTCTGACGATTTAACCTTTATCAAACAAACATTTTATCGCGGTAAGAATGTAGGGAATATCAAAGGAAGTGGTATTGGGTTATCACTTGCTACAATTATCTTTGACCAACATAGTATAGGCTTTGATATACAGTCGTCTCTAAAGAATGGTACTGTTATCACATTGACGTTTTAGGTAGTCAAGCAAAAGGACATCTATTGATTCTCGTCTGATTTTAAAACGATTACGTTTACTTTATAATGCTTTATCGTTTTGTCAAACAAGTCTACTTCATCACAACTAAACTACAAGGATAAGTTGATGACAACAATGTATTGTAACACTTATTAGAAGGTTTTATTTAAGTAAGGAAACGACAATACCCGTAAGCAGCGTATCCCTCGTTGATACAAGGTTTACGTTGTCACATACATCTAAAGCCATTATATCCGTAACTATACTACACACCCCTTCTATACCTACTCTACCCTTATAAACTAAGGAGAATAACTATTCATTACTTGACAACAACAATAAAATAGTGAAGCTATAGAGGTCAGTTTAATCCCCTATTTTTGTTTCTTATAACCGTATTGTTCGATAAACATATCCGCTAAAGTAATTGCGGTCATTGCCTCAACAATAGGCACTGCCCTTGGTAACACACAAGCATCGTGGCGACCTTTCCCTTGTACTGTAACTACTTCATTTGCACTATTGATAGACTGCTGATCCTTCATCAAAGTAGCCGTAGGTTTAAACGCCACACGAAAATAGATATCCATACCATTACTGATACCACCTACTATTCCGCCTGCGTTATTCGTAGCCGTTTTTCCATCAGGTAAGATAACGTCATTATGCTCACTTCCACGCATCGTAGTACCAGCAAACCCACGTCCGAACTCAACACCCTTAACAGCGTTAATCCCCAACATTGCCTTTGCCAACTCCGCATCTAAACGGTCAAAGACAGGTTCGCCTAAACCAACAGGAACGTTTTGAACCACGCAGAAGATAGTTCCCCCTATAGAGTCTCCATCTTTCTTTACCGCTTTGATTAACTCCTCCATTTGAATTGCAATAGCAGGATCCGCACAACGCACTGGGTTTTGTTCGATTGTAGAAAAGTCGAGTTCTTGATACGGTTTATCAATTGAAATATCACCTACAGACGCCACATAGGCTGTAATCTTAACAGAAGACAACACCTGCTTAGCAATAGCTCCAGCTACTACCCTACAAGCAGTTTCACGAGCAGAACTACGCCCTCCTCCGCGGTAATCTCTATGCCCGTACTTTTGGTCGTACACATAATCAGCGTGGCTTGGGCGGTAAACATCCTTAATATGGTCGTAATCTTTAGACTTTGGATTTGTGTTTTCAATGATAAAACCAATTGGCGTACCCGTTGTTTTACCCTCAAAAATACCCGACATAAAGCGTACTTCATCAGCCTCTTTACGTTGCGTTACTATCTTCGACTGCCCTGGTTTACGTCTATCCAACTCCGCTTGAATTTCCTGTAAATCCAATGCTATTCCAGCCGGACAACCGTCAATGATACCGCCAATCGCATCACCGTGCGACTCGCCAAATGTTGTTACTCGAAAACGATTACCAAATGTATTACCTGCCATAACCTGTGTATTTACTACAAGTTTACTACATTTTTCACAGATAGCGTGTCTGTCTTGGCATTTTTCTACGTGAAAAACACTTATAAATCTTGTTTTAATAGCAGAATATTAAAAAAGTAACTAAACAAGAATAATACAAGGGAACCCATCAAAAACACAATCAACAGAGATAGTTATGTGTCAGCAAAACAATTTATTTACACGCACAATACTTTAAGTAACAAGCTAAAATACAATCACATAAATAAGGTAACACAAAGAAACAAAGCCACTATAATACTTAATAAATTCCGTTGCCCACCTATCAGTTGATTGCCTAACCCCTTAAAAGTAGACATAAAAAAACGAGGTATCACTACCTCGTTTTATATTATTAAAAATAATCGAATCTTAATTTGTTTTGTACATAACAATTAATGTACCCTAAATAATCGCGGAATTTAGGTAAACGGTGAGAATCTTCAACAAATAATATCTCACTATTGTAAGACCCTTTTTCTTGGAAACCTTTGTAATCAATTACTTCATCTTGTTTTCCAATCAAAATAAACGCATCTTTAGGATCGTCTATAGTAATCAAACTATTCTTTAAATTGTCTGGAAACTCTAAGTTTGACCCTATGCGCATACCGTAATCTAAAAGCGGACTAACCATAACAAGTACAGACGCTAATCCTTTCTTCTTTCTACGTTCTCTCAACTGATAGGCAAAATTAGCACCGGATGAGTCTCCCATAAGAATTACTTGCTCCTCTTCAGCTATACTTGCTTCAACGATATTTAGAATACCATTAAAGTCGGACTCAGGTGTCCATTCAACACAATAGCTTGACGAGCTTTTAAACAACTTTTTGAAGTCTTGGAATTTACGAGAAGTACGGTCAGACCCGTATCCGTGAAAATAAATCATTATCATGGGCGTAGATTTTAGTCTTTATTACGAAGAGTTAAATTACGGAGTTTTACGGGGTTTAGGAAATGATAATTGTCAATTTAACAATAAATAATTCGAAAACTGTACTATTTCCTATAAAACCTTTAATCTACACGCTGTAAGATGTCTTTACAACATATTGTTAATCAGCTTATTTTGTTAAAAATAAAGTGTATTTTTAGCCTTATATTTTTTTTAGATGAAAAAACACCTTGTATTACTTAGCCTATTCTCTTTTTTAGGATGTCAAAACAACAAAATTGTTAGTTCGCACGAGCGTATTAGCTACACACCTACGTTGTATGAACCGAAAAGAGAAGTGATTGGAATAGACGAAATAACAGGTAAAGAGCGCTTTACGACACGTTTAGTTTCTTATCGACAAGATATAAACCACAACAAAATAGCAGCGATACGCATTAAAGAAAACCAATTGAACTATACTGTACAAGGATGGTATCCATCATCTGGGTTATCAGTAAGTAAGATGTCACTAACTAAAGAAAAGAGCATTGACAACGATACGCTTATACTAACCCATCAAATTCACATCACAAAACAAGCCGGTAAAGAATCTGCTATGGTTTACGGATATAACTTTAGACAAGCCAACAAAGCGCAAATAAAATCAAGCTATACAGCTATTATCATTCGCCTTACAGACCCCAATGGAGCGTTACTTGACGAACAGATTATTGCGTTATAATAGTGTTCTTTAAAGTATATATTTACAGTTACACTACAAAACTAAATAATGACAAATTACACGAATACTTAATTACTTAACATACTAAACAGCAACTATTTAAACACAAAAAAGCCAAGGTTACCCTTGGCTATAAAAAAACACGTAGTATGAGTAAGCAAATTCCTACTTCAATTTATTTTCTGCGTCGTTAAGACCTTCTTTTAACTTATCTCCTGCTTGTTTAGCAGCTTCTTTTACATCTTCAAAAGCTTCTTTTGCTCTATCCTTACCTTCTTCTACAGTACCTTTAATATTGTCTACAATTTGTCCTGCATCAGACTTCATATCTCCAAGCCCATTCTCTGTCTTCTCTTTACTTTCCTCTACAGAAGCTTTTGCCTTATCAATTACCTCATTAGCTTTATCTTTAGCACCTTCATAAGCATCTTTAACAGAATGTTCGACTTTTCCGACCTCTTCCTTAGCAGCTTCTCCCAAATCTTTAAGACTATCTACAACATCTTCCGCAACGTCCTTCGCTTTATCCCATAAGTTTTCAATAAACCCCTCCGCTTTATCTTTAGCTGAATCAATTACATCATTCGCTTTTTTCTTCAAATCTTCTTGTTTTCCTGATTGATTGTCTTTCATAATAATGCTTTTTTGATTTTTAGTTTCTCTAAAATACAAAAAAAGCTTTTTAATGAAGAGATTTTATTAGTTTATTTTAAAATAAATTACATTAAACACACGAAAAACACCCGATATAAAACAAAAAATATATTTAACCTATTACTATTCGAAGTGTTGTACCTTTACCTTTAGCACTTTGAATATGGAAAAACGCATTCACCAAATCACATCGATCTTGTATATTATTTAGTCCTAAACCCCGTTTAACTTTCTTTACTTCAAACCCTACTCCATTATCTTTAATTAACAATTCTATCCCCCCCTCATTAAGTTTTCTAAAAATAACAATACAATTGGTTGCCTTTGCATATTTATGAACGTTTTGTAAAGCCTCTTGTATTATTCTATATAGGTGAATCTTAATTCGGTGACAAAGGTTTTGTAAATCTAATTCAGGCGCAATAACTAACGTAAACTCTGTTTGTTCATTTCGATTTTGTATCTGCACTAAGTCTTCTAACAGCTGATTATAAAAACTAATCTTAAAGCTTTCTTCATTACCAAGCGAATGCGATACACCTCTAATATACTCTTCAACTTCTTTTACTTCATTTATCAGTAAATTTCTTTGCTTTTCAAGTGTATTTTCTGTTATCTGCATTAATGAAAAACGAGTTACAAAAAGCTTATTTAGTACACCATCGTGTAGTTCTTTAGCGACCTCTTTTCTCTCTTGAGAACGCGCCTGTCCCATTTTGTCGTGAATCGTTAAAATAGAGCTATAGTATTTTTCAGTGTCCTGTTGAAATAACTTAACCATTTTTACTTCACGCGATTTCTGTCTAAACAAAATAATAAAAAAGATAAGTACAGCTAAACCTAACATTGTACTCCCCACTTGAGTTATTACATCTTTCTGGCTTTGTAGTTTTTTATTTGCCTTAATTAAGAAATCTGCCTCATAACTGATACGAGCAAAGGTATTTTTGATCATCCTATTTTCATCAGTCAATAAATCACCTAATTCCTCATATCGTATAAAATATTCTTGATGGTGAACTTTATCAAATTTCAGCAGTTTAGATAAAACTTCCTTTTCTAACGCAAGATCATTGAATTTTATGGTATAAGCTCTAACCTCATTCAAAACAGATACAGCTTGTTCTGAATCCCCTTTTAAAAACAGTAATTCACCTAAAGCGATCTTAGCAATATTTTCATCTTTAGGATTTGAATGCTTTATATTAAAAGCAATAGCTTTCTTCAGTTCACTTTCAACTCCATTTACTTTTTTTTCTGCAATATTTGCTGTTGCTTTTAAAGTAATTAATTGTGCAGTTAATATATCGTCATAAGCCCCCTCACGTCCTAAGTACTTATCTATAGTCTCATCTACAAGTTGACGAACTACCTCATAGTCCTCTTTTTTAAGATAAGCTTCAACTATATTTTTGTAAACAGTGACAAAGTTTAATCGTTTTACATTCTCATTGTAAATTTTATCAATTCGAGGATCGTATAAATAATCAAGAGCTTCAAATAAAGAAACAATTGCTTCATCAGTTTCTCCAAGTCCTGCCAAAATACTACCAAGAATTAATTTTGACATATAGTCAACCTTTATATCATCTTGATATTTATTTAAACGTATAAGCTTTAAAACATTTGACTGAGCCTCTGTAAAAATGCGATTATTTAATAAAACAACACCTTTAGAGCGATAAACATCTCTTAATAGTACAGTGTCATTAATAGCGGTATAAATATATTCTGCTTTTGTGTAGTAATAATACGCCGTATCAAAAACAAATCTGCTCTCATAGTTAACTCCTTTTAAATAGTAACTCCTTGCCTCAAAACGTTGATCATTGTCTTTAGTAGCTAATTCCGATAATAAATCAATATAAGACATATCGGCATAAGTTTTTCTAATGTAATAAGCCATCAATTCTCTTGTTTCCTCTGAATTTGGCAACTTTTTTACTAACTGCCCTATAGAATCTATTTCTGCCTTTTCTTTTTCATTTGCGGTAATTCTATCATACTTATCTATATGCTGTCTTAGAATATCAACTTGAGAATAACTCGTGTCATTTTCCCGATGGCAAGCCATACTCATAACACCAACCAGTGTGATAAAGCCAATATAGCCAAATGTTACCTTTATATTATCTCTAAACTTTTCCATCGAGTTCTAAATCAACTAACAAAACGAATATAACCTCACGAAAATTCAAATATATAAGCCTATAATTCAGTACTATAAACTTAAAATTGACATTTCATTTCCAAAAGTACTCATTACAAAACTATTTATGTTATAATAACAATAATAATTACACTATTTATAAAAAAATAAATAATACTTTCTGCTATAATTGACAATAATTCGATATTTTGTATTTATATTAACAAATAAACCTATAGTATATACTTCAAATGTTCTATTACTTTTTAAACACTAATAGAACAATAGTACCAACTCCAACACTGCTTTTAATTTCAAACTGTCCACCTATAAGTTCTGTGCGTTCTTTTATATTGAGAAGTCCTTGTCCGTATTTAACCCCACGCTGATCAAACCCTTTTCCATTATCATTAACTTCAATTTCAAACGTATCCTCTGTTTTTTGTTTTATAGTTACGTAACACTTTGTTGCTTCAGAGTGTTTTTGAACATTCTGTAATACCTCTTGTAAAATTCTATATATATTAATCTTACAATGATGTGATAAATTATCAATATCTAATTTTTCATCAATATGATATCTAAACTTTATTGCCAAGTTTCTATTCTGTAGTTCAACTAATTCTCTTAATAACGGAACAAACTGTTCAATTAGCATACTATTTTCGTTGGCTAAAGCGTGTGATACACCTCTTAAATAGTTTTCAACATCTTTAAGTTCATTAACAAGTAAATTTTTCTGTTGACTAAAATTCTCTTCTTCTAACTGCATCAATGAAAAACGCGTTATAAAAAGCTTATTTAATACACCGTCGTGCAGTTCTTTTGCTATTTCATTTCGCTCACTTTCTTGAGCCTCAGACATCTCATTATGACTCTTAATAATTGAATTATAGTACCTCTCAGTATCCCCTTGTAACATTCTTACAATCATTAATTTTCTTTTCCTCTGTAAATAGAAAACAACTAATAAAATTAATAAAGACAATAAAAATAATATTCCACTAACTACTACAATTGTGTTCTTTTCTTGTTTTAAGGCAATATTTGATTTTTCTAAAGTAGTTGCTTCATACTTAATTCTTGAAAACTTATTTCTTGTAAGATTGTTCTCATCCACTGCACGTCTTTGCAATGACAAATAAGTATTGAAATTTTCAGATGCTTTGTCTTCTTCATACTTCAGTAATAACTCTACAGCGTTCAAATTTGTTTGAAAGTCATCTTCCTTTTCAGCATAGTCTAAAACCTCTTTTATTATACTATGTGCAGTCTTAGGTTTATTACTCAAATAATTATATTCTGCTAAGCATAATTTTGCTAAGTTTTCTAAGACTAAATTTCCGAACTTTGTTGAAATATCCATAGATATATTAGCTAAACTACTTACTTTAGATAACTCACCACTTTTCATTTGAGCAATTGCTAAATTAAGTGCTAAAGCTGAATAAACCTGTTTATCTATTGGATGATCAAAATCTATCTGTTTATCTATTGCGTCTTGTAAAGAGGTGATAGCTAACTCATATCGTTCTTGTTTTATTAAAATACGAGATACATTATTATGGATATTCGCACGATTTAATCTCCTATAATAATCTGTTGTTAGATTTCTTAATTCCTTAGTATCCAGCATCTCATATGCTTGATTATATAAATCAATCGCCTCATCATTTTGTCCTAATCCAACAAGTATTTCTCCCATTATACAGTATTGTTGAAATAGACGTTTAGAATCGCGATTGCTTAATCCATAACCAATAGATTTAGTCATTTGATTTTCAGCCTCACCATAAATTGAATTTCCTGTT
Source organism: Myroides sp. C1519 (assembly GCF_038039755.1). Classification (NCBI taxonomy): domain Bacteria; kingdom Pseudomonadati; phylum Bacteroidota; class Flavobacteriia; order Flavobacteriales; family Flavobacteriaceae; genus Myroides; species Myroides sp. C1519. The sequence goes on from NZ_JBBPHM010000001.1 coordinate 129,883, forward strand.
AACAGTTCGGCTTTATGGATATAAACCTCTTCTAAATCTAATGAATCTTGCGTTTTTAAAAATAACTGCTCTGCTTGTGTGAAGAAATAATAAGAACTATCAATCTTAAATCTATTTTCGAAAAACTTACCTAATGACATATAAGCACGAGCCATATCTGTAGAGTCTTCCGCTTGTTCTGCGTACTTCAAAAGATGATGTGAGAAAACTTTATCTGCTTTTGTTTTTGATATAAAACGATGTATTATTTCCCTGTTTTCCTTAGTATTGGATAAACCTAAAACTTTTGCTTCTATATCACCAAGTTGTTTGACTTGTAAGCTATCTTTTCTATAATAATCGTATTTATTTATAAATGTACTTATAGCTATGCTATCTGAATGCAATTTTGCTGCATTCCTCTTTTGACAACTATATAATACCAACAAGAATAATACTGCAAACAGTAGTACTGATTTCTTAATAAACACTCTTAAATTCATACTGTGAAAAGCCTTAATTAAATACCAAAGACAAAAGCTAAAGTGACAAAGTGCGAATTTACTATTATTTACATAAATAAAAATATGATATATCACTATTTTTTCAAAAAACAATATAAATCACTCATATCATTTAAACATATTAGTATTTTTAGGATAGTAAGAATTACTATCAAAAGGTAGTGATTACAGCCTATACGGTGCAATTATATTTAACATATAACCTCTAATTAAAACTCTTACTATTTTAAAAACTACAAACAAAAAAAGCACCCCTTTTTCAAGGAGTGCTTGTTATATAAAGTAAGAATATTCTTATTTATTATGAGGGAATACCTTCAATACAGAAGAACAATTCTCTCTAATTTCAGCTACCAATTCTGGGTGCTCATTCAATTTTAATCCAAAAGAAGGAATCATTTCTTTGAATTTAGCTTGCCATTCAGTTGATTGAAACTCTTGTTTGAAACATTGAGAAAGTAATTTCAACATAATAGGTGTAGCTGTAGATGCACCAGGAGAAGCTCCTAATAACGCAGCAATTGACCCATCAGCAGAGTTTACTACCTCTGTACCAAACTGTAAAATACCTTTACCGTCTTTGTCTTTTTTGATAACCTGAACACGTTGTCCAGCTTTCTCTAATGACCAATCTTCATCTTTAGCATCTGGATAGTACGCTCTTAACGCTTCGTAACGAGATTTCTCAGACTGTAATACTTGTCCGATCAAGTATTTAGTCAAATCCATATTACGCATTCCTACACCAAGCATTGGTCCAATATTATTCATTTCTAATGATTTGAATAAATCAGCATTTGAACCTTGTTTTAAGAACTTAGTAGAGAAACCAGCATAAGGACCGAATAACAATGAATGTTTTCCGTCGATAAAACGAGTATCTAAGTGAGGTACAGACATTGGAGGTGCTCCAACAGATGCTTTACCATACACTTTAGCCATATGTTTTTTCACTACTTCAGGATTACGACATACAAGCCACTCACCTCCTACAGGGAAACCACCATAACCTTTACTCTCTGGAATATCAGCCTTTTGTAATAACAAAATAGCTCCACCACCAGCACCTACAAATACAAACTTAGAGTTAACTACTTTCTTAGCTCCTGTTTTGCGATCTGTAGAAGAAACTGTCCAAACATCACCTTTGCGTTTAATATCTGTAACTTGAGTGTTAAAACTCATATTTACACCATTCTCGCTTTTTAAGTGATCAAATAACTGACGAGTTAAGTCTCCAAAGTTAACATCCGTTCCTAATGGCATATGCGTAGCAGCATAAACATCATCCGTTTTACGGTTGTCCATTAATAATGGCGCCCACTCTTTAATTTGTTTTGGATCTTCAGAAAACTCCATTCCGTGGAATAACGGGTATTTTTGAAGCTCTGCATAACGTTTTCTCAAGAAGTTAACGTTATTCTCTCCCCATACAAAGCTCATATGAGGCACAGTATTAATAAAACTATTTGGCTTTTTAAGAATATTTTTCTTTACCAAATAAGACCAAAATTGTCGAGACACTTCAAATTGTTCAACAATATTGATTGCCTTAGTAGCATCAATTGTACCGTCTGCTTTTTCAGGCGTATAATTTAATTCACAAAACGCAGAGTGTCCAGTTCCGGCATTATTCATTGCATCAGAACTTTCGGCAGCTGCACTGTCGAGACGCTCAATAACCTCAATGGTTAAGTTTGGTTTCAGCTCTTTCAATAGGACACCGAGTGTAGCACTCATAATTCCTGCACCTACCAAAACAACATCAGCCTCTGATTTTTGTATACTTGACATTATATCGGATTTATTTTTTTGCAAAATTAATCTATATTATAGAGAAATTGTAGGAATCTCTCAAAAAATATTTTAAAAAGACAATTTAGAATTTATTCATATAATCTTGAAGGATTATAGTCGCAGCTATTTCGTCTATCAACGCTTTATTTTGTCGCTGTTTTTTCTTCAACCCACTGTCTATCATTGTTTGGAATGCCATCTTAGAAGTAAAGCGTTCATCAATACGCTCTACTGGCATTGCCGGAAAGTTCTTTTCAAACTTACCAATAAACTCATTTAGCAAAGGAACTACTTCAGATGGTTCGTTATTTAAGCGTTTAGGTTCTCCTATAATCACCTTTTCCACCTTCTCCTTTGCAAAATATTCTTTTAAAAATGGCAACAATTCCGATGTATCAACCGTCGTTAAGCCTGAAGCTATTATTTGAAATTCATCAGTAACTGCAATTCCAGTGCGTTTTTTACCGAAGTCGATAGATAGTAATCTTGCCATTTTTATATGTATTCTTTTTAGTAATTAAATGTTCCGTATTCTGATGTAATCGTTAGTTTCTTTTCTTCTGAAGCCTCTACACGACCTACAATTTGTGCTTTTACATTAAACGATTCTGAAATAGCAATGATATCTGCCGCTACTTCTGGTTTAACATAAAGCTCCATTCTGTGACCACAGTTGAACACTTGATACATTTCTCTCCAATCCGTATTAGATTGTTCCTGAATCAACTTAAACAAAGGTGGCACAGCAAATAAATTATCTTTTACAATATGTAAATTATCTACAAAGTGCAATATTTTCGTTTGTGCTCCTCCACTACAATGTACCATTCCGTGTACGCTATCTGCTTTGTATTTAGACAGAATAGCTTTGATAATTGGCGCATACGTTCTTGTTGGAGACAATACCAACTTACCAGCGTCTATTGGAGAACCCTCCACTGCATCAGTTAAGTTCACCTTTCCTGAATACACTAATTCTTCTGGTACAGACGAGTCAAAACTCTCTGGGTATTTTGCTGCTAACGAGTGATCAAACACATCGTGTCTTGCTGAAGTAAGTCCATTACTTCCCATTCCACCATTGTATTCTTTTTCATACGTTGCTTGTCCGAATGACTCTAATCCTACGATTACGTCACCAGGTTGAATATTCGCATTGTCAATCACATCACTGCGTTTCATACGAGCAGTAACAGTCGAATCAACAATAATTGTGCGAACTAAATCTCCCACATCTGCTGTTTCCCCTCCTGTTGAATGGATCGTTACACCAAATGCTTTCAATTCTTTAATCAAATCCTCAGTACCATTGATGATAGCAGAAATAACCTCACCTGGAACCAAGTTTTTATTACGACCAATTGTACTTGACAACAAGATATTATCCGTTGCACCAACGCACAGTAAATCGTCGATATTCATAATAAGCGCATCTTGAGCAATTCCTTTCCAAACAGAAATATCTCCTGTTTCTTTCCAATACATATAAGCTAAAGACGATTTTGTACCTGCTCCATCAGCGTGCATAATCAAGCAGTAATCTTCATCTCCTGTTAAATGGTCTGGAATAATCTTACAAAAAGCTTTAGGAAATAACCCTTTGTCAATGTTCTTAATAGCATTGTGAACATCTTCTTTTTCCGCAGAAACTCCGCGTAGTGCGTATCTATTGTTAGTATTCATAAAAAGTGTGTTGTTTGCGCAAATTTAAGCTTATTGTTGATGTAAAGCAATGTTATTTTAGAGCAACATTATTTTTATTTCTCAAAAAGCCTTAGCCTTGAATACAAGGCAAAAAAAAATCTACCGCCTTAGCAGTAGATTTCTATAAATCTGTTAGATAGTTTTTAATACATCTATCAAAATATCAATATCTTCTTTTGTATTTTCGTGACTAAAAGAAAGTCTTAAACTCGGTTTCTTTAAATCCTCAGCACATAAAAACTGAGACAATACGTGAGATGGTTTTTGACTACCTGATTGACAAGCACTACCTCTTGATACAGCGATTCCTTTCATATCTAATTGAAACAACATCATTGCTGCTTTCTCTTCTGATAAAGGTAATAACACGTTTAAAATATTGTAGAATCCTGTTTTGTTACCATTAAAATGTACATCTGGGTACACTTCAACTAATCGCTTGCTACAATACTCTTTTAACGAAGTAATATGAGCGCGTTCTTCATCCAACAACTCGTACGCCATTTCTAACGCTTTTGCCATACCAACTACTTGGTGTGTTCCCTCTGTTCCTGCGCGAAGTCCTTTTTCTTGTTCTCCTCCAAACATTACTGGTCTCAACACGTTTTTCTTACGGATAAATGCAAAACCAATTCCTTTTGGTCCGTGGAATTTATGAGCACTTGCTACAATAAAGTCTACAGGAATTTCAGCTAAATCAATTCTTGTTTTACCAACTGATTGTACTGTATCGCAGTGAAACAAAGCATCATTCTCTTGACACATAGTAGCCACGCGTTTCAAATCAAGTTCAGTACCAACCTCATTGTTTACGTGCATTAAACTCACTAAAGTTGGCTTATCACCCTCTTTTAATAATTGTTCAAGTTGCTCGTAATCAATTTCACTTGTTTCTTTTATATCTAAAAACACCATCTCCACACCATATTCAGCATTTAATTGCTTTATAGTGTTTAACACAGCGTGGTGTTCTAATTTTGTACTAATAATTCTCTTAACTCCTAAATCTCTAACAGCAGAGCGCAAAATCCAGTTGTTACCTTCCGTTCCACAAGAGTTAAAAATAATCTCAGAAGAACTAACGTTAAACTGTTTTGCGATTATCTTTCGTGCACTTTCAATTAACGCCTTTGCGTGTCGTCCAATAGAATAAGTAGATGACGGGTTTCCATAATCATCTCTTAATACTTTAATCATTTCCTCTACTACTTCAGGACGCACAGATGTTGTTGCTGCACTGTCAAGATATACTTGTTTCATTTCCTAATAATTTGTTGGTATTAATACTATGCTTTACAAAGAAAGCAGTTGTTGTGTTCTTTAGTTAATCAATAAGCAAATATAATAAAAACTCGAAAAAAGAGCATAATTATATTAACAGTTTTACATCAAATGTGATTATTTTTAAATCATTCAACGTTATCTATGATAATATCCTGTTCTTTTAAGACCTTTTTAGCAATGATTCCAAATAAAAGCAAATACACAAAACACAATAAACTAACAATATATGATTGGTGTATTCCTATTATATCTGCTACTTTTCCTTGTATAGGTGGAATAATACCTCCTCCTAAAATCATCATAATTAAGAAAGAAGACCCTTGTGCGGTATATTTTCCAAGACCGATAATTGCAATATTAAAAATAGCTGGCCACAATACACTACAAGCTAATCCTCCTGCTAAAAAGGCATAAACAGCAGTCATACTTGTTGTCATCAATCCAATCACCATTGCTACGAGTCCAAATGTACTAAATAACACCATTGTTCTGGCAGATTTATTTTTACTCCAAAAAGAGAATAAAATTTGAATAACCACACAGATGATATAATAATACAAATGTTGAATATCATTTCCTGCTAACACATTGGCAAACAGCACGACAACGTATGCTAACAAAGGAACTACCACTAAAGCTAATACGCGTTTTGTTTTACTTAAATTAAATACGCTTACAGCACCTGCCCATCTACCAATCATCAAACTCCCCCAATACATCGAAATATAAGGCGCAATCTCTGACGATTGTAACGACCCAAATTCTTCAAGTTTTAATAATTCTCCTAAATTACTCCCGATTCCAACTTCAACACCTACATAAGCGAAGATGGCAAACATCCCCAATAACAATTGCGGATACTGCATAGCTCCCCATCCTTCTTTATTTTTTCTACTACTTACATAAGCAAAAGCGATACTCCCAGCAATAACGACTAACGCACCACAAAGCAACAAAATACGCTTGTTTTCTAAGGGCACTTTTAGTACTTCAATCGCCTGATCTATTGTTTGTAAAGGGTTTCCTTCAAGTAAAGCAACTTGTGGTAAATCACCATTTTCCAAACGTTGAGCTAATACTATACGTTCTGATTCTAATTGATCAATATCTTTACTCGCCTGACTGCTATATGTTCCAAAAACAGGAATAAACAAGGCAATAAGTAAGCCAGTCATAATTAACAATAACTTAATCGACTTACTTGCAGGCTCAATCTCCTCTGTACTAACTCCGGCTGGAATCTTCTTTGAAAAGTAAAACATCGCTGCCGCAAGTAAAAATAGTCCACCAACAGCGGCATATAAAAATGTCATCGTATCCAAACTTAAATGTTGAATCTGATCATCTGTCAACGCTTCCGTACTTCCAAAAAGCGCATACGCCATTAAAAGCGGACCTACCGTTGTTCCCAGCGAGTTGATTCCCCCTCCAAGACTCACTCTACTCGTTCCCGTTTTAGGATCTCCCAGAGAAATAGCCAACGGATTCGCCGCAATCTGCTGTAGTGAAAACCCAAGGGCCACGACAAACAAGCCAACCAACAACGCTACGTAAACACTCACCTGTACTGCCCATATCATTGCAGCTGCCCCGATGGCAGAAAACAGTAATCCATAAACAATAGAGCGTTTAAACCCCCAATTACCGATCAAATCTTTTCGCTTGTAAGAACTCACTAAAAACAAGATTAACGCCCCAAAATAATAAGCTGTATAAAAAGAAAAGTCGATAAGCTGTGATTGAAACTGGTCTAAATGAAAGAAAGCTTTACAGAATGGAATAAAAATACTATTACCCGCAGCGAAAAAGCCCCAAAAGAAGAAAACGGTAACCAATATATACAACGCTGGATAATTGGTTTTTACAGATGAATTACTCATATATAAGTTGTTGGATTACGATTTTAATAAGTTTTCCAAATATAGATAAATCCATAATCTCCTAAGCAATTTATCCTTTCAAAAAAGAAACTCTGTGCAAAAGTTGTTGTTCAAAAAAAGAGCCTTTACTGATTGTTTACGCAAAAATCAAAGGGGACAAACAGAAAATCGCGTTAAAAAACGATTAACTACGTTGTAATTTTACTTTATCCCAAGAAAAAAACTATTTTTGTCACTGAAAATAATTCTAAACTTAATATGAAAAAGTTTTTAGCCATTGCAAGTATATCTTTGCTAACTGTTTTATCTTCTTGTGACGACGGTGATCTTGTATATAAAGATATCGATTTTAGTAAAAACACCTCTGTTTCAAGATGTAGCACAGTAGGTGCAGAAAAGATATTTTACAAACTTCAGAATGACGAAGCACTTATCCTTGTAGTGGATGCAGAAAATCTAATGAAAGACCCAACACTTAAAACTATTGCGGTTAATATTGATGGTCAATCAACTTCATTAGACTATAGAAAATACACAGATAAAGTAGATAGTAAATCTATTTGTAACCTACCACCTCCTGCATCGCCATCAGTGATTCAAAGCATTCCTGCATCGCCTGGGGGAACAGTTATTATCAATAGAGAAATCGCTTTAAACAACAATACTTCTGAAACAAACAATTCTGTATCGTTGACTTACCAATACGCGTTTTATTTACAAAACATCAACTTTAAAGAGGGAGAAACGAATATTAAGTATGATAAAATGTTATTTGGAACGAACAACTATGCCAACCGTACTTTAGAGTTTAAGTTTACTGGAGCAGATGGAGTCTTAAAAACATTGAATGAATGTGAAGGACGCACTGTTACACTTTCTAATAGAGAGGCTGTTTTAGTTGGCTTATCAATTGATGAATTACCTAATGAAGAAACTGTTAAAACGATTAACTTAGACAATGAAAGAGTAGCTACTTTTAGATATTACAGTCGCACGGGAATTAATCTACCTAACGTATGTAAATATGAAGGAGATATTCCTGGTTCATCTGAAGCAAACGTAAACAAGTTAGAAGAACTGTGGACTGCTACTAAGGGGCAAATCGTTATTGAAACACGTAAGACAAATCCTGTTGAAGGACCAGCAAAATTGGTTCACAAAGTAACACTTAAAGGTGCACACTTTATCAAAGACCAGTATGACAACCTTTCTTTTACAAAAGATATTGTATTAGGTGAATATACTACTGATATTAAATAATATAGATTATATATAACCAAAAAAATGCCACCTGATTAGGTGGCATTTTTTGTTTTGTATTAATCGATTACAGCAACAACAACTAATCGATTGTCTCACAATCAACCCTATTTCTTCAAAATTGTAATCTCACCTACATACTGACTTTTAGAGTTACTTTGTATCTCATCTGCACAAACTTGATACCAAAAAGCCCATACGTGAACCCGGTGATTTTCCCAGCTTTTAAATATTGGAAGAACTAACTTGTAATGCACCTCTTCAGCTTCATATTCGTAAATAGTGGACTCATGTACTATCGGATTGAACAAATAAACTACCAGTATGTTCTTTTTATCTGAATCTTCACTTGATTTAAACCTTCTCCATTGCATTGATAATTGAAGATTTGACATCATTTTTAAACTATGTAACTTCCGTTTTTTACCACGACCTGTAGTAAATCCCAACTTACTCATATCAATATATGCGTGATTTCCATATTGAAAAGTTGCTTCTTTCATTCCTTTTTCAACCAAAAAAGGGGTTACCATTTTTTTCAGAGAATTAAGCTTGTAAAAAGGATTTGTGAACTCTTCTAAATTGGTAAAAAAGTTAGTCAAATATTCCTCTTCTTCGCCTGGATTTACACTTACATACGTTTTTTCATAAAAGGAATCCTTCTTTTCTTTAGTACCTTGATGACGAACCTCCGTGTGGTTTAGCACATTTTGCTTGGCTTTTTTAACCTCCCCATCCACTTGTAAACATTCATTATTTTTTTTCATAGCTTTTGTTTTTTCACGAACCAATTGATTTTAAAACCATTACAAAGCTATTTTATAATTTACTATCTTTTCTTCACCCTTCCACTTTTGTCCTTTCTTTTCTCTTTTTTTCCTTTCTTTTCTCTTTTTTTCCACTTTTGTCCTATTCCCATTTCTACGCATCCCCCTTGTTTTTACCTGTAAACATAGAAAACCACAAACCACTGTAAAACAAACAGATAGATATTTTACACCACCTTTTATTTAGCATCGCTTTGCATAAACAGTAGTCTTGCTTGCAAAACAGGGGCCTTTTCCGAAGAAGTCCCGATGAAAGCTACAACCGTTCTCGATGAAATGACTTAAAGAAACTCACACTTATTTTAAACAAGCCCCTAACTAATCAATATATAGTATGTCCTCTTAGACATGTGTTAAAAAACAAAAGAGGCTGTCTTTCAATAAAAGACAGCCTCTTTTTTATCTTATACTTTAACCGTAATTTCTAACAAACTAAATCTCATTGAATAGCAACTTATTCATCTCGGTATCTAAAATTGCTGGCAACTCCCAATAAGCAATAAAATCCATAAACATCTGACGTCCCCTATCTTCTATCGTTGCCTTGGTCCACTCCTGATAATTCAGCAAGTCTAACTCCGAACTTGTCAATCGGTACTCGTGTTTTATGGCATTGCGCACTTTATTTTGAACATTTACAAAAGTATTCGCTTCTTGTTTGTTGTACGATAAGAACATATTCCCCACTGAGTAAGTGTACTTATTTCTGTTTAATTTCTGTTGACTATTGATATCTTTATACGTACTTCGCTCCATATAGTAATCTTCAGACGGATAAACCAGATTAATACGCGGCTCTCCACTGCTCAACAGCGTTCCTTTATACTCTTCCAACGATTTTAAAAAATACTCTAAGCCTGTCCAGCTTTTAAAGCCTTCTCCTTTTTGAATGTGCTTGCTAACTTCACGCCACTTAAAGTGTTCTACACGCGACTCCATCAATGTCTCTAAAAGATACGTATTATCGTGTGCACGTCCTCGCAAATAGTAGTTGTTCACATCTCTAAACACGTCTTCTTGGTTTAGGTTGGAGTTGTTTCCTTGTAACAAAAAACACATAATATTGTGACGCTCAATGGCAAATAACAACCTTTCAATCGTAGCTATTTTCTGAGCTATTTCTATTTCTGTAGCCTTCTCTTTTTCTGGTAAATCGTGCATCAAAATTGCTAATACCAGATTCAACATATACTTACCATATCCACGCGGAAAATTGTTTAATCGTTGTATGCTACGCTGAATCTTTTCACTAACAATGTACTTGAAGTCCTCATCACCATCTACGGCAAACGGATTATTGATAAAATACCACAGAACTACTGCCTTTCGCATACTTTCTAACCATTCGGTAAGTTCACTGTATTCGGCGTAATTCGTATCGCCTAACTCCTTTTCTAAGTGGAAGTCTTGGGTAAATAGGTGTTTCTGGTACGATTTAAAATCGGTGGATACCATAGAAGTACGAGAGAAGTACAACAACCAAAACGCCTTTAAGAATGCGTCATCATCCATTGCTTGCTCTGGGTTTCTTCCCAACCATTTATAGACCTCCAGCCACGATTGGTTTACTTTCTTTCTACTCCTGTCAATCGTACCTTTGGTAGTCAATTGTTTAGACACAATGTACAACACACGGTTTTTTAATCGCTCTAAACTCGACAATTGTTTTCCTCTAAAGTTCAACGTTTCAAAGACCATCGACACGTCTAATGGACGCTCTTTGGACTCGCTTAAATTTAGAATTGAAAACAATAAATGCTTGGTTATTTTCTCTATCCACAGCACAATTTCTTGTTGTGGAAAATTCGCTACTTTCTGAGCAAAATACGTCTTAGCAAGGGTTAGGTTGTGCGTGTACAGCGTTTCTGTTTCCTCACGCATATAGGCCTCATCATTGAAGATTTCACGAATCAAATAGTTGTGTGAGGGTACGTCAACGTGGTATCCGAAAATATATCGGTTACTATTGTTTTCACGCACTTTGAAATAAGTACCAATTAATGCTTGTTTCATTGGGCCATCGTCTAAGACAACTGCTAACTCAGACAAGAGAATCAACAAAGTCGTTAAACGCTGTTGTCCATCAACAAGGTTTACTCCATCATACGCCTTGTTGTTTACATACAACTTATCGCCTCTCAAAGTAAACCCCTCTTTGCGAATACTCTCTTTGTCGTTTGCAGTAAAATCGGTTAATGTCAGAATACCAGTAAAGTGAAAAGCGTTTCTCAATTGATGGGTGTTAGAAAGGTCGTTCCACAACTCCTCTAACTCCTTCTTAGTCCACGAATACCCCCGTTGGTAATCGGGAATACGGAATACTCTCTCTCTAAAAACCTCTTCAAATGTTACTATATTCATATTAACTATCTTTAATCCTATTACTTACAATAGTACCTCTAACTATGATACTTCATAGGGTTGACTGCTGTAAGGGGGAGTAAAAATAAGACTATTCAAGGGAAAAATGAAATGTAAGACTAAGTAGTTAAAATGTATAATGCGTTAACTGTAAACTATCAATTTTTAAATAATTTTATTGTTATTAATAAGTACTTGCTTAGCGATAAACAATTACGATTTAACAATCATTTGTACTATTGCTTTTAGAACTAAAATACCTTGTATAAACACTACAAATCGTCATTTATACACTTATAAAATAATATATCTGTACTATTAGACTATTTCTTTTTCAACTTTCACTTAGTAAAAGAGCCCCCTTTTTCTCTATAATTTTATGACTATGAATAGTTTATTAAACAAAATCTTCATAATCACATATTGTATAGCAAACATCTTTATAATCAGCTAAACATTTTATATATTGCATCTCCTTATTTCGCCTTTTTTACAAGGATAAAAGCTACTTAATTAAATATTATTTCTCTTTTAGATTTGAAACAACTTTAAGTAGTTACACAATTTTATCACTATTTGTGCGTAATAGATAGTGATATATAAATATGAACCTTAAATAAGCATTTGTATAATAAAAGATTAAAACACATTTAAATGAGAAAAACAATCATGCTGGCCGTTTCCTTACTAACTTTTAATACAATTTGTCTTGCTCAAGATCAAACAAACTCTATTGATAGTCAGTTTACAACACTTGTAAATGAATCAAACAATTACCAAACGTATAAAATTGTTCCTAAGGTTAAATTGCAACAATTACAAACTAATGTAAATAATGCAATGAACAAGTTACAATTAGTAATTGACAATCATTCAGCTGCAACTCAAGCACAAACTGACTCATTAATCTCGATGTCTAATAAATTGGAAACTGCACAAGCTGATTTAGCTGTTGCGTTAGAACGTGAGAATAGCTTCCAAGTTTTAGGAATGTCAACGCAAAAATCGACATTTACTTCTATTGTTTGGACTATTATCGGGATACTAATTTTAGCTTTGGCTTTCTTTGTTTTTAGATTTAAAAAGAGTCACGCGGTTACTCGTGAGGCAAATTTAAGGTTAGCAGAAACAGAACAAGAATTAGAAGACCTGAGAAAATCATCTCTTGAACGTGAACAAAAAATTCGTCGTCAATTACAAGACGAAATCAACAAACACAAAAAAACAGTTTAATATAAACTGTTAAATGACACTTTTGAACATAACAAAATACCTTATACAAAAAAGACAGACATTGAATAATGTCTGTCTTTTTTTATGATTAATAAACTTACTAACTCAATTAATCTCTTTTTAATAATTTTGAATAGATTAAAGCTCCTACAATAGCTCCAGCAACTGGTGCTAAAATAAACAACCACAATTGTGATATATAATCTCCTCCTACAAATAATGCTTGTGAGATTGAACGTGCTGGGTTAACTGACGTGTTCGTAATCGGAATAGAAATTAAGTGAATTAACGTTAATGCTAAACCAATAGCAATTCCCCCAAACTTATTATTAGCTTTCTCATCCGTTGCCCCCATAATGATAATTAGGAAAAAAGCTGTTAAAACAAACTCAGCTACAAATGCTGACAATGCATCATACCCGTGTGGAGAAAGATGACCATAGCCATTTGCTGCAAAAGCCCCTGGCATAGTATTATCTATAACATTAGCATCTACTCCTTTGTAAATAACGTAAAGAACAGAAGCTGCAGCGACTCCTCCTAATACTTGTGATCCAATATAACCAAATAAATCTTTCGGAGAGAAACGTCCTCCTGCGTAAAGTCCGATTGAGACAGCAGGGTTGAAGTGTCCTCCTGAGATATGACCAACTGCATAGGCCATCGTTAATACAGTTAAACCAAAGGCTAATGCTACTCCAGCATAACCTATTCCTACTCCTGGTAATCCAGCAGCGAATAAAGCACTACCACATCCACCAAATACTAACCAAAATGTTCCAAAGAACTCTGCAAAATAATTTTTCATAGCGTTTTTAAAAATATTATACACTATTAAGAGCCCTTAATTCGCATTTAGTCACTATGTTTAACTTTTGACTTTTTAATCTATATTATTAATAGTTTTAAGACAATAACAAGCACCTTTTAGTATTTATTACTCTTTTTTAGCATTTTATTACTTAATAAACAAAACCTAAAAGTTTGAAGGCATAGTTCTTTTTATTCTCAAAACGTCATTTCCATTGTGTTTTTTATTTATTAGCTCCTCTTTATATTCCTATTTCAACTTACTAATTGCCAAATATTTCTTACTATTTGTATTAAATAAAAAAGGTATTCCTTTTTGAGAAATACCTTTTTTACTTTCTATATTATTATACTTATGACTCTAATCGTACACAACTACCAGAAATAACTTTTAAACCATCTAATGTTTTCTTCCAGGTACGAATATATTTAAACATCCCTTCTATTGGCATATCCATAAAGCGACCTTTTGTTTGATAAACACTCATCACAATAGCACAGTCTCCAACTATATTAATATCTTTAAAGGTAACTTCCAATTCATCTACAATCATAGTACCTGAACGGTGTGAGGATAATTCCATTTCTTTAGTTATTGTCAAGCCATTAGGTGCAATAAACAGAAAATCATCGTGTATAAACTGATTCAATTCACTTAAATCGCGACTTTTAATTGCTTGGGCTAATTTCTCTTCTAACTCCTTTATATCTTGTTCTGTAATCTCCATAACTCATCTGTTTTCAGTTACCTTTAAAGTTACGAAGTATTACTCCATTTAGCCAATTATTCAACGTTTTTAACATCCAAATCTACATATTTTATCCCTATATGTAGCCTCTGTCTTTTACAAATCGTGTTCGTATTCGTCAATATTCCAAATGTCTATAAGTGCAATTAAACTGCCCATTATCCCCTCGTAATACTGTTGTTGTTTAAAGTTTGGAAAAGCAATATCTCTAAGAATATTGGCACATTTATCGTCAGTAAACACCTTGTTAATTTCATCACCTGTATGAATAGCTGCTCGTTTATTTTTTAAATCAACAATGATAGTAACACCATTGTGTTTCCCTGGCTTACCTACTTCCCAAGTATTACTCAATTCAATACAATATCTCTTAAAGTCACGCTCTATTGGTACTGATTCCAATAAAGCGATCACTATCTCGTTAGATGTTTGCTGCTCAAAAGCAGCAATATACTGCTCTATTTCCTTTGCTTGCTCAAGTGTCAGTACATTTGTATAATCACTAACACTCCCTAAAGATTTAGGAAAGTTATTTTGTTGAGCTACTGCAATATTTGTTGCTTGTTTATCCCCGACTTGCTTACAACTGTTAAAGGATAGACTTGCTAACAGCATAAATAATAGATATTTCTTTGCCATTAATGGTGATTTTATATGCTAACTTACAACTATTATAAATAACAATTTAGTTATTTATAATTTAATCTACTGTTTTTAAGCACTTTGCAATTATCAAAAGTAAATTACAACCAATCTCTCTTTTCTTTTATAACACAAACCATTGTTAATTAACACATTAACTCACTTTTTTTTGTAACTTGTACCTATGTTTCTTTGATATAGCCTTACAACCATTATGTTATAAAACTAAAAAACCACATTCAATTATGAAAAAAGCCAATCTACAAGTACTCCACTCTTTCTTGTCGCCACTGGAGTACACAGCCATTTTATCTGATACGAGAGAAACTATTGAAGACTGCTCTTTCATAGATTTCTTATTGGCACAAAACATCATTTTAAAGGTAGATAAAAACAGCCAACACTTGGATATTGACATCTTAAACTTTATTATGAAACGTCTTGATTGCAGAGGAAAGGCATTGGATATTGACCCTAAAAAACTACACAAAAAAGTAATTACAGCAATTCGAAAGGAAAAAATCACAAAAGAAGAGGCTATTCCTTACATCATCAAAAACATCAAAAAGAAATTAGACAAGGATTACTTGATTTGTAGACTTGAACGTTTTGATGATGACGAGCTATACTTAGGCGTACTAAAGAAAAAAGAATATAAAAAACTGAGTAAAATTGAACTTACGTACGGAGAGTTTTTCAAATATGGGAAACAGAAGTCAGAGGATAATGACGTTAGCGTTGAGTAAACTAAATAAAAAAAAAAGAGGAACCTGCGTTCCTCTCTTTTGTATTTTAAATTTTCTCAAAATATACAGACATTGTTTTAACGTGAGATGCTAAACTTTTTATTTCATAAGTTTTTTCATCAAGCTTTCTTATTGAAAAATCAAAAAAATCAGCAATTCCTGAATATCCACCTTTACCATCTTTACATCGCGTTATTTTAGAAAATTTAACAATCCATTCAGCCGAATAAGCAGTAACATTTGCTGGAATAGCTACAATTTCAGGTTCTGCCACTTGATCTCTTGCGATTCCATTTAAAAAAACCAACGCTCCTAAATTAGATTGAAAAGTTACAATCATTCTTCTACCACAATTGTTTTTTGTTAAAATTAAAATCGAAGTTAAAGGATATCCTGTTTCATTCTTTACTTGAACAGTTTCATTTGGTTCAATCTTAATTTTATTTACAAAATCCAAATTTTGCCCATATAAATCCTTTGAAACCTTATTAATAGTTCCCTTATTGTCCTTTACAAGTAAATAAACATCATCATTCTCTTTGTTTGCCTTTATGGTTCTCATCCTCATTGTTCCTTCGACATCTAAGTTTTCTTGTGGTAAGGCAACCCCCACCCCAACTTGCTTACTCTGTCCAAATACATTCACACATAAAGACATCAAGACTATAATCGCTAAATTTCTCATATCATATTTGTTTTTCATCATTTATTAAGATATTTTTTGAAAAATAATCTTGTATGTACGTTTAATATTACCATTATTGATTATCTGAAATTCATTTGAACCTGTTTTTTGAAAAGTAAAATTAAACTGAGTATCATTTCCTCCATCACCACACCCCAGAACATCAGAAAAACTTACTTCATAAGCAGCTGATAAATGTATATTACTTAAACTATTGTCTATTGTACCTACCGCTACATTTGCTAAGACATCACGAGCTACTCCATTTATAAATAACATTGCTACTTCATTAATTTGAAAAGAACTAATCATTGTTCTACCACAAGTATTTTTTGAGGTAACAATAATATTAGCCACCTTATAATCTTGAATATTTTTAACAATCATAGATTCACCAGACCCAACGTCTACAGAAACTTCTTCTCTTTTTATTTCAAGTTCAGCTCTTTTCAATGCTCCTATATTTCCTTTTGAATCGACAACTGCTAACCTAAAATCCTGACCTGATTCTATTGATTTCACAGAACGCAATCTTAACGTACCATTTACATCTAAATCTCCTGTTGGTATTGCTGTATTAATCCCTACTTGAGCAAACCCCACAGAAGCAGACAATAAAAACATCACTAAAAAAAATTTATCTCTCATAATATCATTCTTTTACTTAATTCTTTTTTAAGCTATTTTTTTAAACACTAGTATATAAGTACGCGTAACATTTCCATTATTCGTCAACTTATATTTTTTTGTAGATGTTTTTTCTAATTTAAAATTAAAATCATCAGATCCTGAATTATCATTTGTACATCCTCTAACATCAGGAAACGTAATTTCATAAGCAGCAGAAACTCCACTTGAAGAACCATTAGGAATTGGTAAAACTTGTGCTTGTGCTGCTACATCCCTTGCAATACCATTGATAAATAACAAAGATCCCATATTTGATTGAAATGAACATATCATGGCACGATCACAACCATTCACTGTAGTAACAACTATATTAGACACCTCAAATCCTAATGTATTGACTACCTCTATACTTTGCTTTGCATTTAAAGTTACTGATACCTCCTCTCTTTTAATCTCAATACCCGTTTTTGCAACAGATCTCATAACTCCTTCATTATCAAAAACCATAAGATCAAAAACACTATCGTCTTTCAACTCACTAATTTTTCTAATGCGCATAGTCCCATTAACATCAAGCATTTCCGTGGGTAGCTTTACATTAATTCCTATTTGACTGAATAATAATGTACAATAAAACAAAGCTATAAATAGCATTAAATTTCTCATAACGTGATTTTTTTCAAACTTAACATAAAATCCAACAACCACCAAAAACAAAGCTATTTATGTTAAATAAACAATTAGTTTAATTTATTTTACATTATTTAAAACAAAACAAACCAAAAAATAACACATTAAACAATAATACTTATTATAATCTTGTTCTTCTCATTTTAATCATAAAATAATGACGTTAGCGTTGAGTAAACTAAATAAAAAAAGAGAGGAACCTGCGTTCCTCTCTTTTGTATTAATATGTATCATCTATTCCTCCTACATCGGTGATTTCTCCATTTGTGAATCTAAACTCTAAGCCGTGTTCATTATCTAAAGCATATCTTATAGGCAAAATGATAACTCCTCCTGCTAAAAAGCGGATATGCAACAATTCTTTGATATATGGATTGTGTTTTTCTACCGCATCAATTCCTAAAGGGGCTTCTCCTGATTCTGCCTCGTCTTCATAATAATGAGCATAATAAGCACAATAATACTCATATGCTCTCTCTTGTATCGCTTTTAAATACAGATCTATGTTTGCAATAAACAGCTGATGTGTTTGAGCCATTTCAGTCAATTCAGCTTCTGTTGGTGGCGAATCTACTTCTTCTCCTTCATCGTCGTATGCTGGACCTAAAAACACGGTTACTTCTTCTGAAAAGCTTGGGTGTGAAAACAAAATAGAAGCTGAATACCCAGCCCAATCTTGTTCTATTGTCTTAAAATATGTATGTTCTACCATCTTCAAATTATGTTTTCTTATTTGTTGTGTTCAATCCACAATAATCTACTTGTATCGTACCCCGCACGTTCAGCTATTTTGAGGTATTCTTCTTTGATTGCATCAGGTATTGTCTTTGCACGTGATAAAATCCATAAATAATCTAAGTCTTTCCCTCCTATCAATGCAAACTGATAGTTCTCATCCAACGCTAAAATGTTGTAACCTGAGTAAAAAGGACCAAAAAAAGACACTTTTAATTGTCCGATGTTTTTTTCTCCAACAAACTTTGCCTTTCCTTCTGCTACTTTCCACTCTTCTGTAAAAGGATTAAATCCCTTATTTACAACGCGTATTGTTCCATCTTCATTTAAACTATAACTCGCCGTTGTATTATTCAAATCTTTTTCAAACTTAAAGTCAAAGCGAGCTATTTCATACCAATTTCCCAAATAACGCTTAACCTCAAAGTTTTCAATTACTTGGGCTTGCTCTGCTTTTTGTTGACACGAACTAAAAAACAATATAACTGCACTAAAAACTAATAATAACTTTAAATGTACTTTTCTCATAATGTCTAATTGTCAAATGAACTGATCTATTCTTATTTAACGTTTTATCCGTAGTGGTTTACAAGTAACACGCCATTGTTCTGTTTGTCGTAATACAAACAATTGTCGTTACCATCTGTAAAAAACTCACTCCCTATTGTGTAACCAATGGCTTCAAACTGACCACTTGCCATAGCATAACAATGCGTATCAAGTCCTTCTAAATCTGTGTACACATAATCGCTTTCATCTGCCTTACCCCAACCGTCAATGACTTGTCTAAAACGACCAAACTTCCCACTGCGTTGATAGTCTGCTTTATTGATAGCATACTCGTAAAACGTTTGCAGGTAATAATCTACATCAAAGTCCCCAACGTTTATATCACACAACTTCGGCAGTATTTCATCTATGTAATCTCCTGTTTTCTTCTTGCTGTTTAAATACGCAATGCCATTAGCTGTAAAGTCGGCTGCAATAATCGGATACACTTGCTTTGCTACTTCATATCCCTTATAAACAGTAGTTTTACCAGCAAATACGTACTTGCCATCTTGTAGGGAAAATCGGGTAAACTGACTGTTATTTTCTTGTGAATCCACCTCCTCATCAACCCACATTCCGTTGTGAGATACAAAATGCAACTGCTCATTTGACGCAGTGGTGATTGTACACAAGGGATAAAAAACTCCCTCTAATTCACTCGTAGCAAATACTTCTGAATAAGTGGGATATAGCGTTATTTCGAGCATTGTTTTTCCTTTTGATTAATTGCAAATATATAATCTTAGCCTAAAAACAGACTATCATCGTTTATTTTTATTTTAAAAATATGATACGTAAGAAGTGATCTGTGATGAGTGAACTGTAACGAGTAAAACAAATGTCGATGTACGTACAAAAAACAACTGCTCTATCTTTGCAGAATTACCATAGAAAAACCACAGAAATAGTCTAATTTTGCAGCAAATAGTAAAATAATGAGAGACGCAAAGGCAACTAAAAAGAAATTACACGAACGAAATAAACACCAAGAGCTTTACAACTTTGACAAGCTAAAAAGCTATGTTCCTGAATTAGAGGCTTTCGTTATTAAAAACCCGTCAGGGGTTGATACTATTGATTTTGCTAATCCGGAGGCAGTGCGCTTGTTAAACAAGGCAATCTTAATGAAGGATTACAAGATAAAGTTTTGGGATATGCCTAAAACAAACCTATGTCCCCCTATTCCAGGGCGTGCTGACTATATTCACTATATCGCTGATTTGTTGGCAGAAGGGAATAATATGCAGATTCCGACCGGAAAAGCAGTGAAGATTTTAGACTTGGGAATTGGTGCTAATGCTATTTACCCAATTATTGGAGTAGCTGAATATGGCTGGCAATTCGTAGCTTCTGAATCTGAGAAACAGTCGATTGATACTGCTTTGCATATTATAGACAACAATCCTCATTTGAAAAAAAGCGTAAACATTCGCTTCCAACCGAGCAAACGCAACATCTTGAAAAACATTATTCAAGAGAAAGAGTACTTTGATGTGGTAATTTGTAACCCTCCGTTCTTTAAATCGCGTGAAGAGGTTATGGCTAAGACTACTCAGAAACTAAAAAATATTGGTAAAGAAGTTATCGGGCGACCTGTACAGAACTTTAGTGGACAAAACAATGAATTGTGGTGTGACGGTGGTGAAAAAGCTTTTATAACAAACTACATTTACGAGAGTAAACATTTTAAACGACAAGCTGTTTGGTTTACAACATTGGTATCTAATAAAGACCACTTAAAACCATTGCAAAATCTATTGAAAAAGGCAGAAGCTAAAGAGGTTCGCGTAATTACAATGGAACAAGGAAATAAAGTTAGCCGTATCTTGGCTTGGAAATACTAAAATATAAAAGCTCATTTGTTAGTTCAAATGAGCTTTTATTATATCTTTTTGACAATATATTTTTACGTCATTAATTCCTTACTTAGACCATTGTTTTAAAGTTCCTTTAAAATATAAAAGAGACATATAAAAATCAAAAGCCTCTATTTTATTCTTTTTCAATAACTTTAAAACAGAGTTTTTAATAGGTGATTTGTAGGTATAATCTTTAAATAAATCTATTCCTCGTTTAGGTAAACTTTTTAACATACTGATGCGTTCTTTTTTAGAATATCCACTTTTATAAAGTGTTGAAAGCATCGTTCTGAGCAAACCATTTGTGTAATCTTTAAAACAAACTAAATCTTTACTATTTTGATTTAGTTTTGCAATATTAATACAATGAAAATAGTATTTTAAAAAAGCTAAATAAACAGCTTTAATCGATGTATAACGTTGTTTTTTTCTTGACAATGAATTTGGATGATATACATAATAATATTCTTTTTTATTATTAAAAAACACCTCTTTACAATGCTCTAAATAACTTAAAATAAACACAGTATCCTCATGAAGAACTATATTCTTATCAAAGAATATAGCCTGCTCTTTTAAAATCGATGCCTTAAATAACTTTCCAAATAAAAAACCAGTTTTATGTAATTTATACTCGTCAAATAAAGTTTTAAAGTCTGTTATAGAAACAATTTGAGGAGCCATTTCTTTTGCTACATCATAATCAAAACCAACTGTATTAAATCCATGAATAATTAAATCTACATTTGTCTGTTTATAGTCTGTTATAAGACTACTTAAGTAATTTTCAGAAACATAATCATCACTATCCGCAAACACTATAAAGTCGCCTTTACAAACTTCTAATCCTCTATTTCTTGCCATTGAAACTCCTCTATTCTCTGTATTAATAACAACAATACGAGAATCCTTTAAAGCATAAGCCTCACATATTTCTTTCGTTCTATCTTTAGAACCGTCATTAATAATTATTAATTCAAAATCTATAAAAGTTTGATTCAATAAACTATTAATACATTTCTCTATTGTTTTCTCTACATTATAACCAGGTATAATTACGGATATTATTGGCATTTTTTTGTTCCTTTTCTGATGATTATACTAAGATTTTTTCTTAATATCTCTTTGGGTTATTCTATTACAAACATATTTATTATTTTCTTATTTAGTAGCATACTTTTTTAGTAAAATATAATCTTAAAAAAAGACGCTATACAGCGCCTTTATTCAAACAAAAAGCTGTGAGAATCTCACAGCTTTTATTGTCTATATATCTTACCAGAATCCTAAGAATTTCCACCAAGCTCCACCGATAATAATCCAGATTAGCAAGTTGACAACACTCATAACAAATCCTGTTTTCCACCACTCACCCAGTGTAGTATATCCTGATCCAAAGATAATTGGAGCAGTACCTGTTCCGTAGTGAGTTAATGACATCATTAAAGATGAAGAGAAACCTAATGCTAATGCTAACAACATTGGAGGTGCTCCTAATGCGATACCTGCTGCGAAAAACGCTCCAAACATCGCAGTAATGTGTGCTGTTGTACTTGCAAAGAAGTAGTGTGAGTACACATATACTAATAACAAGATAATCACACCTACAATCCAGCTTACTCCTAAGTGGTCAATACCTGTTCCAACTGTAGTTGCTAACCAAGATACCAATCCTAATTTACCTAAGAAACTCGCCATCATTACTAAAGCAGCAAACCATACTACTGTATCCCAAGCTCCTTTGTTTTTCAAGATATCATCCCAACTTAACACTCCTGATATGATTAAAATCGCTAATCCCACAAAAGCTGCTGTAGTTGGTTGTATCACAAAGGCACTACCGAATATCATCGCTGGTACACCTGCCCACATAATTAACAACAAGATGAATACACTTAATGTAATTTTCTCAGCCAATGAAAAAGGACCTAAATCTTTAATCTGCGCTTTTGCAAACTCTGGTGCGTCTGGTGTCTTTTTAATTTCTGGTGGGTAAAGGAAAAAGATAACCAACGGCATCACGATTAATGAAACAATTGCTGGTACAAACGCTGCAGCTGCCCAAGTCATCCATGAAATGTGTTGATTAGGAGATGTTCCTTCATAAATCAAACTTACAATTAACGGGTTTGGTGCTGTTGCTGTAATAAACATCGCTGATGTAATTGGGTTAGTGTTGTAGTTTACTAACGCTAAATACCTACCGATTTTCTCTGTAGAACCACGCTCTGGTTTAGAACCAAAACTTGAGGCAATCGAACGCATAATAGGGTGAATAATTCCTCCTCCACGCGCTGTGTTACTTGGTGTTACAGGAGCTAAGATAGTCTCTGCAAAAGCCATTGAATAGGCAATTCCTAATGTCTTTTTACCAAATAATGATATTAAAAAATAACCAATACGTGCTCCTAATCCTGTTTTACTCAAACTGATGGAAATCATAATTGATATACCAATTAACCAAATAAGGTCGTTTGAGAAACCACTCAAAGCATCTGCTAACGCTGCTTTTGAGTTGCCTGGATTAGTAACTCCTGTTATGGCTACTAATGCTATAGCTACAATGGATACCCCTCCAATAGGTAGGGCTTTTCCAATAATTGCTGCAATTGTTCCTACGAATAAAGCTAACAAATGCCACGCATTTGGACTTACTCCTTCAGGAACTGGAACTAAAAACCAAATAATTAATGTTAACGCGACAGCGACTAACGCTGGTACTGGTTTAATGGGGTCTAATTTACTTGCCATCTTACTCTCAATTTTTGTCTTATATACAATCTTTAAATAGAAAGAAACAGTTGTTTATGTTAAACAACAAGAATCTAATTAACCAAAACATTGCATTAAACAACAATCGCATTTCAGAGGAAATGGAGACACCTTATACGTACTCTTTTGCTAACAAAGGTTGTACTAAAGGCAATAGGGACTTTATGAAGTCTTAATCACAAATAGGCTTTGGCAATAGGTTCTTACTTCTATCTTTTACCTTTTTTTCATTATATAGCAACAAACAAGCCAAACATATTTATCCTTAACAGATTTTTATATTTTTTTTATTTATTAGCCTAAAATAATTGAATCACAGCTCAAAAAAACGCTGATATAAAGCCTTTTTTGACCGTAATTACTCAAATGAGTTTGATGTAAAAAACAGAAATAATTCTATGCAAAAACATTAAAGATTATAATTTTCAATACACTGAAAAACAAACATTTAAAACCAAACCCATCCCTAATTATTTCATTATTAAAATTACAAAAAAACAATCAAACCAAGGGTACAATATGCGAAAAATATCATATCTCAAATAAAAAAATAAACTAAATTGAAAATTATAAGAAAAACACTTGTTTTTAACTACCTTGCTTCTAAAGCCTTATAAACAAAATAGAAGTTAAAGGTATTATTTAGAATTGTTGTTTTTTTACATTTATTACCTTTTTTTACACTAAAATGGCCCTGTTTTATGGTTTTTTAAGCCCATTATGACGTATAATGGCATAAAAAAGACTATTCAAAAATCGTATTTCTGCGTAAACACAAGGCTACACGCTAATTTTTCTCTCAAATAGCATCTAACCCACTTCCTTTATTTGTACTCACAAAAGCATATAAACACAAACACCCTTGTAAAATTACAAGGGTGTTTGTGTTTATAAAACGTATGTTCAGGAGTAAATATCTCCTATGAAATTATATTTTGGCTAAAGTCAAACTCTCGTTCAACACTTTTAACCATTCGTCACGATCGTTTACTACAAACTTAAACTCATGACCATTTATTGTACGTACCAATAAACTATTATTTATAATAAACATTGTCTTTTGTTTTTCGATACTTTCAATTCTATCTAAAGTCAGTTTAATAGTTCCTGTTTTTAAATTCTCTTGAAATGATTTAAAAACAAGCTGTTTATTGGTTAAAAACAACTTCCCGTTTAAATTACGAAACAAATTAGCAACTCCATAGGCTATTAGCTCTTCTCCTTCTTCTAAATCAAGTTCTATTTCTTTGTCAATCTTTTTAGAAAACTTGTTCATTGTAAAATCAAATAATAGAAACCAAAAAATACCAAAAGACACGGATTGTATGGCATAAGACCTAAATGTACCTAATTCATCAAAAATTAAATCTATAACCACTAATGCTATAGCATAAGCCACTATAGTTATAACAATAGAAATAGCCTTTGCCAGTAGACTTACCTCAATCTTATCTTTTCCAATCTTCATCTTGTTGTGCTTTAGATTTCTTTAACAAATATAAAGAAATACAACTATTTAAGTTATAATAAAATAGCAAAAAAGAAAAGGGGTATCCGACATTTCGAACACCCCTTCTCAAACTTAAAAAACTCAACGTTTTCGGTGGTTTAAGATATAACCACCGTGATATTTTATACTACAATCAGTAGTCCTTGTTTTATAATTTACTCTATTTCTTGAAAAATTGACGTATTATAAATGTCGTCTAATCCATAAAAAAGCACTTCTTTATACTGTAAAGTTGGTCGAATCACTGTCGAATCCAGCGCTTTATTAATACTCATAGCAACTAATTCTGAACAATACAACTTATCGTCATTCGCACTATCAAATTCTAAATCAAACGCTACTTTAGCTTTGTAATACGCTGTAGCTTGACTAACCACTGCTTGTTGTTGTGAAGCGGATAGCATATTCGCATAAAAAGCATACGTATCTATATCCTTTAAAAATGTCGAAATCGGCTCTCTCAATACTTCCCCTTGACCAGTGAGTTCACTTGCTTCAATATGAATAACAAATAAACTATCTCCTACTTTATCAATCAACCCAATGTGAGAATACTTTTTCTCGTGTGAACCGAGTTTCCTAAAAAAACTGGAAAAATACCCATTGCCTTGACGAACAACAACATCTCCTTTATTCAAAGTGGCTGGTAGTCGTAAACCATCATCTACTTTCTTAGGTGAAGTGCATCCTATGAAAAGCACGATAAAAAGCAAATAAAGCCCTTTTAAGCGATTTATTTCTTGCTGTCGATATGTACCAACCATTTACCATCAATCTTCACTACTTGCATCTCCTCTTCTTTCCCTTCTTGGTTTTTAAATTTTACCCACGCCTTATTGTCAACGATAGAATCTTTTATAAACTCAAATTTATAGTTAGGCTCAATAGGCGTCCCTCCTACTGAAGCTGCAAAGTCAACTAATTTCCCTGTTGATTCTGTAGCGTATTTCTTAGCTTCATCCACTTTCCCTTTAGCCATATTCTCAGTAAAACTCTGCACCGTATTTTTTGGTCCATTTGAACACGACACAAATAATAGTGCTGCTCCTGCAATTGCAATTAATTTTTTCATCTTAGCATTTTTTAAAATCTCTTTAAAGATATATTTTTTTGTTAAAACAATAAAACAGAAAAAGCCATCTTTTCAGATAGCTCTTCCTTAACACTTACTTTAATTTACTTCCTTTTCAATACTATTATAATTCAATTACGCACATATTGAAAGAAAATGAAAACAAAACAATAATAAATATTTTCTTGTTCCTTACTAAAGCGAATTTAACACTCAAAATGCGAACTTCTTTACGGAAATCCTCATCTGCATAAGTTTTTTAAAAATTTAGTATCAATTATATATTACCCCCTTCTTTAAAACAGACTATTTCATACTAATTATCAACAACTTACAATACAAATATTTTTATTATTATTTTCTTACTTCAAAAAAAAATAATAAAAAACAGCTATTTATATGACTGTATTTTTATTATAACTAATGATTCACTAATATATGTACAACGGATTTACCTCATCAAATAAAAGCTTGATGAGTTCTTGTAACAAATCTATTTTTCTTGTGCTACTATTGGGATTACACAGTGTACTATAGAGAACAAATTCGAATCAAGTTCGAGACTCATACCACACTTCTTCGGTAAAAAGGCTGATTTCCGAGCAAATCCCGAACTTGTGTGGGAAGACTCTCGAATGAGGTCCTATCAAATCTTTTCTAAAACTTCTGTTGAATCTCTTTAACGTTGGTGGAATTTAGCTAAGAAGTTTAGCTATTGCTGAAAGCATATAGAGTATATGAAAGTTTACTCCAAAAAAAATCCCCGATTAGAATTGGAAGCCTAATCAGGGAAAAAATCAGCAGTTATAACAGTAGCTGCTAACGGTTGCAATATTACGCATAAATCCCGTCTGCGCAAGCGTTTCTAATAAGTATTTTTAAATTATTTTTTAATGTTTTAACTATCAATTATATAAGAATATAAAAAAAGTAAATTCAAGCATAGTTTTATTGCTTTTTAGCCACAAATACAATGATAGCACAGGGTTTACGTGCCTAAAAAAAGCGTATTTTCTCTATTGAGTTACACAAAAGCATCTAAACACGCTCTTATTTTTCTCCTCCAATTGCATATTTTACACGCTCGCCAAAGCCTGGAGTAGCATAACCAACTACTTTTTCTTCTATGACAGCACCCTCTTTTTCGTAGATAATGCTTACAGAACAATCGTTATTTACATCTACCCAAATCGTCTTACTTTGTCCTTTTGCTAAAGAAGGTATAGTAAAGTCTTCACATCCTGTCATTTTTATACTGGTCAATGCAACGCCTGTTTCATTTGTAAACGTAATGCGTAAATTGCTTTTTATTACAAAAGCTACAAACATAAAGGACAGTAAAAATGGTACGTTTATCAACATAACCATACAAGTATTATACAGTTTCTTACGGTCTCCTCTACTCTTAATAATCTTAAAAACTAACCTTCCTAAATAAATAACATTCACTAAAACAAGTGCACCAATAATGCCATAGAGGAAGTCTAAAAGTTCCCCAAGCCATTGCGGACTAATATATATTAATACTAATGTTACTAATGAGGTAACGAATAGTAGAAAGGCTAATCTATGCCCTGTTCTACTGTCTTTTTTACTTTCCATACTATTGTTTTAAGTAAGGTTAAGATACTAATTAGTTTTCAATACTTATCTACATTTCATCACATTTAACCTTTCTTACTCCTAAAATACCTAAATATTGTGAATCTATATTGTAGAAATAAATCAATAGTTGCTTCTTTAGTAGTTCTCTTAGAGTTATTTTGCTTTTTTTAATGAACATTTGATATCTTAAAACTTTCAAAAATTACGAACTACTCGTATATTTTATCTGTATCTTTAAAATCGTAAGTTTTTATTACATAAAGCTTTAACCACTAAAAAAAACATTATGAGAGTAAAACCTATAAGAACTGAAGAAGATTATCACATTGCACTGATTAGAACAAAACTCCTACAAGGCGCTGAAACGAATAGTCCTGAGGCAGACGAACTGGAGGTTCTGAATATACTAATAGAACATTATGAACGTGACAACGCTCCAATGGGGATGCCTGATCCTATTGAGAGCATAAAAATATATAATGAATTTTTCAACGAAAACACTGACTGCAAAAACAAGGATATGGAGTAATTAACTAACCTTCTGTTAGCCCATCGCTATAAATCTTGTAAGCACTAAACAATAGGCATAAAAAAACACTGACGAAAAATACGTCAGTGTTTTTTTTATTGCATAGATTTTCTTGTTTTTTACTTTACTTACAAGGGCTTGTAAACCCTATTTTAATTGATTGTCCTTCGTTATTAATTAAAACAACGGAACCATCCATCGTACGCCAAGTGCTATTTGATGCTCATTTTTATCTGCTGGTTTTACATCGTACTTCTTGTAATTGTAATTATAGAAGTTATAAGCGGCATATAAGCGCAAGGCTTGAAATGGTGCCTTCTCAAACGGATAGTATTCTACTGCTGTTGATATTCCTGACAACGCATAGGATACGTTATTGTCTAAATCACTTCTGTAGTTATACATCGCTTTGACAATTGGGGTTAGCTTCTTTGTTTTATACTTAAACGTGGCACTTGTTACGTTATCTCGTACGTAGGCTAAACCTGTATCTGGATTATGACTGTTTAATTGTGCGTCGTTCAAATTGTAACTTCCATACACCCAATCCATCTCTACCATCAACTTGTCAAACATCAATCGGTTTCCAATTGTAATCCAACTGTAGTATTTCTTGGCATCGTGTTGCATCAACCCATAGCCATAACGGGTTTTCAAGTGCTTGTTAAACAACTCTCCTTCCCATAAAAACAATCCTCCGTAAGCTTTGTTTTTATACTCCTCTGCAACGAATTGTTCGCCTTGTGACACCACCTGTAATTTATAGGATTGCCCTGCGCGTTTGTAGGTTACACTCGCTCCGGGACTAAACAACTGAGATGAGGCGATGATATTGGTAAACATATACAGCTCAGCACTGTTGTATGATAGCTCAGTTGAACCCCAAGCGATGAATTGTTTACCCGCACTTACAGTCCAATTATCATTGATATTATACTCCAAAAAGGCAAACTCCAAAGCCTTTGATGCCGTACTCTCATTTAAACGGTAACGCAATGAATAGGTCAACTTATCGTCGTAAGTTCCCTTTACGTAAACACGCGATTGCACAGTTCGAAACTTGCTGTCTGAGGTGTTTTGACTGGTGAATTTAGTGTAGTTCTCAAACTTACTATCTAAAAACACGTCTATTTTATTTTTTCCTTTACCACCAGAAACTGTTGTAGCGGGGGTTATAGACCCGAATAGCTTTTCTTCTTCTTTCTCGGTTTCTTGTGCGAAAACAGATAGGGAATTAAATATGAAAAAGCAAAATAAATACTTAATTCTCATAATTAGGTTAGTTTTAAAAAGTTTAATATACGAAATACCTTGATAGTATTAACATATTTTTATGTTTCTAAAGTACAGTTTTCACAAATTATAAAGCGCACAAAAGCAAGAGCACTGCAAATACAATGCTTTCGTATGACTACTAAAATTCGTACTACTGTAAAATAAAAGAGGGTAACAATACGTGATTCGTATCTACCTCTTGTGTAGAAGCTTGTTGTATGGGCTTACTACAGGAACCTTGCGTTTGGGTAGAACGCTTACAGACTCCCAGGGGGTTTAGCTAATTGCGCCATTGTAAAGTTGGGTAAAATAACAGACTCTATGCATCGCATAGTGGGTATAGCCTGCGTAATCTATGTGGCGCAAAGCTACAAATTAAATAGTTTTCTCACAATAGAATTGACATTTTGTAACAAAACACCTTTGTGAAGCATATATAAATCGCATTTAACGAAACAACCTTACCTTTTACACCCCCACGTATAAAAAACAGATAACGTTTATTAGAGCGCATTTATCTCGCTTTTTCTAAAAAAAGTATCGTTACTTGATCTAATCCCCCACTTTAAGACTATTGTTCTTACTTGTCGTTCTACAACCTAACGCTCTCAATACACAGACGTAGATGGCCTAAATCAAGCGAAGTATAGCATTACACCTTCTTACGTTTAAAAGCCTAACTCCTCTAATAAATAACATAAACAATAGCAATCTGCATTAGGTGACACAATGCAATAGCAGTGCCCCTACTTTGAAAGAATATACCCTTGATTTTTTCGCTTGTGGAAAATATTCAATAATTTTAAACGAAAATAGACAGTATGCCACGAATAGTATATATCACACTTTTTACCTTGTTTACTTCTCTCTCTTTTGGTCAAACGACAGAGGAAGATGATGTAGTATCCACTGCTTACGAAATCATCTATGTCAATCAAGTGAAATTAGACAAGAAGGTCTTTTTACAGCACGCTAATTTGTATTATTACGAAGAAGAACACGCCTTTTTATTGGAGGGATTAACGGATAAGCAGACTATTGGAAAGTGTTTATTTGAGTACTCACACACTGAAAATGGAAGAGACTACTATGAGTTTTACGACAATGATTATGAATATATTGATGATGTTGAAAATGGTGTGCTTTTATTTAGAAGTCTCCCTAAAAAGATTAAGGACAGTGAAAACACAATGTATAGAGAGATACGATTAGAAGCAGACAAGGCTAAATAAGATTTTTATATCACTTAATAAGCAATGCTTTTTTTATATTCTATTTCTAAAATAATACCGAAAAGGTATGATTTATAAATATTTATGTGTACCTTTAAAATGTTGTGTATTAGTATGAATTTTAATGAGGAATCACTTTTTATATTTCGATATATTAAGTGATTTTTTTTATGCTTATACTTTTGTATCTATACCGTAACAATTGGCAAAATAGCCGCTAACTACTTCGCTTATTCTTGTAAGCCTTTTTGCTATACTAAGCTTGGCTTTTAAGCGTATTTACTACTTCATATTCCATTTTATTTACTTACTAAACTAATAGTAGCACACGATTACTGTCCTGAATACTACGATACTTACTATGGTTAATACGAAGCTGATTCATAAAACGAAGCAAACTTTTATTACTGTACAAAAAAGGCATATACAGTTCTTATTTATTGCTTTATTTACAACTACTTAACCAAAACAAAAAAGCCTTAAAAAGGTTTGTACACTTTTTAAGGCTTATATTGAATAGCGCAATAAGTTGCACTTATTTCTTTTATCTATTTACATTCTGTTTGAAGTAAATCTGCGTAGCTCCTAAACCATACTTCTGGTAATTTGCATCTTCAGCAACTACTTCTGGATAGCGACTAAACAAAAACTCTAACTCCGTTTTCAAAACTCCCTCACCTACACCGTGAATAAATACAATACGTGGTATGCGATTGCGAATTGCAAACTCTACTTGTCCCCTTGCGGTTTCTAATTGCAGTGTAAGCATATCGTACTTCTCCATACGTTTATGGTCTTTTGTCAACTTCTCAATATGCAAATCAACTTCCATAATAAACTCATCTTTACGAGAACGCTTTTCCTTTGTAAACGAGCGTTTGATAGGGTCAACCTTATCTTGTAAAGCAGCGTTAATAGAACTACGCGTACTTGCTGAGCGCATATCTACTTCGTCTTCTTTAGCTATTTTCAACAACTCATTCGCTTGATAATTCAAAATAAAGCCGTCTTTAGTTTCAATCGTTATATCATTACCAGACACTTTAGTAACCACTCCTTCTTCATCTTCGTCAAGTACCTGTACAAAATCTCCTTTATTTAGCATCTTCTTTATTGTCTAATGTTTCTGATTCATCTATTTCTTCTCCATTTAGATCTCTTTCTTCAAACGGATGTTGTCTATTGTGTGTGTTGCTCGGTGTTTTTTGCATCAAGCGCATCATCGAATAGAAAAACAATCCCACTCCAATTACCTGTACCCATACTTTTGGATGCTCTTCGTATTGTTCCACCAAAGCCCATCCCATAAAGAATAAGGTAACAATAGATAATAATATTTTCACTTTTTTCATATCTCTTTTATGGAGCTAAACGTTCTATTTTCCAGTCTAATTGGTCTTCTGTTAATGTATATCGAATACGGTCGTGTAGTCGATTTGGACGTCCTTGCCAGAACTCCATTGATACAGGACTTATCACAAAACCTCCCCAGTTATCAGGGCGCTTTACTTCTTTTCCTTCTGCTTCCTTTTCTAACGTTGCTATCGCTTGTTCTAACACATCGTGCGATGGAATAACCTCACTCTGATTAGATACAATTGCCCCTAACTGACTTCCCAAAGGGCGTGAGTAGAAGTAATTGTCTGACTGTACATCTGTTGCTTTCGTAGCTATCCCTTTGATAATTACCTGACGCTCCATAGATGCCCAGAAAAACGATAAACATATGTGTGGGTTAGCCAAAATAGCCTTCCCTTTTTCTGAGTCGTAATTAGTATAAAACACAAAACCGTTCTCGTCATACGATTTCAACAGTACCACTCTCGACTTCGGAAAGCCATCAAGTCCTATTGTAGAAACGGTCATTGCATTCACCTCATCTACTCCTCCAAAATCCTCTACTTCGTAAAACCATTTTCTAAACTGCATCATTGGATTCTCATCCACATCGCTCTCCAACAATACGTTCTTCTCATACGATTTTCTGTAATCACCTAAATCGCTCATACTTATATCTTTTATAGGTCAAACTCCTTACCGTCATCAGCTAATAATATCTGACCAGAGTAAACAGTTTCTGCCTCTTTTTTAAACAATTTAATATCGTTATATCTCGTAGAATAATGTCCCATTACCAATGTTCCTGCATTAGCTAATGTTGCAATTCTACCTGCTTCTTTAGCCGTACAATGCTTTGTTCGCTCTGTATAATGTTCTTCTGACTCTAAAAACGTACTCTCGTGATATAACACTTTTACGTTTTTAATAATTGGAACTACAGCCTCAGAGTACTTTGTATCTGAACAAAAAGCATAACTCTCTGTCGGGTCTGGATCATACGAAATATCCTTATTCTTAATCACCTCACCACTGTCAAGGGTAATATCTCCTCCGTTTTTAATCTTTTGGTAATAACAACGGTCGATTCCCAAGTCCTCAATTGCTCCAATGCGCAACTTGCGTTCTCCTGGTACACTTTCAAACAAATAACCGTTTGTATAAACACGGTGATCTAACGGAATTGTACGTACAATAACCTTATCATCTTGAAAGACTACTCTACTTTCCTTACTTGTTTGTTCGTGAAAGTACAAATTATATCCGGTAAATGAATTAGATAATCGAAGTTGTAATAAAATAACTTCCTTAATCCCTTTAGGACCGTAAACGTGTAAGTCCGCCTTGCGGTTTAGCAACATAAACGTAGAGATTAAACCGATTAACCCATAAAAGTGATCTCCGTGTAAGTGAGAGATAAAAATGTGGTTAATACGTTGGAATTTTAGCTTCTTTTTTCTTAACTGCACTTGCGTTCCTTCACCCGCATCAATTAAAAACATATGTCCATTCATCTCTAAAACTTGAGAAGTTGGGTTTGTAATAGTTCGGGGTGTAGCGGCATAACAGCCTAATATGGTAAGTTTCAATGTACTGCTTATTTCAAATTTCAGGTTGTAATTTACAAAAAACAGCAACAGCACACAAAAAGAAAAGGGCCTAAATTACTTTAAGCCCTTTTTATATATTTAAAATCCTAAATCTCTTTGGATTTCGTCCATTTCAATCAAATCGTGCGCCTCTTGTAAGGTTGGCACTATAATCAAGTCGCCATCAAACTCGTTAAAGTCGATGTCTGACACAACAATAACAAAAGATTTATTAGCCTCTTCCATATGGGTGATGGCTAACTCTTCAAACAACTCAATATCTTCTTCTGCTACTTCAGCTTCCGAATGTGTCAAGTCAATGATAAGGTTATGTGTTGTAAAATTGCTTTCGTATTGCTGACTAAGCTTTTCTACAAAAGCCGCTATATCAGCTTCATTACTACTAACAACAATGGTATGTCCCTTTTCTTTTATTTTCATTGTATTCAACTTGCTTTATTAATCTAACGAAAAGCTAAATTAACGAATTTATTTAATTTTTGAAGCCAAAAGGTAAATAACTGCCATACGTACAGCTACTCCGTTTTCAACTTGGTCTAAGATAACTGATTGTTGCGAATCTGCAACGTCTGAAGTAATCTCAACCCCTCTGTTAATCGGACCTGGGTGCATTACCACAATTTCTTTATCCAATGAATCCAACAACGCTTTGTCTAACCCAAATTGTTGAGAGTATTCTCTTGTTGTTGGGAAATAACTAAAGTCTAAACGTTCGTTTTGTACACGTAACATATTTGCAACATCACACCACTCTAACGCTTTTCTCAAGTTTGACTCTACCTTAACTCCTAAACTTTCAATATGTTTCGGAATCAACGTTTTAGGACCACATACTCTAACCTCAGCTCCTTGCATTTGCAAAGCGAAGATATTAGACAAGGCTACTCTCGAGTGAAGAATATCACCTACAATAACCACTTTCTTTCCTGCTACATCTCCTAATTTCTCGCGAATAGAATAACTATCTAACAACGCTTGTGTTGGGTGTTCGTGTGCTCCATCACCTGCATTAATAATACTCGCCTTCACGTTTTTAGATAAGAAGTGTGCTGCTCCTGCATTGTTATGACGCATAACAACCATATCTACTTTCATTGCCAAGATATTATTTACCGTGTCAATAAGTGTTTCTCCTTTTTTCACAGACGACTGTGCTGCAGAAAAACTGATAACATCAGCAGATAAACGTTTTTGGGCTAATTCGAAAGATAATTTAGTACGAGTACTGTTTTCAAAAAAGATATTAGCGATAGTAATATCTCGAAGGGAAGGAACTTTTTTAATCGGACGATTGATTACTTCTTTAAAGTGATCCGCTGTTTCGAATATTAAATCAATGTCGTTTTTGTTGATATATTTAATTCCTAAAAGGTGGTTTACGCTTAGTTCTTTCATTTTACTTTAATCAGTAGTTTAGGTAGTTAGTTTTTTTCGCTTTCTTGTAAGAATACATTATCATTAAGTCCATCTTCAGACCAATGTACGCGTACAGTTTCGTCGTCAAAAGCATCCACCTGTCTTCCTCTATAATCAGGTTGAATAGGTAAATGACGGCTAAATCTACGGTCTATCAATACAAGTAGTTCAATGTCTAAAGGACGACCAAAGGACTGAATAGCTGTGAGTGCGGCACGAATGCTACGCCCTGTATAAAGTACGTCATCAATAAATACCACTTTCTTGTCCTCGACTAAGAAATCTATTTGTGTTTTATTCGCTTCTAAAGGTTTTTCATTTCTTCTAAAATCGTCACGGAAAAACGTGATATCTAAGAATCCCAACGGAATATCTGCAATACCATATTCATTCTTTAAAATATTTTTAATGCGTTCTGCTAAATATTTTCCACGTGGCTGAATACCAATAAGAAGAGTGTTCGAAAAATCAAGATGTTTTTCTACCAATTGACAAGCCAAACGATGTAGAATAATGTCAATCTCTTTTGAAGTAAGTAATACTTTTGGAGTCATATAAAAAAGAGTTGTGTTTGGGGGGTAAAAATACAATTAAATATGGTTTACCACTAACTTTATTAAAAAAAACTATAACAAATAATGCTTTTTTCACTCTTCTTAATTGTTTTAAAAAACCTACTTTTGAGTAAATACATTAGGTAATCTATTATAAATAAATTGAATAACGTATTATTTGAAATTTATCAACTATGAAAAAAATATTGCTGTTTTTATTATTTGCGTTTACAAGTCAAATTGGCCTGGCTCAAACGCAGCACAAGAACAAAAGAATGTCTTTTAACGACCTCTCTAAAAACCAATGGGTTGTACAAGACAAGGAGAAAGATCTACAATTGAGCTTTAACGGAAGTAAAATCATCTTAACAAGAATAAGTGAACCTGTTACAGTGGGACAAGAGAAAACAATTGTTGCTCTTATTCCTATTCCTAAAATAAATATAATCAACGACGATATTCGTATTAAAACAGGTAAACCAAGTATTCCTACAAAACACAATAATAAACCGCTTTCTCCAACTGAAAAGGATGTGTTGAAATTATTAACAAAACGCAAGCTACACCTAAATGCAAGTAACGAGAGTTTGTTCTTTATTGAGAATATTGAGCACTTTCAGGAGTTTTATAGTGAACACAAACATCGAATGACGCAGTTTTTATCTAAATTTATGTGGCAACTTATTCAACTTGATGGCAATACAGACGTAAACACTACTATTACTATTGCTTTTGACTTTGCTCAACAGCTGCTTACAGGTACAATAGATGGTATACCTTTTGAAAGTAGGTTACAAATCAATGCTACAGATAGTACGTTTTACTTTGAACCTATACAGTTTACTTCTACTTTCGATGAATTAACTACAAACCAACAAAAAGCGTTTATCAGTAAATTTGACAACACCTTCTTTCACTTTGACATTGCAGAACAAACACTAAACTTTTATAAAGACGACCACCTTGTTATGATGTTTGGTTTAGTAAAAAAAGAAGATTGATAACTGACTATAAACAAAGGCAATAAAAAGAGAACACAGCAGTCAAAACACAATAAGCAGATACGACAACCGCGTTCTGTCGAATAAATGTTTTAACTTAGTGCGCAAATATTCAAGATAGTTTTATGAAAGCTTTAATTTTTAATGGTTCTTTAGACGAAGAAGCATTCCGCACATCGCGACGTATTGCACAGTATTACGCTGATCAATTCACAAAGGCTAACGTAGAAGTACGACAAGTTCACTTATCAGATTTTCAAATCCCTATATTTCAAGCCAAATTAATGGATAACGTACCACAAACGGTACACGACTTTGCAGATGCTTTTAGAGAAGCAGATGTAATGATTTGGTTAACACCGCTATATCACGGAGGAATGACAGGGGTTATGAAAAATGCTATTGATTGGCTTGAAATTACAGCCAAAGATCAACCTGCTTACCTAACGAATAAAGTCGTTGGATTCACTTGTTGGTCTGCTGGAAACCAGGCTATGCAAGGTATTCAAGCGTTAGACAATATTGCTAAGGCATTGCGCGCTTGGTCATTGCCGTACTCTATCCCAATGAGTAATTCGGATTTATACGAAAACAACGACATTGCGGATGCCTACAAAAAGAAAATGAGTATGATGGCAGACTTACTAATAGAAAGCCAACAGCGATAAAAAACAAAGCCCCTATTTTTATAAATAGGGGCTTTGTTTTATTAAAAAAAGAGAAGCATCCCCTCTTCTCTTTTTTGAACAATGTAAAACCATATTGGACTTCTGTCCAATTTTAAACAAACACTTTCACTTTAAACACATAACCCTTCCCTGATTTACCCTTTTATCTATTCTCTTTTTCAAACAATTCAAAACAAGAAACAGACAAACCAAAGGAAGGATCACATAACTGTAATTAGCTCTTTAAGATAGATTCCTTTTAACTATTATAAAGAGCTATTACAAGCAGAATATAACTATTCTGGTCTTCTGATGTTGTATAATGTTCATTGCAATAAAAATGAACTACATTATTTTTACACTGGCTTTGTGTTAAAAAATAACTGCAATAATCATCACTACAACTTGATCTTTTACTATTATATTTTATTTATTGTCTTGCTGTACCTATTATGTACTATACAAATGTATAACTGTTTTATACAGCATACAAACTCAACAAATTAAGCAGTAAATAACGTAATCACCAATTGAGAACGCTTATAGCAAGTTATTTCACTTTTTCTAAGTTTAACCTGTTGTAATAAAACAATCTTCACTGTACTTTTTGTCAAAAAATTACACTGTCAAATATCTCTCATTATAAAAAAAGAACATAATGTACTTTTTTACTAAACTAAAATGATAAAATAGATAAATATATAATTCAACTTCTATTTACACTCATTCGCATATCTCGATTAAACCACAACACATATTTAACAATAGTTTAACATAAACACAATGCAAAAGAACCTTAACAAAACACCTTTTATTACTTTTACTACTAACTTTTGTGAGTTTTATTTAAAAAACAATCAAATTAAACAACTTACTTACAGCAATTCCCATAAATAACTAACAAAACTTTCTTAACATATCACACTATCTTAATACCAATAAGTAATTTACAAAAACAAAAAAAGGCTTACCTCTACTTATAAGAGGTAAGCCTTTTGCTATATTCTTTTAATCAGCTTATTTATTTAAAATAATAAACTCTGATCTTCTGTTTTGTGCATTCTCCCACTCTGTACAAGGTTCACAAATCACTTTCAACTCTTGTGATCCATATCCTTGATACTCTAAGCGGTCTGCTTCTATTCCTTGCGAAACCAAATATTCTACTGTTGATTTTGCTCTGGCTTGAGATAACTTTAAGTTGTACTCTGCTTTCCCTTTACTGTCTGAGTGTGAATTAACCTTAATACGCATATTTGGATAGCGCTTCATCACCTTAACCAACTTATTCAACTCTTCTTTACTTTCTTCTGTAATATCTACTTGGTCAAAAGCAAACTGAATATCTGCTAAGCTAATCTTATCTTCTTCAATCATCAACTCATCTAACGGCCTTAGCATTACTTCAATGCTTTGTACTCCTTCGGTATCATTTCCTACTACTTCAATTACCTCATCTAAGTAATCTGGATGAGACACCTTAATTTTATATTTCCCCTTACAGGTTATAAATTCACGTGCTACACCATTCTTTCGCGTATAAACTTTTCCTTCTACATTGCGTCTATCATTGATAAACTCTACTTGCACATCGGCTACGGGTTTGTTAAACTGCTTGTTTTTTGCCAACACAGAAAACTCGATATTACACACGGGTAACGCCTTATAAACGTCTTTACGACCAATGCGATCTGACGAAAATAGCCCTACTTCTTTTGACGGATAGTATGAAAAAGCAAAATCATTCTTAACTGTATTAATTGGCGCACCCACATTGACTGGCTTACTACCTGGCGTATTCATATCAACCACATAGATGTCCATTCCTCCATAACCACCCCAACGGTCAGACGTAAAGTAAAGCTTATTGTCCTCTGCCAAGAAAGGATAGTCATTTCGAGTACCTGAGTTAATAGCCGGTCCTAAGTTTTCTGGTTGCCCAAACTCATCATCTTCTAACAACGCTACTCGCCACAAATCTAACTCTCCCAAACTACCTGGCATATTTGACGCGAAGTACAAATATTTACCGTCACTGCTTATAGTAGGATTAGTGTACATATACCCTGCTTTTGTAAAAGGCAACGGCTTAATCTTTTTCCATTGCTTTCCTTTCAACTTCGCATAGAACAAACTCATTAGTCTGTCGCGGTGTTTTACTTCTTTATTGCTTCTAAACTTTCTATTTCTATACGCTTCAGATGCAAAGTAAAAACGTTGTCCGTCTGGCGAACTTACCGCCATTCCATCGTGAAATCGTTTATTTACTCTTCCTTTCACGTGGTTCACTTCAAAAGTAGGCTCTGCTTTCCCTTTAAAACTTGCAAAGTAAATATCCGTATTGGGTTTGCGCTCCCATTTTTCGCGTACTTCAAATAGTTTACGCGGAATCTTCTTTTCGTGTTTCGTGCGATTAGACACCATATAAATCGTATCTCCTGCATTCATCCATGCACCGTATGTATCGTAAACACGATCGTTCATTCCCGACTCCGCAAAAGAATACTGTGGTTCTAAGTTTGCCAACAAATCGTGTGCATTCGGATTAGCCAAGAAATCCTTTGCTCTTGAATCACCTGCTGCCTTTGCTGCAAATTGTTGCATGACTTCTTTGGCAACCACATATCGCCCATTTCTCTCCAAAACCTTAGCGTACTTATAATACACCTCAGCAGGAACTTCAGGATCTTTTACAATCGCCTTGCCGTAATAACGAGACGCTTCAATATCTTTAGACAGTCGGTCATAACAATCTGCCAATTGCAAAAAGATGTAATTATCAGTTCTCACACCTCTCACCAATCGCCTATATTCCTCCGCTGCTTTTGTATATTCCGTATTCTTATAGTACTTGTCTGCCTTTTTCAAACTCGGTTTTCCCTTGGCTTGAACAGACATACTGAAAGCACATAATAGTGTTATCAATAAAATTCTCATATACACATCTTAATTTTCACAACAAAGATTTTACCCTTCGCTACTTTTTATGATTTCTAATCAAAATTACTATTTATAATTCGCTTAACCTTATATATGCTAACGTCTTTTTTTAAAATTAGTTGCATTATTTCTTATCAAATCGTTCTAAATGGCTCTTTTAAGTGGTTTTGAAGGAAACATATCTTCTTATAACAGCCTTTTTTTTCATCAGAAATACTCCTTACTCCGCTTACTGAAAACAACACAGTGACTAACCTCTGCATTAGCCACAAAAAAAGGCGTGATAAACTCACACCTTTTTTACTATAATTTTCTTCCGTTAATACTGATAGTCAGACGGAATCTGGTCTTCCATATACTCGCCTAAAACCTTGAAAAAACGGGTTGCTTGACGTACTTTTTCCAATGCTTGGTAATATTTCTCATAGTCGTTATTAACCAACACTACATTGGCGT
The DNA here is from genome assembly GCF_038039755.1 of Myroides sp. C1519. Classification (NCBI taxonomy): domain Bacteria; kingdom Pseudomonadati; phylum Bacteroidota; class Flavobacteriia; order Flavobacteriales; family Flavobacteriaceae; genus Myroides; species Myroides sp. C1519. Next base: position 170,808 of record NZ_JBBPHM010000001.1, read on the forward strand.
GAAACGAATATTGAAATACGCTTCCTGTAAGTGGAACCGACTGTATCTTACTCAAGTTTAAGTCGTGAGAAGCAAATATCTCTAAAACACGGTTTAAACTCCCCTTTTGGTGATCAGTGTAGAAATACAAACTTGCCTTGTTAAACCCTTCTACTTGCTTAGGCTGCTTGCTCAGCAGATAAAAGCGAGTATAATTGTCATATACATCGTGAATGTTTTCTGCTAACACCTCTAAGCCGTACATCTCTGCCGCCAACATTGACCCGATAGATGCCACACCTTTATATTGGTTATTCTTGATGTTACGCGCACAAGTGGCCGTATCGTCCATCGCTAATCGCTTCCACGTTTCATATTGATCAAGAAAGTTTTCACATTGTAACAACGCCATTGGATGCGTGCGTACCTCCGAAATATCGGCTAACGATTGCCCACCTAAAGCCAGTAAATTGTGCTTTATAGGCAACTTAACCTCTCCCCAGATATACAGGTCGTTCTTCGTCATCAAGGAATAATTTGGCAAAATAGACCCCGCTATTGAGTTCTCTATCGCCATCATACCATAATTTGCTTGTTCGTTAACTACTTGTTTAACAAGTGAGTTAAACGTGGGACTATCCACAATCTCTACCGCTTCTTCTTTAAAAAATCGGTTCACTGCTTCGTGGTGAAAAGATCCCTTAATCCCTTGAATGACAACTGATTTCATAATTAATTCTTTTTGTGGTTAAATCAAGTTACCAAAGTTAAAAGATTCTCAGAAAAAACAGCTTTTTACGCATCTTATTTTTACTATTAATTAAGAGTAACTTATTTTAACGCTTTATCCTCATTTTCAAGCTATAACGAACACCTTCTTTTATGTGTAGGAATAGTTGTAATTTTCTCTTTTCTCTTATAAATCCGTTAAATTCAACGCCTATTTCAAAATCAATTCGTAATTTGGAACCTTATTAAAACCAACAATATCATGAGAAAACTAATGTTAATAGCAGCAATCGCGTTTGCTGTTCCAGCGTTTGCCTATACTGACCTTACCAATTTAAAAACACCTATAGAAATGAAAGAAACGCCTAAAGACAAAAAAACAATCTACCAGTTTAAAGTAACAGACCTTTATGGAGAGGAGTTTGACTTTGCTTCTTTAAAAGGAAAAAAGATCTTAATCGTAAACACAGCTTCTGAATGTGGGTTGACACCGCAATACAAACAACTTCAAAGCTTGTATAACGAATACGGCGGAGACAACTTCGTAATCGTAGGTTTCCCTGCTAATAACTTTGGGGCACAAGAACCAGGAAGTAATGAAGAAATCGCTACTTTCTGTGAGCAAAACTACGGAGTAAGCTTTCCAATGATGTCTAAAATATCTGTAAAAGGTCCTGATATGGCTCCGATTTACGAGTTTTTGACTAAAAAATCAAAGAATGGTTATGCGGATAGCGAGGTTGAGTGGAATTTCCAAAAATACTTAATTGACGAAACAGGTCATTTAGTGAAAGTTGTAAACCCACGTATCTTGCCAACAGAGCCTGAAATTAAAGATTGGGTAAGAGCAAAATAAGGTTGCTTAACTACGATTTTTGCTTAGTTTGTTCGTATATTTGGGTTTTAGTTTGTAATTATGACTTATCCAGAAATAGAATTAGCACAAAGCATTATTGAAATCTGTAAAGCAAAAAATATACAACGTATTATAATATCTCCAGGATCACGCAATGCCCCGCTTACAATCGGGTTTGCAAGTGATCCTTTTTTTACGTGTTATAGTATCGCTGATGAACGCTGTGCAGCTTTCTTTGGAATGGGAATAGCACAACAAGAGCAGTTTCCCATCGCTTTAGTATGTACTTCGGGTTCTGCCCTTTTAAACTACTATCCGGCTGTAGCAGAGGCTTTTTATAGCCAAATCCCCTTGATTGTTATTTCTGCTGATAGGCCTACTCAAAAAATAGATATCGGAGACGGACAAACGATTCGCCAACGCAATGTATATGAAAACCATATCCTTTATAGCGCTAACCTTCACGAAGAGGCTAACGTAGAAAATGATATGCTGATCAACAATGCGATTAACACGGCAATTGCTAAAAAGGGTCCTGTACACATCAACGCGCCTTTTGAGGAACCGTTGTACAACACTGTGGACGCTTTAACGGTTACGCCTACGATTATAAATATGGAGGAACTACCTCCTGCTTTTAAAGACTACACTCCTTATGTAGAGGATTGGAACAAATCTGCAAAGAAATTAGTACTTGTTGGCGTAAATACGCCCCACGTACTAAGTGAGGCTATTGTCAATTGGTTAGCAAACGACCCTTCTGTGGTAGTGTTAACTGAAACGACGTCTAACCTACACCACCCAATGTTTATTGAGCATATCGATCGTATTATCACCACGTTCTCTCAAGAGGACTTTGAAAACTTACAGCCAGATATCTTGGTTACGTTTGGGGGAATGGTTGTTAGTAAACGCATCAAGGCTTTCTTGCGCAAATACAAACCAGGACAACACTGGCACATAGACACGCTACGTCATTACGACACGTACACGGCTTTAAATAAAACGGTATTCGAAACGCCTGAGGTATTCTTTGAAATGCTTCAAAACAATACGCAACCACTCGCTTCTTCTTATCAAGCGTGGATGTTGGGTATTGCAACGCAGCGTTTGGCTAAGCACAATGCTTTTTTAAAAACAGTACCATTCTCTGATTTAAAGGTGTTTGAGGTACTATTTGACCAATTGCCACAACATACGCAATTACAAATAAGCAATAGTTCTGCTATTCGCTATGCGCAATTACTTAAAATAGACTCGTCTGTTGAAGTATTTTGCAACAGGGGAACGAGTGGCATAGACGGAAGTACTTCTACGGCTATAGGGGCTGCTGTAGCTTCTAACAAGCCAACCGTACTGATTACAGGAGATATTAGTTTCCTTTATGACAGCAACGGATTGTGGAACAACTATATTCCAAGTAATTTTAAGATTGTATTACTTAACAACCGCGGTGGTGGTATTTTTAGAATATTACCAGGACATAAAGAAAATGAAATATTTAATACCTTTTTTGAGACTTCTCACAACCACACAGCAGAGCATTTAGCGAAGATGTATGGCTTTAATTACCTTACGGCTGAAGATGAAGATCAGTTAAAAGAGGCTTCTAATCAGTTCTGGAGCAACAATAACCAGCCTTGTATCTTAGAAGTTTTCACGCCAACACAAGTAAACAATGAGGTTTTAAGCAACTATTTTCGCAGTATGTAATTTTATCAAAAAATAGTACTTACATATTGTAATATTTGTTATCTTGTAGTCGTTAAAAAAAAAGTTATATGAGTAAAAGAGCCGAACTTATTGAAAAGTACGCTGCAGATCTTAAAGAGAAATGTGGTGTAACTCCAAACATGGAATTATTAGAAAAAGTAACTATTGGATGTGGTCCTTCTATTTACAACAAGGATTCTTCTACAGTAGCAAGTTCTTCTGAATCAGAATTAGCAACAGTTAAAAACAACTTCTTAATCAATAAGTTAGGATTAAAAGATGATGCTAAATTAGATGCTGCTATTGCTAAAGTTATGGACCAATATGGTCAATCTAACAGAAATAAATACAGAGCTGTAGTATATTACTTACTAACAGTTCACTTCAAAAAAGAAAGTGTTTATAACAAATAGTACTATTGTGTACCAAGAAAAGCCACTATAATTAGTGGCTTTTTTTATGCCTTATTGCGAAATCGATTCGCATAAACAAATGTTTTTTATCTCTATATTTAGTTGTCTTTACTACTTCTAACAAATCTCTTAACCTACATAACAAACGCAAAATGCTGTTTTACAACACAATACAATCCTTATTCAGGCCTTCCTTCGGAACAGTTGCGGAAAAGTGCGAGACTTGTTCGCAAAACAGGGTACTTTTCCGAACAAGCCCTAACTCGTCCTTAAATCGTTCCCAAATAAAACACGGTAAAAAACAAAAAAGCCAACCCGTAAAGGATTGGCTTTCTTTAGAAATATAAATTTTAATAATTAAGATTCAAAACACACTAAATCAAGATGCTATTAAAAAATATTTCTAAGAACAAGAATTCGCCCGAGGGCTAACTCTTAGTTAATTAAAAAAAATATAAAATTGGGCTATGAAAAAAAAAAATTCACTGTTATCAGAATAGTTTGCCCTTTTATCAAGTTACAACTATTCTTTGGTATAAACCATTTCCCCTTGGTTAAATACCTGTTCACGTTGTGGTAATCGCGCTACTGCTTCTGCAGAACAACTTGCTTTTACCAAAACAAAACTTGCCTCATCTCCTACTTTTGGCCATTGACGCTCTCCTTTGTTTGAAAGAGGCAACACTTGGTCTTTTGTAGCTATTTGCAACGCTCTACTCAAGTGATAATCGTCTGTCCATCCGTATAATTCCGCACAGTACTTAGCTTTTTCAAGCATATCACAGCTTCCAAATGGTTGCCAGTGATCGATAATACTATCGGTTCCCGTCATCACTTTAACCTTGTGTTTGTACAAAGTCGGTATTGGCATTGTCATACGCCCGATAGGCACACTTGTAATTACCCCAATACCAAAGTGATTTAACTGTTCGGCAATGCTTTCCAGTTTATTTTGTTCTATTTGTGCCAACGCAAAACCGTGACTGATATAGGTACGTCCTTGTAATGCTTTGTTTTCACTTACTCTTTTAATCATATGTTCAATAGCCGGAAGCCCCGTAGATGCACCTTCGTGAAGGTGAATATCTACGCCTTTGTTGTAGTCCATTGCGATTTGAAACATAATGTCAAGCGATTTCTCCATATTCCCATCTACCGTAGTCGGATCTAATCCTCCTATGTAGTCAATCCCCATTTGTGCTGACTCGCGCAACAATGCTTCTGAATCTGAATACAGAATACCGTGTTGCGGAAAGGCAACTATCTCTGATTGGATAACCTCTTTTTTGTTAGATAAGGCAACTTGTAGATTCTCCAAACTCCTCACCCCACTTGTAGGGTCTATATTTGTTTGACATCTCGTAAAATACGTTCCTTGACTATTCATCAGGTCAATTGCCATTTCGGCTTTTTCAACTGATTTCTCTAATAGCCCAGGTAATATTCGCTGTTCAAGTGCTATCATATCCTTGACAGAATTACCCGGTCTGGGTTCTCCGTACCAACGTTCACCAAAAAACGTCTTGTCAATATGGATATGCATATCCCTTAATCCTGGCAACATTAACAATCCGCCTGCGTCCATAGTGGCTACAGAAAACGACTTTATCCCTGCTTTGTCAATCGACTTAATAAGTCCATCAACAATATATAAGTCATACAACCCAGTTTGCGTTCCGTTTACTTGACCTTTGTCATTGTAAACAAAGTTGTTTTCTAAACGAACATTAAGCAAGGCGAATTCATTAACGTCTCCTAATTTTTGTTGTTGTTCTTCTTGTTGTTCCATTTGTGAATAGCCAACTGAAGGGACAAACAATCCTCCCGTTGCGGCAGTCGTTAACCCTAAAAATTGTTTTCTATTCATCATACTTTGAATTTATAGATTGTGGTGGTGTTTTAAAGTAACTGGTTCAAAACCTGGTTATTTATTCCTTTTCAACAACCACAAAGATAGAAGCCAACAAACAAGCTATATTGAGGTTTTATTCCTCTTTATTGTAATTTTTATAATTTGTTCTAAACTCCCCTGGAGTCACCCCCATTTGTCGTCTAAAAAAGTTATTGAAATAGCTGGTATCATTGAAAGATAAAGAGAATGCGATTTCTTTTACAGACACATTAGTCGTTGTTAAAAGTCGCTTTGCTTCTAATAATATACGGTCCATAATAAGTGAACTTGCCGTAATTCCCAAGTATTTCTTACACAAAATATTTAGATAATTTGCTGTAATCTTTAATTCCTCAGCATAAAAAGCAACATTGCTGTGTACTCTAAAGTTTTTCTCGATTAACTCTTCAAAAGCCAAGATACTCTTGTCCATTGTATTCCAATCGATATTTGAGTAAGCCGCTAAATAATCTTTTTGTAGGTATTTTAGCAATAAGTGAAAGCTCAATAAAGAAATCTCTTTATCCAACACTTTCTTTCCTTTCAAGCTCTTTTCCAACGCCTCTAACTGTGCTTTATACTTTTCGTAACTCGCCTTCTTTAATTGCAAGCTATTTGGAGCTCCCAATTGAAAAAACGGCAAGGCACTATAAGTAGCATTAAGCGTTTTTAAGATCATAGAAGAAAACATCATTTGATACCCAACAGTTTCCTGTTCTAACACCCAATAGTGTACTTGTTGTGGTCTTAAAAAATAAACTTGATAATCATCTACATTGTGAGTTTTAAAGTCGATATCGTGTATTCCTCCTCCATTTTCCACAAAAAAAACAAGATAAAAATCGTGCTTATGTGGCGCTATAAGGTCATTTCGCCCTTTCTCCGTGTGTTTAAATAATGTAATGTCCCAAGTAGCTTCTCCCAAAATATTTGAAGCAGACAAGGTTTCTATTTTTGTAGTATTAGCCAATTGTAGTAAGGTTTAAAAAATAAAGTAAATATGTTTCGAATAAAAGTATATAAAATCAAATACCTAATGAATAATATTTAGTTAAATATAACAAACATTCTCAATATGAGAATTTACATGAAGTAAAAACACCTCAATAACCCTAAAAAGTGCTTCCGGTTATCAGTGTTAAAAGTAAAAAGCTCATTCCGAAGAATGAGCTTTAAAGTGATATTAATTTAGTAAATGAATTAATTATTCGTTTCTAAGTGGAGTAAATAAATGCTTTTCTCTTTTTGTTTTTCTTCCTCTCATCCTTTACTATTACTGGCTTACCAGCTATTTAGCAACAAAAAAACAAGCGTTTTTGCGAACTTTACTCTTGACAAATAAAACGCTTTTTTTGTTAAATCACAAATTGTAGCAACAAATTTCTTATTTTTCTTTGTTGTCTTGGCATTTACAATGCTAAATTATTTAAGTAGAAACACTCATATTTAACAACTTACACCTATTGTTTATATGAAATAAATTGTCATTCCTATTTCGGACAGATGAATTACCCCTTCTCTTTTAGTTTTCAAGATTAGAATGTTGCCCCCTTATTTTTATCAGCACATAAAGTTTGAGACTTAAAAAACATCCGTTATTTAACACGTATAATTTCCTATTACAACGTTACTGTCTATTGTTAGTCTCCCATCACTTTATAAGTAGGGTCTTTTGCTATATTCACCTCAACCATATCTTTTGCGTTGTCTAACAAGCGATAACAGTCGTAACTCAAATGACGTAGGATTACTTTTTTATGGTGTGACGCGTAAAGTTTTGTCAGTTTGTTCACTGCTTCAATAGCCGACATATCTGCAATGCGCGACTCCTTAAAGTCGATGATTACTTCTTCTGGGTCTTCTAATGGGTTAAACTTTTCTGAGAAAGTAGCCGTTGATCCAAAAAATAGAGGTCCGTATATAGCATATACCTTCGCTCCGTTTTCATCAATAGATACACGTGCACGAATGCGTTTAGCGTTGTCCCAAGCGAATACTAAGGCAGAAATGATTACTCCCACAAACACCGCTAAAGCCAGATTGTGTAATATAATTGTGATAGCCGCTACGGTTATTCCCACAATGACATCGGCTTTGGGCATTTTAATAATGAGTTTAAACGAAAACCACTTAAATGTTGTGATGGCTACAATCATCATTACTCCGACTAATGCCGCCATTGGTATTTGTTCAATAACGGGTGCTCCGACTAAAATAACCAGTAAAATGGTAACTGCACTTAGGATAGCAGATATACGTGTACGACCACCTGAATTAAGGTTAACCAACGTTTGGGCTACCATAGCACATCCTCCCATTCCTCCAAAGAACCCGTTGATTACATTGGCATAACCTTGTGCTCTGGCTTCTTTATTGGTATCTCCTTTAGTATAGGTGATTTCATCTACCATATTTAACGTCAATAGGGATTCTATCAAACCAACGGCTGCCATAACAACAGAGTACGGCAAGATGATTTTAAGCGTATCTAAAGTAAAGGGAACACTTGGCAAGTGAAATTGGGGTAACGAACCGCTTACAGATGCAATATCTGCTACGCGTTTGGTGTCGATTTGTAAAAAGAAAACGACTGCGGTTAGTACTAATATCGCCACTAATGACGAGGGAACTGCTTTTGTAATTTTAGGTAATCCCAGTACAATTCCAATGGTAAGCAAGGTAAGTCCGCCCATAACAAATAACGGCATTCCTGATAACCACTGCGTTTGTCCGTCTACAACCACAGAAAATTGCTTCACCTGGGCCATAAAGATAATAACGGCTAATCCGTTTAAGAATCCGTACATAACCGGTTGTGGAATAAGGCGTACAAACTTGCCGAGCTTGAATACTCCCACTAAAAACTGTATAATTCCGGCTACTATTACTGCGGCCAATAAATATTGTACACCTTCTGTGCTGATTAACGCCATCATTACAACGATAGTTGCCCCTGCTCCACCAGCAATCATTCCAGGTCTTCCACCAAAGAAAGCGGTTACTATTCCCATTAAAAAAGCGGCATATAATCCCATTAAAGGCGACAACCCTGCTAAAATGGCAAATGATAACGACTCCGGAATCATTGTCATTGCAGAGGTTAGTCCGGCAAATATCTCGTTTTTATATCCGTATTTTCGAAGTGACTGAACCTCAGCCCACAATTCTTTCATAGTGTTCTATTGTTTAAAAAAGACTGCAAAAATACAGCAATACTCCCATTTTCTCTTGTTATTTAACATTGGTATAAGTGTTATTTCACTGTGAAAAAACAGGAATAAAGTTAGTCATTAAGGTGTAGCGTACAACTGCCAATCGTTTGATCTACGTAATTATTCCCCATCCCTTTTGCATAAACAGACTTACTTTTTCTTGTTCCAACTTGTCTATTGACTGAAAACGGAATACTTTTGACAAAATAAAAAAGTAAACGCATGAAAAGAATGTTAATGATAGTTGGTGCTTTGGCAATGATAAGCACTGCAATGGTGGGGTGTAAAGATTCTGCTAAAAAAGCGGCACAACAACAAGCTGAAACTGTGGTTGTAGATGAAAAGGTGTTAATGGTAGATGGGGCTTATGTTTCTGAAGGATATACACAACGCGAAGAAGGATATGATTGGGTAAAAGTGATGGTTACTTCTACAGCTGCTGACGAGATTACAATTGCTGTTCGCTCTCGTGAGGACATCAAAAAACCAACGTGTACGCTTGATGCAGTAGCTAAGAAAATTGGCGACCAAACGTACTTAGCGGAGTTAGAAGGTAAAAAAGTAAAGTTTACGTTTACTGATAAATCTCTTGCTATTGAAGCGAAAGATGAAGCAGATAACAATATCTTGTACTACTTCTGTTCGGGAGGTGCTTCTTTAAGAGGGACATACGATAAAGTAAACGAGTAATTGTTTTATGATACAAAAGCACTTCTTTAAGAGGTGCTTTTTTTATACTCTTAAGTGAGCTTGTACCAATAGTTTGTTCTCTGACCAGGCAACAAATAGTCCTTCTTTCTTGCTTATTATGTTATTCTCCTTTGATTCTTATAACGTTATCGTGTTAAATTTATCCAAAAACATCAACGTCTTACTGCAACAACAAAAAAGAATACCTATTTTAGAGAAAATACCTGATAATAAAGAATATGAAATTCGTTTTCAACACTATAAGCTTACTGATTACAGTAGCTACATTCTCTCAAAATAACGTAAACGACCTAAAGAAATCTCCTCTTTTTGCCTATGAAGTAATGGACTTAGACAATATGGAGTATGCTAATGGGGACTTGCTTTGGCGCACATTTGAGAAGGATACTATCATTGATAAAAAATCTTTTAAAAAGTATAACCTTACTGGTATAAAGAACTTCGAGAAGGACTTGACACGCAAGCAACTTTACTATTACGAGTCGTTTGACAAGAATACTTACGAGAAGCTAAACGACAACTTTACTAAGTTGCACTCGTTTAAAACAAATGTGGATACGCAACAAGGATTGTTGTTTGGACAAAAGACTACGATTAAAGTAATACAGTCTTCTACCATTGACGATTTATCGCTGGGGAACAATGCGGTGAGTACTTATACCGACTTGGCTAATCCTACGGCATCCGTAAAATTGTCTGTTCCTCATCAATGGGCTATTGAGGAGGATAACGACAATGCGAGTATCAAGCAGTTGTTTGGTGATTTCTTTACTAAACTCGCTGAGGGTATTCGCACCAACAAACAGACGTCTAATAAGCAGTTAAACAAAGTTGGCGATGAACTACAAGTGGTTTACAACGCAATAGCTTATGATGCTACAACGGGTAAGGCTACGCGAAAGGATACTTATATCAACGATTTTAAGGTGGTTAAAGAAGTGGAAAGCAACGGTAAAAAGGGGATTGTTATTGAGTTGAGAAACTCAAAGTCAGATGTTGTAACGAAGCAAACTGTTTTCTTAGACAACAACTTGTTTGTGTTTGACAATAATACGTCTATTCCTGCTAAAACGTACACTCGTAAAAAAGCTTTTAACGATAATGAGGGGCTTATTCTTGAAGGGGTTACGGATATAAAAGTGGGTGGTAGAACATTTCCTGCTATTCACAGATATACTACAAACGGATTGTTTTATACTAAAACATTGAACTTCTTCCCTGTTTACTTATCTGAAAAACACGGGGTTGAGAGTAGAATTAGCTATGCTAAGATTAACAATGTTGTTTATGGTAAAAAGATTAGTTTGTAAGTAGTAAAAGATGCAATGAGGTAGTGTATCGCGCTTTATATACACCTGATTAATTGTAGGTAAACACAGTGGTTGTCCCTACGGATACATCATTTAAGTTTACTACGTTATCACCCACCACCGCTGTAGGGGTGAATTACTATTCACCCGCAATGTTGTTTATTTATAAACAAACCTGCGTAATCCATATCCACAAAGGCGTTTCACTCTTCACGTTTCACGCATCACCTTTTACGCATCACGTTCCAGATTTCCCCAAAAAAAAGGGACACTCTACTGAGCATCCCTTTTGGTATATCTATTGGCGATTAACTGCCTTTTCGTATAATTCTTCGTATAGTGGCAACACTTTATCAATGCTGAATTTCTTAGCTACCTCACGTGCGTTCTTTTTAAAACCACATAACGTATCCTTGTCTTTCAATATCTTCAACGCGTTTTTAACCATATTATCCACATCTCTAACATCACTCAAGTATCCTGAAACTCCGTCTTCGTTAACCTCTGGTAGTCCTCCTGTATTACTTGAAATAACCGGTACACCCATTGCCATTGCTTCCAAAGCTGCAAGTCCGAAACTCTCCGTTTCCGATGGCAACAAGAACAAATCAGAATAAGATAAGATTGACTCAATCTCATTACTATTTCCAAAGAAGATGATCTTGTCGTAAATACCTAACTCCAACGCCATACGTTCTGCTGTTTCCTTTTCTGGTCCATCACCCACCAACATCAACTTAGCTGGTATTTCCTTTTGAATTCCGTAAAAAATAGACACAACATCATCAATGCGTTTTACTTTTCTAAAGTTACTGATATGCGTAATGATAAACTCGTCTTTACTTGCCATAGCACTACGCTTACACGGTGTGTCGCCAGGGTCAAACTCTTTCACTTCAATGAAGTTTGGAATAACGTGAATCTCCTTTTTTGTACCAAATAACGAGTGCGTTGATTGCTTAAGCGACTCAGAAACAGACGTTACAAAGTCTGAATTATTGATACTGAAGCTCACCGCAGTTTTGTAATTTGGGTGATTTCCCACAAGCGTAATATCCGTTCCGTGTAAAGTTGTAATCATTGGTAAGTCGATTCCCTCAGCTTTCAACATTTGCTTAGCCATAAAACCAGCATAAGCGTGAGGAATAGCGTAATGTACGTGCAATACGTCTATTTTAAACAACTTAACCATATCCACCAATTTACTTGTCAAAGCAAGTTCATACGGTTGATAGTGAAACAAAGGATATTCAGGTACGTTTACTTCGTGGTAATATATATTGGGATTTAGCAATGCCAAACGAACGGGTTGACTATAAGTGATAAAGTGCACTTCGTGATCTCTTTTTGCTAACTCCAATCCTAATTCAGTAGCGACTACTCCACTACCTCCAAACGTTGGATAGCATACGATTGCTATTTTCATAAATATTTAAAACATGTTTTTGAACTCTAAATATAAATCTATTATTCAAAAGGAATGCCGAATTATAGAAGTACTTTAATTTTTATGCTCACATTTAACATTATCACTCTTTATAGTAAGCGATTTTATTTAAACTTACACGCTAATTTAGAACGCACTACGCCTGTGATGGGCAGACTTTATCATTCTGATGGTATTTCACACAATACATACTTTTTTTTAACACTAAATAGTTGTCAATACCCCGGTTTATCCTAAATATCGTTGAACGTTTTATCTGACAAATACCCCTATTCATCGCTATTAAAGCCTTTTTTGAGGCTATCTGAAGAAAAAGATACTTTTTTACAATTAGCAAAACTTTAAAAGTGTATAAACTTTCGACAATAAAAGTCAATAAATTATTGAGTAAATAAAAAATTACAGAATCAAAATAAATAACAAACAAAAATTACAGTAAAAAAAACAATTATTACACTAATATTAAAGTTCTATTTTTGATAAAAATTCATAATATGAACAAGTACATAACAACATCATTAGTCGCATTAGCAGCTATTGGAACACAAGCACAAGACATCAACATTAAAAAAAATGTGATAAATGTAAACAAGACTCCTGTTGCAAAGATTGAACGAGAGAAATTCCGTTACAAGATTAGTAGTTTAGACGGGCAAATGTATTTTTGGGCAGAAATAGTAAATAATACTGATTCTGACAAGTTCTGGTTACAATTAACTGGTGAGAATGGTAATATTCACGATTTTGAAAACTTGAATAAGTCTGTTTCTTTGAGTAGAGAGAAGACTTTTGTTAATGCTGTTTTTCACAGTACACAAGGCTTAATTCCTGAAACTGGTTTTAATAAAGAGAATGTTGAAGCGCTATTCAAAACTGCTAACACAGAAATATCTGATAAGTGGAAAGAAATAGACAATACACGTCGTCAGCAAAAAACAGAGGAACAAAACCTTATTAAAGAAGATAAAATTACAATTACTGCTACTGGTAATGTACTACGTGGTGATGAGAAAATTGGTACGATTAAAACGTTATCTGAAACACAAGTTTACACGAAGCATACGGCTACAATCTTTGATATTAAAGGAAATGAGATTGCTACAGTTAAGTATGATGAAGGTAGGATAACTAATGCTCGAAACGGTGTAAAAATTAATACGTTTGATTTTAAAGCAATTGATTTATACGACCTTAACTACTTTATGGATAAGACAGAACCTGCAAAAGCTAACCAAGCGATTATTGCGAAACTTTATGCTAATGGGTATAAGTTAGGTGATATGACGCAGCAGATTAGCGATTATAAAAATGCTAAATATGCAGAGAGACAAGAAAAACACGAACAAAAAGTAGAGGAAAACAAGCAAAACTCATTAAACATCTATGATATTGAAGGGTATGTAATTGATAAAAAAGGGGTTAAACACGAAGGTTTGGTTACTATAGAGTTCGAATCTGTACAAAACAAAAGCAAGAACTCAGGAATTGCAGACCTTACAAGTTATGGAAACTCTGTATCTATTAAAGTAGGGAATAAAAAGATGTCGTTTAAAGCAAAGGACAATGTTGAATTTGGAGTACAAAATGATCGTTTCCTTGGTTTAAGTACTTCAAGTGATGGTGGTCTTAACAATTCGAATGGAGAGTTAGACCTTTTTGGTGGTTCAAATAAATTCTTACTTGTTGATTTTGAAAAGGATGGTAACTATGTGTTGCACCATATTAAGACTCCAAACGATTATTACTTGTTTATCAAAGGTCAAAAGAATGCTATCTACTTAGGTAATAAAGCTACTTTCGGTACAAGAAAACCTGAAGATGCTAAAAAAATTTTTGATAAGTATATGAACTGTAGCGCATTGAACTATGAAGACCACGATACTGTTTCTAAAGATGGGTTAATACAACTTATTGAAGCATATATTAAGGCTTGTAAATAATAATACAAATGAAAAAGCATAACCATTTCGGTTATGCTTTTTTGTTTATATACGGTCATTAAAGATGTAATACCTATTCTTTGTCCCCTTCATTTAGCAAGGAAACATTAGACTCTGCTAAATTGTAATCATCTGCTATAGGTGGAATATGAAACAAAGCTATTCCTAACACTTCTCCTAAATGAAGCAATGTTTCAATTCTGAAATTCTCTTTTCCTTTCACCCATTTACTAACTTGTTGTGGACTAACATTCATTCGTTCAGCCAAGTCTTTTTGCTTCCAATTCAAATCTGACAATCGCTTTAGAATCAATAACGCTATCTTTTGAGATGTTCGATGCAATTCACGATTAGCTTGACGCTCAGTAATCCACGCTGCAGTATTTCCTTCATCAGGAGATACAAGTGCTAAAAACTTTTCTTTATTTGTCATGCTTGTTTAAATATTTAAAAATTCATAAAAAGAGTCTTCATCAAATATGCCATTGTCTTCTAAAAACAATTTAACCTGCTGTAATTTATACAGTTCAATACTTGTATGTTCTCTATCTTGCATTAGATGTTGCAAAGGCAACTTAACTGCTCCTCCTGTTATTACGTATGTTGATGAGTCTATCCTGACGGCATAGAGTCTTAGATAACGTGTTTTACCTTTCCTTAAGGACAAGTGCACAATGCGAAATTCACGATTATCTAATTGTCTAAAAAACTTATCTAAACAAACAGGCTCTAAATTCACTATAGCAAGCAAACTCCTTTCTATTTGATAACTTTCCTCTGCAATTGAATCTGCAATAGCATAAATATTACTCTTAGAATTGATGTCTTGCCTATTCTCTTTTAAAAATTGTAATATCTTTTCTTGGTCAGTCCAAGTTTCCATTATACTTCTATAGGCATTTATACTTGTTGTTGAATAGTTCACTGTATAAATGTATGGTGCAAAGATAGGTATTATTTTCATATAATCAACTTATAAGTTTACTTTATAGTTATTTAGCTTAATACAATATACTACTATCCTATAACACAAAACACCACAAATCAAAGCATTAGGACTTTACAATCTTATACTAAGCATCTTCACACAGGGTACTTATCCTATTTATACTGCTTTCTTTACTACTACTATTAAAGTCCATAGTATTGTGACTAATTGTCAAATAAACACAAATCAACTCTTGCGTCATAATTCCCATATTTACCTTTACATCAGAAATCTTCTGAAATATGGAAGTTTATATTTCTTCCTTTTTTTAATACCTAACCGATTGACCAACTACCCAAATAAACACAAATCAACTCTTGCATCATAAATCCCATATTTACCATTACATCAGAAATATTCTGAAATATGGAAATTTCACAAACACTACCACAATACCCTAAAACCACAAAAAAAGAGGAGCTATTACTAACTCCTCTTTTCTCTATAAACTTGTAAACTACTATTTCACGATTGACTCATAAATAACAGTCTGAATATTTTCTCTAACGTTTTCTTTAGACAACCTATTTGTTGTTGCATCCGGATAAGTACGGTTGGCCAAGAAGATATAAACTAAATCTTTCTCTGGATCTGCCCACGCCATTGTTCCTGTAAACCCAGTATGTCCAAAACTTGTCATAGATACACAACCACACGTTGGTCCTGGTTTACCTTCTGCTTGCGGTTTATCAAAACCAATTCCTCTTCTACTTCCAGTTTCACAATAAACACAGTCGTTAAATGTGTCAAATGTCGATTTAGAAAAGAAACGCTCTCCTCCATATTCCCCTTCATTCAAGTACATCTGCATTACCTTAGCCACATCCAACGCCGAACCAAACAATCCCGCGTGTCCTGCTACTCCTCCTTGCATCGCCGCTCCCATATCGTGAACGTATCCTTGTACTGTTGTATAGCGGTAGTAATTGTCAACTTCCGTTGGTGGAATTACTCCAATATCAAACTTTTGCAATGGTAAATAAGTCAAATGTGTAATTCCCATTTTTAAGAAAAACTCGTCTTGAATTACCTTGTCTAACGTACTATTATACTTCGCTTCAATAAATTCTTTCAACGAAATAAACCCTAAGTCACTGTATTTATAGTCTTTTTTCTTTGATAAAGTAGACTCTCCTATTTGCTTTAAAATCTCGTTAGTGTACCCTTTTTTAATGTATAAATTCTCCGATACTTGCGTAGGATAATCAGGCGTGTAAAAATAGCTGTACAAACTAACGTCTGGTTTCTTATTCTCATCTAACGTACGTTTGTAAAACGGAATCCACGCTGGTAACCCAGATTGGTGTGTCAACAAATCTCTGAATGTAATATTCGCTTTGTCTGTACCTTTAAACGCAGGTACCATATTACCCAACTTTGACTCCATCGTAACCTTGTGTTGGTCGTACATCTTAATTAAAATAGGTAAACTACCCAATATCTTCGTTAACGATGCTAAATCATACAAGTCGGTGTCTTTTACAGCTGTTGTTTTATCATACGTATGATAACCAAACGACTTTTGATAAACAACATTCCCGTGTCTGGCAACCAATATCTGCATCCCCGGTGTTAGCTCTCTCTCGATAGCACGCTTGGCAATGCTATCAATCTGTGCCAACACAGCTGGATCCATCCCTTCATTTGCCGGACTTGAAAACCCCAAACGTTGGATTGGTTTAGTCTTAATTCCTGTTTCTACTTCATACTGACTATTAATAGATACTGGTAACTTCCCTTTTGATCCAATTGCTCCAAATACCACTTGTGCAGCAGCTTTGTGTGCAAATGCGTTGTTCTGATAACCAACTACAACTGTGTTTATACCGTTAAACGTTGGCAAACCAGACAAAGCATAAGGCTTGGCAAAAGATACCAATACCGTATTTGTTTTCTTAGCTATAGCTGCAATCTGCTGTTTCTCCTCATTTGAGAAATTGTGATTACGCCAAGGGTTGTCCACTTTATGGTAACCAATCACGATAGTCGAAAACTTACTGATCTCATCTAAATCTGTTGGATTAACTTCTCGCACATCTGCATAGTTCTTCAACATCTCTAAAAACGTACTACCATCGTCATCTCCTAACTTCACATACCCAATACGTTGTTTTTCTAAGTGTTTAAACGGGATTAACTTATCGTCATTCTTAACAACAGTTATCGCCTCGTTATACAACTTTTGGTTTAAATCGTCATATTCAGCCCCGTTTAAGTCTGCCACTAACGTAGTCGTGTTAATTGGCTCAAACTTAGTCATATTCGACTTAAACTTGTATTCTAATATCTTCTTAACTGAATAGGCTAAACGCTTTTCAGTGATTTCTCCTTTGCTATATGCCTCTTTAATTTTTGTCAACGCAGTAGGCACGTCTTCAGAAAACAACAGTAAATCGTTTCCTGCATTAAACGCAGCTAAGTCTACTTCCCCTGGTTTCAAATAGTTTGATGCCCCTTTCATATTCAAAGCATCAGTAAAGATCAACCCTTCAAAGCCCATTTCTTCTCTTAATAACTTGGTTACGATATTATAAGATAGTGAACTTGGTACATTGCTATCTGGTTCGTACGCAGGAATATTTAAGTGAGCAACCATAACACTTGACAAGTCGTTGTCAAACATCTTCTTATATGGCCACAACTCTACTTTGTTTAATCTACCTTTATCGTGGTTGATTACAGGTAGTTTGTGATGTGAGTCAGTCGATGTATCTCCGTGTCCAGGAAAGTGTTTACCTGTTGCAAATACATTCTGGCTTTGGTATCCTTTCGTAAAAGCAATCGCTCTATCTGTAACTATCTCACGTGTTTCTCCGTAAGAACGTACACCGATAATAGGGTTTTGCGGATTAATGTTAATGTCTAATACAGGACCAAAGTTAAACTGTAAACCTAAGCGTTTCGCTTGTTTTGCCATAGCAACACCTAACTCTTCTATCAGATCCATGTTTTGCACTGCCCCCAGCGTCATATTGTACGGAAACTTGTATGTCGAATCTAAACGCATACTTAATCCCCATTCACCATCAATACCAATAAGCATAGGCAGTGTACTCATACTTTGCAAGCGATTAGTCATATTCGCTTGTCGCACTGGACCACCTTGAAAAAAGATAAGTCCCCCTATATGTTGTTCTGTAATTAACTTTTCTAAACTTTGTGTGTGTGCTTCATTCTTGTTTGAATAAGCCGCCACCATAAACAATTGACCAATGCGTTGCTCTAAAGTAAGCGTATTATAAACGCTGTCAACCCATTGCGTTTGTCTAACCTTGTCAACGGTTTTCTGCCCCATAGCAGTTGACGCTGCCATAAGAAGTAATAATGTGAGTTTTTTCATTAGCTGTTTTATTATGTCAAAAAAAAATCACCATCAAAAAACAATTTGATGATGATTTTGATATTGTAAATTTAGAGATTACAATCTACTTAAAAAAGCGTGAATGCCAACTTTCAGCTGCTGGTACTTCCCAGTATTCTCTGAATTCTCCTAAATCATTTACTAAATTATTGAAAACAATAGTATTAGCAGAAACAGACTTAGATTTTACCATTGTTTTAAACTCTAATAAAGTTTTAAAAGCAATGAAATCTCCTGTTTTATACGTAACATTCATCTTATCTAATAAGTCAACACCGTATTTTTGTTCTAATGATTGAATCATTCCAACTGATGCGTCGATTGAACATCCAGATGCTGCGTGTACTTCTTGGTCAACCGCAAGGATGATGAATCGGTTATACTTAATAGTGTATGATGCTTGTAATGGTGTTGCGTGAGCAGCCCACTCTTGTGTAAAGTCCGCTAAAACTTTGTCTATTTCTTGAACCTCCTCATCTGAGAATTTGCGATTTGATTGATAAATCCAAACTCGAGAATGGTCAGGCATTTCTTCAAATGGTATGTACATAACTCTTATAAATCTTCTGCATTTGCAATTAACTCTGCCACGTCAAGTACTTTTACTTCGTGTTCTTTGTCTTTAAACTTAACACCATCTGTCAACATTGTATTACAAAACGGACATCCTGCAGCAATGATTTCAGCATTAGTTCCTAACGCTTCTTCTGTACGTTCTACGTGAACTTCTTTGCTACCGTGTTCTGGCTCTTTGAACAATTGTGCTCCACCAGCTCCACAACAAAAACCATTCTGTCTTGAACGCTTCATTTCTACAAGCTCTGCGTCTAATTTTTCAATTAATTGACGTGGTGCTTCATAAACTTGATTCGCACGTCCTAAATAACAAGGATCGTGGAATGTAATTCTCTTTCCTTTGAAGTTTCCTCCTTCAATTGTTAATCTTCCATCGTCTAAAAGCGATTTAAGAAACTCTGTGTGGTGTACTACTTCGTATTTCCCTCCTAATCCAGGATACTCATTCTTTAATGTATTAAAGCAGTGCGGACAAGCAGTAACGATTTTCTTAACTTCATATCCGTCTAAAACTTGGATATTCATCATTGCTTGCATTTGGAATGCAAACTCGTTTCCTGCTCTCTTCGCTGGGTCTCCTGTACATCCTTCTTCTGTACCAAGAACTGCAAAAGGAACCTTTGCTTTATTTAATATTTTTACGAATGCTTTTGTAATCTTCTTTGCTCTATCGTCAAAACTCCCTGAACAACCAACCCAAAACAAAACTTCTGGTTGCTCGCCCTTTGCCATCATTTCAGCCATTGTAGGCACTACTAAATTTTCTGACATAATATTTGAATGTATTGTGATAATCTCCCTAAGGGATTATGATTGTTAGTTAATTAGTTTTCGTCTTTCCAGTTTAATCGATCCATTTGGTTATACTGCCAAGGTGCACCATTGTTCTCAATATTTTGCATCATATTGTTTAACTCTGTTGGCGCAGCACTTTGCTCCATTACCAAATAACGTCTCATATCCATAATAATAGACAACGGACTAATGTCAATCGGACACTCTTCCACACAAGCATTACAAGTATTACAAGCCCAAAGCTCTTCTGCTGTAATATAATCGTTTAACAACGTTTTACCGTCATCTACAAACTGACCATTATTAGCGTCCATAATTTTACTTACGTCTTCTAAACGATCACGTGTTGACATCATAATCTTACGTGGAGATAATTTCTTCCCTGTAATATTTTGTGGACAAGATGATGTACAACGACCACACTCTGTACAAGAGTATGCGTTCATCAACTGAACCCAGTTTAAATCCATAACATCTTGCGCACCAAATTTCTCTGGCTCACCTTGCGGTTCTGCTGGAGCTGCAAATGGGTCTGCATTCGGATCCATCATCAACTGTACTTCTTTTTTAACAGACTCTAAGTTGTCGAATTCTCCTTGTGGCTCTAAGTTCGCATAATAAGTGTTTGGGAACGCCAAGAAAATGTGTAGGTGTTTTGAATAATAAAGGTAGTTCATAAAGAACATCACCCCTATAATGTGTGCCCACCAACAAAAACGCTCAATAAAAGCAACCGTAGTAAGGTTCATTCCGTCAAAAATAGGACTAATAAATCCTGAGATTGGGAATGCTCCTGCTTCGTTATAGTGTGTATAAGATTGCGTTTGTAAGAAGTAATCTGCCGCATTCATTAATAAAAAGAAACACATTAAAATTGTTTCAATGTAAATAATATTGTTAGCATCACGCTTAGCCCATCCTTCCATTTCTGGTTGGTTAAAACGCTTAAGCTTGATTACATTTCTTCTGATCCAAAATACTACAACTCCAAATATTACAAGGAATGCAAGTATTTCAAAGAATCCTATCAAGAAGTTATATCCTGAACCTAAGAACGAGAACGCTCTGTGGGTACCAAATAAACCATCTATTATGATTTCTAACATCTCAATGTTAATAATCACAAAACCTACATATACAAAGATGTGTAGAATTGCTGGGATAGGTCTTTTAACCATTTTCGATTGCCCTAAAGCAACGCGAATCATATTTTTCCAGCGTTCTTTTGGGTTATCAGAACGATCGATATCACGTCCTAATTTAATGTTGCGGATTAGCTTCTTTATATTTTTAATGAAAAAGCCAAAACCAACAACTAATAGAAGTAAAAATAATACTTGGCCTAAATACTGCATAGTAGTAATAATTGTTTCAAAAAATTGTTAGTTGATCTTTGTTGGTTGTTTGGTTTAGTTATTCTCTTTATTCTCTTCCACTACAATTACTGTCTCTCCTTCTTTTCCTTGGTAAGGTGTCGCCTTTTTACCAAATAATGAGAAATGAACATAACGTTTTGGATTGTTTTTCAAATCACCTAATAGTAATTCTAATTCTTTTGATGCTCCTGTAAGGTTAGCGTATAGTTCTTCGTCTTTCAACAATTTACCAACTGAACCTTTACCGCTTTGGATATCTGCCATAATTTTATCCATATTGGTAGTTGCATTGTCTAATTTAGTAAACGTAGATTGAATATCCAAAGTTTTTAAATCTGAAGATAGTGCAGCAAAGTTAGTACTCATTGTATTCAAGTTGTTCAATGTACCGTCTAACTTAGGTCCTGATGTAGCAATCATCTTGTTTGCTCCAGCTAATGTTCCGTTTAATTCCTGAACCGCACCTTTTAAGTCTGCTTGCATTTTTTCATCCATAATGCTGTTTAAAGCAAGGATCATTTCGTTAGCATTAGCCAATACCGCCTCTACTTTATCTTTTAAAGGCAATATTTCTTCTGTTAACTTGTCAGTCATATCTTTTTGTAGTTCTCCTTTAATGAAGTCCCCTGACTGAGCGTAGTTTGAATCACCAAACTGAGGGTTAATCATAATTGCTTTACCTCCAATTAATCCTGGTGAATAGATTGTAGCAACGCTGCTTTTAGCAATATCTACTTTTTGAGTCATTAATAACTCTACATTTAGTTTCCCTGTTTTGTTGTCTAAACTGATTTTAGAGACTTTACCAACTACTAAACCGTTGATTGTAACATTAGAAGACATTGTTAAGCCTTCTACATTGTCATACTCCACATAGTATTTAGTACTGTTATCGAAAATGTTACTTCCTTTTAAGAAAGAATATCCCCAAATAAATAGTGCAATTGCCCCTAATACTAAAATAGCTGTCTTAATTTCTTTTGATATTTTCAAAACTTGTTCTTTTTAATACACGCAAAAATAAACTTTTATTCTTTACGCAATCGATATTATTTTAAAGCTTCTTCTACGCTTACAGACTTTCCGTTTTTATAAGCGACGATGAATGCTGATTTATGTCCTTTTGATTTAGCTTCTTGCATTAGTTTTTTAGCTGTTGCATGATCGCTTGTACTACCGTAGAAATACTTGTTTAACTTACCTGACTTCTGCATAGTAACCCCCTTTAGCCCACCAAAATTCTGTGGTTTTAAAGCTAATACCTTCGCACTCGCTGCAATTTGCACTTTAAATTCGACATTCTTGTTATTTTTTGTACTTGCAGTACTATTTTTAGAATTATTCTTAGTAGTAGTTGCAGTCGTAGTTGTCGTAGATTTACTTGGTGTTACATCAGTTTTATCTGCTACAATTACACTTCCTCCACCGTAATATGCTGCTTTATAAGCCATAATTCCCTTTGCAATTGAAGAAGCTAACTCTTTTTGACCCTTTGATGAAGAAAGGTAAGCTCCCTCAGCCGGGTTAGATACGAATCCTAACTCAATAAGGATACTTGGCATAAACGCTCCGTGTAATACCCAGAACGGCCCTTGCTTCACTCCTCTGTTTTTTCTCTTTAAGTCGTTTGTAAACCCGTCTTGTACTCTTCCTGCCAAATCAATACTTTGGTGGATGTAGTCTTCTTGGATTAACGTCAACCCGATAATAGACTCTGGAGATGATGGATCAAATCCTGCGTACTTCGTCTTATAGTCGTCCTCCATCATAATAACCGAGTTCTCCGTTTTTGCTACGTCAAGGTTAGATTTGTTTTTACTTAAACCCATTACGAAAGTTTCCGTTCCTGACGCTGCTTCTGAGTTTACCCCATTACAGTGAATAGATACGAATACATTACCGTTATTTTTATTGGCTAATACCGATCTTTCTCTAACTGGTACAAACACGTCTGTTTTACGCGTGTAGTACACATCAATATCCAATTGTTTTTCTAAAATCTTCCCTACTTCCAATGCCACAGCAAGAACGATGTCTTTCTCAACATTCTTCTTGTGATTTGTACCTGTATCTTGCCCCCCGTGACCAGGGTCTAATACAACTTTAAACTTTTGGCCTTTCTGTGCTGATACAGAAAAACAAACTAATAAAAATGTTAGTAATGCGAACAGTTTAGAACGACTGCAATTCATAAAATTGATATTTATAATGTTTTATAATTTGAATAAAAATTACATTTTTCAGAAAAAATATATGTAAGTTTGACACGTTTTAAAAAACGAGCTTAGTTTTACAAAAATAGCATATATATAGGTTTGCGAACAAATATTTTTAATATCGTTTTTATTTTATTCACTTTTAGTGCCATTTTCTCTCAAAAAAGCACTGCACAAGAATTTAATAAAAAATACGTACCGGTTAATTCCTCTACTCCAAAAGACTCTGTAGCAACAACTAAGGACGCTACAGCAACTACGTCTGTGCCTAAAAATGAGGCAAAAAAAGATCCGAAAAAAGATGTCAAAACTGACACTTTAACGCCTAAAGAGAAGCCTCTTTTAGAGGATATGGTCTATAGAAAGGCTAAGGACTATGAAAAACTTGACTTAAAGAAGAAAGAAATCACTTTATATAACGAGGCGGAAGTAAAATACCAAGACTTCGAACTTACAGCGGGTAAGATTGTTTTCAATTACGAAACAAGCGAAATATCTGCTGGGGGTATCAAAGACAGTGTGGGTAATATGCACCAGTTTCCTGTGTTTAAACAAGGAGACCAAATCGTTGAGCCTGATTCTATCCGCTTTAACTCTAAAACCAAAAAAGCCTTGGTATGGAAGTCGCGTACTTCACAAGGGGAATTTAGAATTAAGTCTGAAATTACAAAGAAAGAAAACGACTCTGTTTACTTTATGAAGGACGTTATCTTTACTACTGCTAAAGACCTTGACGATCCTGAATATTACTTCAAAACAAGAAAGATTAAACTTGTACCTGGTAAAAAGGTTATTACAGGGGTAACCAATATGGTTATTGCTGACGTACCTACTCCTCTTGGATTGCCATTCGCATTTTTCCCTATGTCGGAGAAAGCTGAATCTGGATTTATCATTCCAAGTTTCGGGGATACCAACCAACAAGGATACTATATTCAAAACGGGGGGTACTACTTTGCTATTAGCGATAAGGTAGATTTAAACGTTTTAGGAGATTACTACACCAACGGAAGCTGGGGACTTCGTTTAAACAGTTCATACGCTCAACGATATAAGTACAATGGCCGTGTTTTAGTGAGGTATGAAAACAATATCTTCTCTGAAAAAGGACTACCTGATTACTCATCAAGTAAAATGTACAATATTCAGTGGAACCACAACCAGGATAGTAAAGCTAATCCAAGTTCACGTTTCTCTGCTTCGGTAAACTTAGGTAGTAGCCAGTACTTCAGACAGTCAAACAACACGTATAACGTGGGGGCTTCTATGAACAACACTATGAGTTCTTCTATCAGCTACCAACGTACGTTTGAAGGTGTGCCACAAGTGAATATGTCGTTAACGGCTACGCACTCACAATCGACAAATACTAAGGAGATTAATATGACCCTTCCAACTTTACAAGTGAACGTGGACCGTGTGTTCCCTTTCGCACCGAAGTTTGGAGCTAAAAAAGGACTTATTAAGAACTTAAACCTTACATACTCTGTTCGTGGAGAAAACCGTGTTAGAACACACGAAGATTTCTTCTTTAAAAGAGAAATGTTTGATAGTTTAAACACCGGGTTCCAACACAGTATTCCAATTTCTACAAACTTTAAGTTGTTTAAATATTTCTCTGTTTCTGCAGGGGGTGCTTTCAACGAGGTTTGGTATTTCAACACAATTAAAAAGGAATACAATCCAGAAAAGAACAAGGTTGAAGATATCCGCGTTAATGGTTTTGACAGTTATAGAACGTATAACTTTAACGCAAGCATCGGAACTACTATTTACGGTACGTTTAACTTCAGTAAAGACGCAAAACTACAGGCTATTCGCCACGTAATGCGTCCAAGTGTTGGTTACTCATACACACCGAGCTTTGAAAAGTATTACGACACTTACGCAATTGATGCAACAGGACAGACAATGCAAGAATACACCCGATTCCAAGGAGGTATTTTTGGCGCACCTGGTAAGACAATGTCAAATATGATGAACTTCGGATTGAGTAACACCTTTGAAGCGAAAGTTAGAGATGACGAAAACGAAAAAGGAGAAGCGAAGAAAGTAATGTTGTTAAACAGCTTAAACTTCTCTACAAGTTATAATATGTCTGCCGACTCGTTAAAATGGTCTCCAATGCGTGTTAGTGCTGGTACTTCTCTTTTCAAAGAGAAAATGCAGATTAACTTCGGAGCAACGTTAGACCCCTATGCACTTGACAACAACAACCGTCGTATTGACACATACAACATCAACAACGGTGGTAGTTTATTCAGATTAACAAGTGCGAATATGACTGTTAACTGGTCAATGTCAAGTCAAGATGCAATGTTTGGTGGTTCTGCAAAAGACAACCAAAACTCAGTTGACAACGGTGGACGTCCGGATGATTTATTTGGTCGTTCAATGGAGTTAGGAGACAACAGAAAGAGTATGCTTGGCGATCAAGATGAAGAAAGAGATTTTGCTGGTTTCTTCAACGCTAAACTACCGTGGGACTTAACGTTCGCTTACTCGTTAACGTACAACAACTCGTCTCGTCAAAATGAAATCGTAAACAATTCAGTGATGGTTTCAGGAAACGTAGAATTAACTCCTAAGTGGAGAGTTGGAGTTTCAACTGGTTATGACTTCGTTCAAAAAGGTGTAACATTTACACAGTTGCGATTTGAAAGAGACTTAATGAGCTGGCGTATGGACTTCTCTTGGGTTCCAATTGGACCTTACCAAAGTTGGGGATTCTTCATCGGTATTCGTTCTTCAATGTTGAGCGACATCAAGTGGGAAAAGAGAAAAGCACCAGACAAGATTTATAGATAATAAACCAAATAAGAAAATATTTACAAGATGAAAAAGATTATAAACTCAGACAAAGCTCCAGCACCAATCGGACCATACAACCACTCGGTAATGGTAGGTGATTTACTTTTTATCTCTGGTCAGATTCCTTTTAACCAAGCAACAGAAACGCTGGTTACAACAGGAATTGAAGACGAAGCAAAACAAGTAATGGCAAACTTAGAAGCGATTCTTGAAGCAGCTGGATTTACTTTTGAAAACGTTGTAAAGTCAACTATTTTCTTAACTGATATGAACGACTTTGCTAAAGTAAACGAGGTTTACGGAAGCTTCTTCACTATCGAAACTGCTCCAGCAAGAGAGTGTATTCAAGTGGTAAAATTACCACGTAATGTAAACGTAGAGATTTCAATGATTGCAAGTAAATAAGCAATCAACACATTATACTAAAAGCCCTTAAATTAAGTTTTAAGGGCTTTTCTTTTTAAACACCACTTCTGTTAGCTTATTTAGCTAAAAACACAACAGCTCCCTTCTATACAACCCTAAACGATATCTTATCCCTTTTCAAACTAAACACCACTCCTAATACAGAGGTAATCGCCTTTGTGTCTTGAATTAACCGTATCATATACCACACTTCTACCACATTACTACCACACTCCTTCGGTAAAAAGGCTTATTTCCGAACTAATGTGGGACAAATGTGGTAGAAGTCTCGAACATGGCACTATCAAAACACGCGTTAAACTTCTGCTATTTCCAAAACGCATCCGTATTCAAAGCAATTTATATATTCAAAAAACTTGTTGTAAACTAAAATAATACCTGAAAAATAAGCACAAAAAAAACGCTATGAAAAGCATTCACAGCGTTTATATAATAAAGCAAATAGTATCTATTTACTTATCGCATTTAAAAGTAACTGAGCCGAAGCTTCATTCGTAGCTAAAGGCACATTATGTACGTCACAAACACGTAACAACATATTAATATCTGGTTCGTGTGGGTGTTTTCCAAGCGGGTCTTTAAAGAAAAGCACCATACCTGTTTTACCTTCAGCAACGCGACCAGCGATCTGCGCATCACCTCCCATTGGACCAGAAAGCATTCGTCTAACTTCAAAACCAGCATCCTGAGCCATACTACCAGTTGTACCAGTACCAATCAAAGAAATTCCCTCTGCCGTTAATATATCGCGATTCTTCTTGATAAAATCTAACAGCTCTTTTTTCTTAGCATCGTGTGCTACAATTGCTATTTCCATAACCTACATTTTTTATTTGTGATACAATATTAAACCATCTAACGGTTTCTGTATAATCTTCCCTACTTTGATATTGTGATCTGCTAACACCTTTCTAAATTCGTCTTGCAAAAAGTAAGCAACTGAACCGACAAAATGCACAGGAACATCAACGTATTCCGGGTTATTTTTGATGTAATTAGTAACAAAGAAATCTACTTGTTCGCGTATCATTTCTTGAAAATACGGATGATCTTTATACTCAATTAAAAACGGCAAAAAAGACGCCATATAAGCATTCGGATTCTCCTTTTTATAGAAGTTGTACTTTACTACGTCTGCATCAATATCATACTTTGCCGAGAACGCAATAGCCAAATCAATTGGCAACATTCTTAGAAAATAACTTTTCAAAAGCAAGCGCCCAAAAGAACTACCACTACAATCATCCATCGCCATAAAACCAAGCGATTGTATGCGTTGGTGTACTTTCACGCCATCAAAATATGAAACATTTGACCCCGTACCATTAATACACACAATTCCACTTTCCCCACGATCTACCGTAGCATAGATAGCTGCATACGTATCTTCGTGAACGTGAATTGCTGTACAATTCGTAAAATACCCTTCAAAAAAGTTCTTAACAATACTATTCGTACGATCAGACCCACACCCTGCACCATAAA
The DNA here is from genome assembly GCF_038039755.1 of Myroides sp. C1519. Classification (NCBI taxonomy): domain Bacteria; kingdom Pseudomonadati; phylum Bacteroidota; class Flavobacteriia; order Flavobacteriales; family Flavobacteriaceae; genus Myroides; species Myroides sp. C1519. The sequence goes on from NZ_JBBPHM010000001.1 coordinate 199,043, forward strand.
AATAAAGTTCTTTAACCGCGTCTCTGTTCTTTGAAATATCAGGAACAGTATTTACGCGAGTAAAGAACTCATCTAAAGAAACAACTTCAGGATTAAGCCCTAAGCTTGTCACTGAAGTTGTTACATTATTATTCTGGTCAAAGAAGATCCAATCGGCTTTAGTAGAACCACTATCAACGATTATCTTCATTCAATCTATTTAATTACTTAACAGTATTCATTAAAATAGCCATCTCAATCATCTTAGCAGAGTATCCGTACTCGTTATCATACCAAGCGATGAATTTGTAGAAAGTACTATTTAATGCGATACCCGCTTTAGAGTCAACGATACAAGTATGTGGATCAGAAACGAAGTCTTGAGAAACAACGTCATCCTCTACATAAGCCATAATACCTTTTAATTCGTTCTCACTTGCTTTTTTCAATACAGCCATAATCTCTTCGTAAGAAGTTTCTTTCGCTACTTTTACAGTTAAATCTACTGCAGAAACGTCAGCTGTAGGAACACGCATTGACATACCTGTTAATTTCCCTTTTAATTCAGGAATAACTTTTCCAACCGCTTTAGCAGCACCTGTAGAAGCAGGAATCATATTTACTAATGCTGAACGACCACCTCTAAAGTCCTTTTTAGACGGACCATCAACTGTGTACTGAGTTGCAGTAGCAGCGTGAATAGTAGTCATTAACCCTTCAACAATACCAAAGTTGTCATTGATAACTTTAGCAATCGGAGCTAAACAGTTAGTAGTACAAGAAGCGTTAGAAACGATAGTATCAGTTGCTTTTAATTCTTTATGGTTAACCCCCATTACATACATAGGAGCATCTGGAGACGGAGCAGAAATCAATACTTTTTTCGCACCAGCATCAATGTGTTTTTGAGCACCAGCTAAGTCTTTGAAAATACCTGTACAATCAGCAACAATATCAACGTTTACCTCGTTCCATTTCAATAATGAAGGATCTTTCTCAGCAGTAACGCGGATAGTTTGTCCATTAACAACTAAATTTCCATCTTTAATCTCAACAGTACCATCAAAACGACCGTGAACAGAGTCAAACTTAATTAAGTAAGCTAATTGCTCTACAGTCATTAAATCATTTACCGCTACAATTTCTACATTGTTATATTTTGCTGCTTCTCTCAACATTAAACGTCCAATACGTCCAAAACCATTAATCCCAATTCTAGTTTTCATCTTCAAAAATTTTTTTAATTATTAAATACTAATTATATCAGATACCCTAAGTAACTCAGCATCTATTTGTGAATGTCCTTTTACGGCTTGCTCTAAAGGAGTTAAAGCAACTTGATCGTTAAGTAAACCAACCATATAATTGCGTTTACCCTCTATTAAAGTTTCCACTGCCTTCACGCTCAATCTACTTGCTAACACCCTGTCAAAACAAGATGGAGCTCCACCTCTTTGCATATGGCCTAACACAGACACGCGTACATCATACTCAGGTAAATTTTCTTCTACATAAGCACCAAGTTCAAAAACACTCTTACCAAGTTTTTCTCCCTCAGCTACAAGTACAATACTTGACGATTTTCCTGTTAGCTTACTTTTCTGAAGCGACTCTAACAAGCGCTCAAGTCCCATATTCTCTTCAGGAATGATAATCTCTTCTGCACCAGCACCAATACCCGCATTTAAAGCGATATGCCCTGCATCACGTCCCATAACCTCAACGAAGAAAAGACGTTTGTGTGAACTCGCCGTATCTCTAATCTTATCCACTGCGTCAACAACTGTGTTTAACGCCGTATCAAAACCGATTGTGTGGCTTGTTCCGTGAATATCATTGTCAATTGTACCTGGTATTCCCATTACAGGAATATCAAATTCTTTACTTAGCACCATTGCCCCAGTGAAACTACCGTCTCCACCAATCACAATTAAAGCATCAAGCTGTGCATTCTTTATATTTTCATAAGCTGTTTTACGACCTTCTTCTGTTTTAAAAGCAGAACAACGAGCTGTTTTCAAGATTGTACCACCTTTATTAATGATGTAGTTTACATCACGAGGCCCTAATACCTCAAAATCCCCTTCCACAAGTCCTTGAAACCCTCTGAAGATTCCAACACACATAACATCGTGAAAAGCACAAGTACGTACAATAGCTCTAATAGCAGCGTTCATACCTGGAGCATCACCTCCAGATGTCAAAACACCAATCTTTCTAATCCCCTTAGTCATATTTTATCGTTTTGAGTAAATTTAGTGATTAATTGCGATTTTAACAATTAAATTGTTTCTTAAAAAAGCTACTATTTTGTTAAAGGATAAGTGCTTGATTCATTTGATGTAGGCTTGCGTCTTGATTCATAAAACTTAATGAAATCACGGTTAAAATCAGAATCAGGAAGCTCCTCTGAGCGATTATTATCTTGTTTTTTATCTGATTTCTTCTCGCGGTCCTTTTTATCTGCTCTATGTAAGATTTTTGACAACAATTCCTTGAACGTATCAAAGTCCACTTCATACGTCAGACCCACACCTTGTGTATAGCCGATTCCCTCTCCTATGTAGTTAATGTCGTTCTCTCTATTAAAGAAACGCGCACTTAAAGAACCCGCTTCATTCAAGCGCAATAACACCTCAACATCACCAACAATCACCGATTGCTCTACTCCTCCAACAGGTACACCTAACTTACCATTTACAGAAATACGGTCATTTACCTTCGTAGAGAATGTTACACCAACACGTCCTTCTGTTGTTGTGTACGGATTACGCTCTCCTTGCGCATAGTTAAGTCCCACTTTAAACTTATCATCTTCATCAGAGAAAATATCGTCAAAAATACTACTTGCACGTTCAAACAAACTACCCGCCAATGTTGACGATGAGTTGTCTGAAGAGAAGAACGAACCTGTTGCTAACAACGCCATCGCTTGTCTTTCACGCGTATCTCTATCGCTCAACTTATAATCTAACTCCGATTTTACAACCGAACTAACATTAGGGAAGTTAATCTCAAAGTCAACCTCCGGATTACTCAAACTACCGTTCAACACAATAGCCACATCCGTAGGTACTTTTCTATTGATAATCGAGTTGTCTATAATTACACTTGGGTTAGCATCTGTATGGTAAATCGCCTGTAAATCCAAAATAGCGTTCAGCGGATCTCCATCCCATCTGATAGTACCGTACTTTTTAACCACGAACTTCTTGTCGATCAATCCTCCGTATTTGAAGTTATACTCTCCCTCATACGCTTGGAAATCTCCCCACATATTGAACTTCCCAAGAGTGTTAATCTCCATTGTAATGAACCCCGCTCCTTTTCCTTTCATAGCGTGACCAGACTCTCTATCTAAGATAATCTCAATCTCCGCATCAGGCGTAACGATGAACTCGAAGTCAAGTTCTATACCACTATTGCGGTATTTGTACAAATCTTGATCTTTACCAAGTAAACGCATACGTTTTTCTTTAGGCGACAAGAAGTGGATGAAATTGTTTTCACCCGTATTTTGAGCTTCTTTAAGTGGAATCTTGATAGCTGTTCCCTTGTTTGACGTAGCGTTAATGTTAATCGCCAACATCTCAACAGGACCACTCAACTTAGCCGAACCGTTAATAAACGCCTGTCCGTAGTACAAACTCCCCTCTTCAAACTTTGTATCCAATGCCAACAAGTTAGTAGATGTCAGCCCCAAATTAAGCGACCAATCATTAAACATCTTATGCGATATTTCTCCATCTACAAACCCTTCCGTCTTGTACTTACTGTCTATTATCTTAACCTTGCGCAAAATAAACTGTCGCTCTGTCAAATCCAGTGCAGCATCCTCTTCAAAGTTGTAATCCACACCGGTAAACTTAGACGTCATTCCGGCATTGTTCAAATGCAAACGCCCATTCACGTCAGGCTTACTCGCCGTACCCTGAATAGTAATCTTACCTGAAGTCGTTCCACGCACATCAGACACAATCGTCTGCAATAGCGGTTCTATCGCCTTCACTCTAAACCCTCTAAACCCTGATTCCAAGTTCAGATACGTCTGCTTATTCAATATATCCACATTTCCGTTTAAGTAGAAACGTTCTTCATCTTTATCAACGATACTTGACTCCACCGTAAACTTCTCTAAACGATCATCACCATCTACGTTAAACTTCAAGTCTCCCGCGTGTACTTTATTGATGAATAGCGAATCAATACCGATATTAGCTCTTGGTTGAAACACCTCTTTCTTCTGAGAGAAGTGAACATCCCCATTTAAATTACCTGCAAACTCAATATTACTGATATCTGGAGTAATCTTAGCCAAGTCAACATTTGTAAACACTAAATCAAAGTTCTTGTACGTCGAATCACGTACTACCCCGTTTAAGTTTACCTCTTGCCCATTGTGCGAAAGCGTTAATCCGTCTATAATAAAGTCCGTCAGCTTCTTGTTGAAAACCAACTTATTCTCTTTGTTCTCTTTTTCGTTAATGCTCCACAAGAAGTCCTTAAAGAACACCTCCGATTTCTTAAACCCAACCACAGACAAGTTTTCCTCGTTTATCGTGTGGAATAAGTTCAAGTTAAACTTATCCTTGTTGTTTGCCCCTCCTTTAAACTCTGAACGCACAAAAAGCGTATCGTTATAGGTAAGGTTAATCAAGTTAAAGTCCGTAACCTTATACACGTTTGACTTCACACTGTCAATTGACACATACGCATTATAAAGCGGGTTAGAATTGTTTACGTCTAACAGAATATTGAAAAACGAAAACTTGTCGATGCCTATGCTTGGCGAATTAAAGTTTAACTTAAACTCGTTGTTGTCGTTGTCAATCACCCCTTCCACGTGAGTCAAAGCACTAACTGTTAATTGTGGTAAAAACACCTCAATCAACCTATTGTGAACCGTAATATCAAAATCAAGATACTGCCCCTCCTTAATCTTATAAGGCGAATAGTTCGTATACAAACTACCCAAGGCATTTGTAAACAGCGACTTTAAGTCTGCAAACGAGAACTTCCCTTTCACATACCCATCAATCGCCTCCTTAGAGCTCATAGAAATCAAGCGCTCTCTTTCCTCATTAAACGAAGAAGTCAACGTAAAGTTGTCAAAAATATAAGCATCTTTACTGTTCTCGTAGTGGGCTTGGTGAATCGTAAACTCCCCTGCCAAATCATCTAATGTATTTCCGGCTGCCTTAAACTCAAACGCCCCACTAAACTTAGCCAACGTATCATTTACTAAGCGAAGTGCGTGCAAATCAGCATAGTCGATATCTGCTTCAAAGTCGTAGTTCTTCACCTCCGCACTCAAGTCAATCACCCCATTAAAGTCCAGCTTCAAGTTAGGATCCTGACTGTGTACTAATCCGCGGTAATACGGCATTTTCATAAAACCATCTACCGCCAAGCCAGTGTACTTATACTTGTTAAACACAAAAGAGAACACATCTCCCTTTACAGAAGTGTTTAGGGATTTTTGGTTAAACCCAACCCCGTCAATATCTAAGTTCAACGACGTTACCCCAAAATTGTGGTTATTGATAAACTCCCCTAAGTCAAACTGATCCAAGATCACATTCCCCTTATAAGCAGCCTTATCCGGATTATCTAAATTCTCTATCTCAACAATAGCAATACCCTTACCGATAGACGTCAGAATATGCACATTTGTATCCAATGTACGCTTAGTCAACTCAATATCCCCTTGCAAGTTCACATTACCTAAAGCAGACAATTGCTCTGGCAGTAAACTACCCAAAATCTCAGGCATCAAGCCCACCAAGTTATTACGCGTAACATACAATCTATCAACATTTGCGTTCATCCAGAACGGCTTGTCTTTGTCAAACACGTTTTTAAAGTGGAATAACCCACGCACATTAGACGTATTCTCATCCACCAAGTTCACGTTCTTCATAAAGAAGTCGTTCATCACTCCATCAATATGCCCACGTACAAACACGTTCTTATTCTCAGAAAACACCCCCGTAAACACATTCAAATCAGACGTATTCAAAGACGCATTTCTAATCTCAAAGTTCCAATTCACTTTATCAGCGAAATACTTCATATCCCCAAGCGCGTAAGTAAACTCTAAGTCCCCTTCAATCGCCGACTTATTCGTTACGATATTCAAGTCCTTCACCCCGATGCTTGTCTTCGTATGAGAAAAATCACCCGACAGGTTTTTCAAGCCCATTCCCCAATGATCATCAAACTTTGCGTGTAAAATATTCCCGTAAATATCCGGCCCCTTAATAAAGAAGTCCTTCACTTGTCCCTCAATATCCTTGAAGTCCACCGCTACTTCCGTCTCCGCTGTTTCATCCGAGATAATCAGGTGCGTTCCTTTCAACGTAACCAAAGGCGACTTCAATCTGAACTTACCCTCTCCCGGTTTTCCGTCGTCAAAAGCGTTGATAAAGTGATCTAATGTCGTTTCTTCTTCTCCTTTATACTTGTGAATACGCAAATACAAACTGTCGATGTACGCATTGCCAAAAAACAAACGACCCTGCGTTAACTCCTTAAAGTCAAGGATACGCGTTTTAAAACTCTTTATATAAAGAAAGTCGTTGCCCTTAATATCTTTTGCCTCTACCCCTTTCAGGTTAATGCCACCAAAGATGTCTAAAGCCAACTTATCTATGTGAATATCAGTACCGAACTTTGAATTGATAGAGTTCATCGCCTCTTTAGCCAAGTACGTTTGTACAGGTGGTAATAGCAATGCCCCTGCTGTAAGTATAAGCAGAGCAAACAGCCCTAAAACCAAGCGAAAAACTATTTTTTTAAATTTTTTGATAACGTATAATGTTTTAAATTTGCCTCAATCTACCGTAGTTTAGTTAAAAAACTAACAACTCACAAATTTAATTATTTTTCGATAGGGTTCGGTAGAAATAACCTTATTAAAATTATCAAAAGATAAAACAGTAAAATGTCTTCAAAACCTACCTATATTTTAGCCATCGAAAGCTCTTGTGACGACACATCAGCAGCGATTATGGCAGACAACAAAGTACTATCAAACATCGTAGCCAGACAGGAAATTCACGAAGAATACGGAGGTGTAGTTCCAGAGTTAGCCTCTCGTGCACACCAACAAAACATCGTGCCAGTAGTTGACGTAGCTATCAAAAAAGCAGGTATAACCAAAGAAGATTTAAGCGGAATTGCCTTTACACAAGGACCTGGACTTATGGGATCTTTATTAGTAGGTGGATCATTTGCCAAGTCGCTTTCTTTAGCACTTGACATTCCCCTTGTAGCTGTAAACCATATGCACGCGCATATCCTATGTCACTTTATAGACGAAGAAGGATTTGACAAACCAGAATTCCCTTTCTTAGCCTTAACTATCTCAGGAGGACACACACAAATCGTGCGTGTAAACAGCTTCTTTGACTTAGAAATATTAGGAGAAACAACAGATGACGCCGTAGGTGAAGCATTTGACAAGTCTGCTAAAGTATTAGGCTTCCCTTACCCAGGTGGTCCTTTAATTGACAAATATGCTAAACAAGGAAACCCTAAAGCATTTCAATTTACCAAACCTAAGGTAGACGGACTTAACTTCAGCTTCAGTGGATTGAAAACGCAAATCTTGTATTTCATCCAGAAAAATGTAGCTGCTAATCCAAACTTCATAGAAGAAAACATCGCTGATATCTGTGCGTCTATCCAACATACAATCATCAATATCTTGATGGACAAACTAAAGTTAGCCGTAGCGGAAACAGGCATTAAGCAAATCGCTATCGGAGGTGGTGTATCTGCAAACTCTGGTATTCGCCAAGCGTTAAAAGACGCAGAGAAGAAATACAAATGGAAAACCTTTGTGCCTAAGTTTGAATACACAACAGACAACGCAGCTATGATCGGAATCGTAGGATACTACCGTTTCCTTGAATCTAAATTTGCCGACTCATCAGTCGTATCAAAAGCGCGTATCGAATTTTAAGACTACCACTATGCAATTATTCTATTCTCCTGAAATTGAAAAAGGACAAACAACTTTCACTTTTGACAAAGATGAAAGCAAACATATTATCCGTGTATTAAGACGTAAAATGGGTGATACTCTTTATGTAACAAACGGAAAAGGAACGTTGTTTACAACGCAAATCTCTCTGGATTCAGACAAGAAGTGTATCACAGAAATCGTATCACACGAAGACCAAGCTCACACGCCTTTCCGCCTACACCTTGCTGTAGCGCCAACAAAGATGAACGAGCGTTACGAGTGGTTCTTAGAAAAAGCAACAGAAATCGGTATCCACGAGATAACGCCAATTATCTGTGATCACTCAGAACGAAAAGTTGTTAAAACAGAACGTTTTGAGAAGATTATTCAATCGGCTATGAAGCAGTCTTTACAGTACCATATGCCTATATTAAACGAGCCTATCACCTTAAAAGAGTTTATGGCAAAAGAACACGAAGGCGAGAAATATATTGCACATTGCGAAGACACAGAGAAAGTTTTATTGAAAAACAGTATTCCACTTCACAAAAATTATTTACTTTTAGTTGGTCCAGAAGGCGACTTTTCTACGAGTGAAATAGAAACAGCCTTAGCTAAAGGGTACAAACCAGTCTCTTTAGGACACACAAGATTGCGAACAGAAACTGCCGCATTAGTAGCAGTACACAGTTTCGTATTTGCCAATGAATAACATATAAACACGATGATTGATTCTAAGACAATATCAAAAGGAATAGTACGTGCTGTACTAATATTAACGGCAATCACCCTATTAGGTCTTTTCCTATTAGAAATCAGCCCCTTATTTATCTATATCGGTTTTGCCTTTGTCTTAGCCCTAATCGGCAAGCCACTTGTTGAGTTTATGCGTAGAAGACTGCGCATCAAACGCATCATAGCTGTATCAATTACCATTACCATATTCTTGGCTTTTTTCATCGGGTTTATCTTTATGTTTGTGCCTTTGTTTACCACACAAGCACAGAATCTATCTGTATTGAGTACAATGCACTTACAAGAGGATTTCAACGGATTAATCAGTAAAATAGACTATTATTTAGACGCTAAAGGTTTTAGCCTTGACAAGATTATAGCTGAATCTAACCTAAAATCACAGGTAAAGCTTGACTTTGTCCCTAACCTATTAAACTCTATACTAAGCCTATTGAGCGAATTCGGAATGGGATTATTTGCTATTCTATTCATTGCTTTTTTCTTTTTAAAAGACCAAGCTGTCTTAGAATACCAATTCAAAAAGATATTCCCTCGTAAACAAGAAAACAGAGTTTTAAACTCGATAGACAAGATTAACAACCTATTATCACGTTATTTCCTTGGTTTAGTAGCCCAAACCTTCATCATCTTTATCCTGAGTTTCATCCTATTGATATCAGTAGGTACAAAAGGAGCCTTGATGATTGCCTTTTTATGTGCTATTTTAAACATCATTCCTTATATCGGACCCTTAATTGGAAACATATTAGCTGTGATGTTTACAATGCTTAGTTTCATAGGCGACAATTTCACAGAAGTTACCCTACCTAAAGCATTAACCGTGTTTATCGGATTCCTTACTATACAGTTAATCGACAACGTAGTAAACCAACCGTTGATCTTTTCAAACAGCGTAAAGTCGCATCCCTTAGAAATATTCATTGTTATTTTGGCAAGTGGAATGTTCTCTGGAATCTTTGGTATGATTGCCGCAGTGCCAATCTACACTTGTTTAAAAGTAATCGGAAAAGAGTTTTTACCAAACGTCAGATTCATACAAATCCTTACAAAAAAATTATAATTGAAAAACCATCTTTTAGCAGAAGACGTTCAGCAATATATACAAGAACAGCTACACAGCGACATCAAATCGTTAGCCTTTAAAAAGAGTCCGTTTACTCACATTGAGATGAGCGAACTACTAACGCAAATCGAGTCCAAACAAAAGTCTAAAGACAAATTACCTACGTGGTACGCCACAGACAATATTCTATTTCCAAAGAAGCTATCTATAGAACAGACTTCTTCAGAGGAGTGTGCCAAATACAAAGCGTCTTTGGTACAAGGCGATAGCTTGATTGACTTAACAGGTGGTTTCGGAATTGATTGTTACTACTTTGCCAAACAGGTTAAAGCAGTACAGCACTGTGAAATGCAAGAAGACCTAAGCGCAATTGTTGCTCATAACTACACTGCCTTAGGCGTTGATAACATCACTTGCCATTGCGGAGATAGTCTTGTTTACCTAAAAGAGAACAACAAACAGTGGGACTATATATACGTAGATCCAGCACGTCGTAATTCTGCCAAGGAGAAGGTATTCTTCTTAAGCGATTGTACACCAAACGTACCAGAGCATTTAAACGACCTGTTTACACATACGAATACCATTCTAATCAAGACCTCACCCCTATTGGATATACACGCCGGTATCAGTGAGTTAAACCACGTAAAGGCTGTCCATATTGTTGCCCTAAACAACGATGTGAAGGAATTGCTGTGGATATTAGAAAAAGGATATGAAGGTGAAATAGCCTTAGTAGCGGTTAATCTTACCAAAGACGAACCACAGTTGTTTCACACCAGTCTAACCGATCAAGCAGTGGCAAGCTTTCACGCGCCACAGCAGTATTTGTACGAACCCAACAGTGCTATCCTGAAAACAGGAAAGTTCGACGCGGTAAGTCAACAATACAAGATCAACAAACTACACCCCCATAGCCAACTATACACAAGTGAAGCGTTGGTCAACTTTCCAGGGCGTAGTTTCAAAATACAAGAAGTCGTTCCTTTCAACAAACAAAACGCCAAAACACACCTTACTAATATCAAGGCAAACGTAACCGTGCGTAACTTCCCATTGAAAGTAGAAGAAATCAGAAAGAAGTGGAAAATAAAAGACGGAGGCGATGTTTATATTTTCTTCACAACAAACTTGAAAAACGAAAAAATTATCATAATTTGTTGCAAAACAACATAGTTATGAAAAATTACCTTTCCCTAATTCTACTTCTGTGTAGCAGTCTATTTGCCCACGCACAAGAAAAGTGCTCAATAGACTATGAAATTGTAAACGACAATACCAATGTTAGAAAGACCAATGACGTATTGGTTTACGAAGACGTACAAGAAAAAGGAAATAACACTCTTTTCTTTTCGTTAATCAAATCAGACGACAATCACTTTCTACACGTACAGTTGATTCAGAAGAGTCAGGACTTCATTCCGATTACTTGTATCAACTACCGCAGTATAATCTCGTTTAAACTAAACAACGGTCGCGTACTTTCAGCCTATTATATAGGAGAAGAAAAGTGCGATACCTATATTTATGACAAAGAGAACAAAAACAATATTCGTATTTTGTCCACATCGTTTTTATTAAAGACAGAAGACTTACAATATTTAAGAGAATCGCCTTTAGAAAAAGTACAAGTTAGGTATGCTAATCAAGCCATCCCTTACACTATTAAAAATGAACTTGAATCTACTCAATTAGAAGTAAATTCTCAACCATCTGCCTTTTTTATTGACAACATCCCATGTTTACTCCAATAAAAAATAAGCTCAAGATTATATTAATCTCAATTATAAATTATAAAATGAATAGCTTTTACAACTGTAGAAGCTATTTTTTCATTTTAACACGTCACGAAATGTCAATACAAACCTTTTAAAACTAAGAGTTTACAAAGAAAGTAGTACAAAATAAGAACTTATTCCACTAAAATATTTCATTATTCTAAAAACTGTCCTTGCAAATCTTAAGTGATTGTCATATTTTTAAGAAAACAAATCCTTAATAACCACAATGATTTAAAACCTTAAAAACAACCACACTATGAAGCGCTTACTAACACTTTACGTCGCAGTAATTGCAGTCTTCGGGCTTCTTTTTCTGCAAAGCTGTTCAGCTGAGAGCGAAATCACCACTTTCGACGAAGCAAGAACAATGGAATTCAACCGCGTTAATCTTGAGAAGAAATGGCTCACCACATTTTATGCCTTCACTCCAGATTGCCCTGCTGGTATTCGTACCAGCTTACAATTATCATCTGTTGAGATCAACTTAAAAGACTCGCACTTTTCTTTACTTGATCGTTACAGCCTAATTGAAGACAAAGGAACTTACAAATTTGATGGAGATGAGATTACACTACACTCATCAAGCGATGAAGTCTTACGACTTACTATCAAAACATTTAACTCAGAGGAGTTAATACTTGAAGTTAAAGACCATCCTTATTTAAAAGAAATTGAATTAATCAATATCAAATAAGAAAACTTATAATTGAGACCCCATAAAGGGGTCTTTTTTTTTGACAACGTTGTACTACACTTATTGGATTACTACTCACAACTACGCTTTATCATTTACATCTTCTTTCAATATCACCTACTTTTATTCTAAACAAAAGCCAAAAAAAGACAACAAAAATAATTTATTCACATAAATCAAAAAATAAAATACACTATTTAACAATAATTCATATATTATACTTATATTCGTCTTATATAAATAATAATCCCATTTAATTAAATCACAAGCAGCATGAATAAAAAACTAAAATATAGTAGTTTCTTCGTAATTGCTATCTCGTTATTTTTATTTGCATATCAACTGTACAATATAACAAGCCAAGAAACGACTCAGACAGACATAGCAGTAGTAAGTAATCAACTTACAGAAAATGACACTACAGAGATAATAGTAAGCTTAGGTTTACTTGCAAGTGGTATATTATTATTCAAACGATCACAGCGACAATTGCTATAAGCAATAACATAATTCTCAAAATAAATACATAGTTATTTTAAACAAAAAGCCCCTTACAATAATATTGTAAGGGGCTTTTTAATTTACTGTGATTAAATCACTATTTTTTTGCAAGAACGTAGTGTGCAGCTAACTCACCTTCCACTTCAGTTCCATCTAAGTTTAATTGTTTAAGACTTCCTTCTCTAACTTGGTAAACTGCAAGCACTTCACTCTTAGCGTCTTTTAAAGTAATCACAGATCCTTTGTCATCCCAAGCAAAAGTACCAGCTTCTTCAAACGTACCGTCTTTCTTCTCTTGGTAAACATAAGTTGCTTTAAACGTACTGTCATCATTTAAAACAATAGTAGTTTCGATACCAGGGCAGTCAGCACATGGCGTAACACCTACATAAGTACCATTCCAATCTAAAGAATTTTGAGAAGTATGCTCAGTATCAACATACTCAGCCTCTTGTTCAGTTTGCTCTGTTGCAGGAGTCTCTTCTACTTTTTTGTTGTCTTTACAACCTACAAATGCAATTCCAGCTACCATAGCAGTCATCGCTAATGTCATTTTAACTTTTTTCATTTCCCTTTTTTTTTATGAAGTATAAAAATACAAATAAATATCACATTAAAAGAAAAGCCTAATACAATTTTAATTCTTTATTAACTGTTTAAGGTTTACGATTTACACACTAAAAAACAAAAGCCCCCTTTGCAAACACAAAGAGGGCTTTAAAATCACACTTTAATTTAACGATATTATCTTTTCATAATTCTTACTTTCTTTTTAAACTTACCTGTTTTCACTTCAACAAAGTAAGAACCTACAGTTAAGCTTGCCATATTTACTGTTAGCTTACCATCAGCACCAACAAAACCTTTAAAGTCACGTACCATTCTACCATCAATATCAAACACTCTAACGTGTGCAACTTCATCAATATATCTTGAGTTCATATTGATATACATTTGATCAGCTACAGGGTTAGGCCAAATACCAAAAGAATCACTTTCAATTACTGGGTTCTCACCTTCTTTGTCTCCAGGTTTCTCACCCTCTTTGTCTTCAGGTTTTTCTCCTTCTTTATCTCCAGGTTTTTCTCCTTCTTTATCCCCAGGTTTTTCTCCTTCTTTATCCCCAGGTTTTTCTTTTTCTAAATCCTCAAACTCACCTACAGTAACAACAAGAGAATAGTCCTGTGCTTGCCCCATAGCTAAGCTATTTTTATGTGTAATAATTACCTCATATTTTCCAGGAGCCAATCCTTCTATTTCAATTTTTTCAATATTATCAACATTATTTTCACCTCTCTCAGCATATAAATCAGAAAAATCTTTCTTCAAGCGCCAAGGATAGTAAGTTTTTCCACCTCCTTTAACAACAATATCAAGATCATTAACCAACGTAGGATTCTCAATCATATTTTCCTCTTTATATCCCATCAGTGATCTTGCATAATTACTATAAGCAGGATCGTTCCAAGCAAGAGTAGCAACTAATTTAATTTTTCCTCTCTTAACCTCTACTTCCTTAACCACTTTCCCCCCTTGGCGTAAAGTTTCCTCTAAAACTAAAGCAGAAGTCACCTTATTTCTTGCTGCTTCCAGTACTTGAATACCAGCAGTAGCATTAATTAATCCCCATCCAAACCAATGATCAGGACCAGGAGCAGGACCAGCTTCAGAAGCTGTATGTGCCATCAAAGCACGAATCGTTGCCGCTAAAAATGGCGTTTTTTTCTCACTATACTTTATAGCCCACTCTTGCCATAAACCAAAAACAGCAGTTACAGCAGGAGCAGCCATTGAAGTACCGCTCATCATAGTATATTCCTTCAATGAAATTTCTGTAATTCCAACTTCTGGATTTTCATAAACTGGAGCATATACATCTGATCCTTTCGCCGCGATATCTGGCTTTATTCTAAAATCATCCGTTGGCCCTTGACTACTAAAATTTGAAATCTTAACAGACTTAGGTCCTATATAACTATCCACTTGTTCTGCAGAAGCAACTACAACAATATTTTTAGATACAGCCGTTCCACTAAGCATATCCATTTTTCTTTTATGACGAGCAGTTGGATATGCCGTTGCTGTATATCTACCATCATTTCCTGCAGCAACTACTGGCAAGTAAAATGGATATAAATTCGCTATTCTATCAAAGTCATAGGCTTCATCTGTATAAACCCCATAATAACGAGGTAATGATGAGTCCCTTAAATTTCCATAATCATCAAAAAAAGCTAATCCATACGAGTGATTACTAACTAACACTCCTATTTTAGCTAAGTCTCCCATTTTTTTTGTATCAGAACTCCAGTTATAACTATAAACAGTACTCTTAGGAGCTAAACCTTTTACATTACTTTTATAAAATCCACCAGCAGCAATAATACCTGAAACGTGTGTCGCGTGTGCTCTTGATTTCTGGTGATTATATCTCGAAGGATCTGCATAAGGAATACTTGGAACTCTATCTTTTCCAATTACACGAGACTCACTCGATCCTTTAGAAACAGCGAAATCTTCGTGTCCTGTCAATGCAGTCATACCATCAAGTACCCCGAATATCATATCACTACCTTCCAATAACGAGTTTTCATCGTTATTTGCTTTTAAACCTTCTACTCTTGCCGTTACTCTTGATCCAGCAGACAATGTTGTTCTATATAACAAAAGACCTTCTTCTGTCACCTTAACTACTTCAAAATAGTTCCCTTCTTTATCAACACCACTAATTTTAGCACCACGCTCTTGGGCAACTAAAATAGCTTTCTTTTTCTCTTCATCACCTCTTTTAGAAATCTCATCAACAATTCTTTCCGAACTTTCCAAGTCATAACTTTGTACAACCTTAGTTCTTGTCTGTAAATCTTGCCCTCTCATCTGCAAAGAAAATAGAGGAACTGCTAAAAAAGCAAAAAGTGTAATTTTTTTCATATCGTTAAATTATTCAAAAACTAAATGTAATAAAAATTAACAAACTACAAACCTTAAAAAACAAATAATTACATTAAAATATAAAAATATTGATTTTTACAAAGAAATATTGTGATTAATAAGCATTAATCTCTTTTTAATAATACCTTAACCACTAAGATACTACCAAATATTAGATTAATTTTAAGAAAACCTTTTAATATTTAATAAATCGAACCTTTATCAAATATTTCTAAAAAAAAGAAAGGTAGAATTCCTTCTACCTTCTCCTTAATCAGGAATTATATAATTGTATCAAACCATTAAAATTTTTATCTACTCCTATATAAGTATATTTTATAACTTATTTTTTACCCTAAAAGATCTACTCTCTTTTTCAATAGTTTCAGTAAAAAAGATCTCCCCTGTATAATTAAATTCAATATTATTCATATCACTTTCAAAATCAAAGCCGATACCGATATCTCCCATTACACCTTCTTCACCAACACCAATCCCTTTAGCAGGAATCTCTAACTTATTAAAATCCAACACAAATTGTGAAACAGTCAGATAATTCTCCACAATAAAGTATTCTCCAATTATGAACAAGTCACGAAAAACAACATCCGATTTTTTTGTTACTTCAGTAGGTAAAATACGTTTACCATAGTCAACAATCACCCCATTTTTTTTCACAATAGAGTTATTTGCTACCCACAAAGTCAAGAAAGTAAAATTATTTTCCCCTATAAGCATCAAACTATACTCATTAGCTAATCTACCATCTTCAAGTTCAACAACCTTATCAACCACAATTGACTTTCCATTTACATCCACCACATTCTCTTGAATCAAATCAAGAACAACAAGATCAATATCTAACTCAAGGCCATTTACAAAATAACCATTTGGTTTAGACTCTACATTTACAGTAAGAACAGCACTATCTGCAAATCCCTCTTTCTTAGCTACGAAACTAACCATTCCTAATTCATTCGCTTCAAAAACATTATCCACAAGAGCCTCACCTGTTTTTTCATTATAAACAATAGCGTCTTTAACAGCAACATTATCTGCAAATACAGTAAACATCACTTGGTCACCTTTAATGACAGAAGAAGCAGTAGCCTCAAGTTTCAACTGAACCAACTTCTTATCGCTCACATCAATCTTTAAGATATTACTATCCTTAAATCCTTCTTTCTTAGCAACAACACTAAAAATACCTGCCTGATCAAACTTCACTGGATTCGCGACTGCTTTATTATCAACATAAACACCAGCATCTACCTTCTTACCAGCCTTGTCCACAATAGTAAACTCAAGCTCCTCTCCAACAGTTACATTAGCCTTAGAAGTACTTAACACTAAATCCTGTTTAACAACAACAGGAGTTTCACTGTTGTTATCATCACTACTACAGCCAATAAAAGCAGCAGTAGCTACAAATAAAAGTAATAACTTTTTCATAATTTTTTTCGTATTTGATTAATAGTTAAACAAATAACAAGAAAAATGTTTTAAAAAAATACAACAAATCAAACATTACTCAAAAAAACACTATTACACTCTTATTTTTACATTTATTTCACAAAACTCACTTATTTAAATAAATAATATTCAATCACTACTCCTTAAAAAAACAAATATTAACAAAAAAAACACAGTTCAATAGCTATCTCAAACAAAAACAATTACTTTAAAAT
This sequence comes from Myroides sp. C1519, assembly GCF_038039755.1. Lineage (NCBI taxonomy): Bacteria > Pseudomonadati > Bacteroidota > Flavobacteriia > Flavobacteriales > Flavobacteriaceae > Myroides > Myroides sp. C1519. The sequence goes on from NZ_JBBPHM010000001.1 coordinate 216,405, forward strand.
ATAACAAATCAAACATTTAGTCTTCTCTCTTAACATTATCGCAAAAAAAAGGGAGAACTAAAAAGTCCTCCCTCTACTAAATAATAATTAAAAAAATAACGAATCTTATTTTTCCTTAAGAGTTGCCTCTTGTTCCTTTGCAACAATTTTTACATCAATCCCTTCTGAAGAAGTATATGTAAAATCAAAATCCATAATACCTTTATATGTACCAGGTTTTGAAGGTTCTTTGTCAAATTTAATCGAAACAAAATCAAATACATACTTTTGTAATTTACTACCTAAATCTATAAAAGCTGCCTCTTGCGGTCCTATATAAATAGACTCCATTTCAATATTACTTTTATTATCAGGTAACATACGCGTACCATAATCAATTACTTTACCAGACGCATCTACTTTAATTGTTGGATTTTCAACTAAAAAATCAATAAATATAAATCCTCTACTTATTTTATCATTCTTTGCTACACCAAGTACAATAGAATATTGATTTCCATAAGCACCGTTTTTCATTTTCACTTCTTTAGCTGCAGCCTTACCATTATTTACATCTCCCTTTACCATTTCAATCTCAAGTGAAACCATACTAAATTCTGCAGCTATACCATTTAAAATCATACCAGCCTCTCTAACTTTAACAGCTTCTTTCACTTTAACAGTTACCTTCTCACTATCAGCAAATCCTTCACCTTTCGCTAAAAACTCAAACTCACCAGCAGCAGTTGCTACGAATTCCATTCCTGCCAATTCTTTATTCGCTTTCACATCAAAAATCTTCACACCTTCTTTAACAGCTGCATCCTTACTCATCACTTCAAAAGTAACTTTCTGTCCTACCTCAACCTCAGTAGTGCTTGCCTTTAATGTCAACGGAGCCAATTCTTTTTCAGATACAGTAATAGTTACCTCATTACTTGCATTAAATCCTTTTTTAGCACCTACAACCTTAAATACTCCTACTTTATCAAAAACGTACTTTTTAGTAATTTCTTTACCATCAAGCATTACCGCTCCATCAACTTCTTTACCTGCGTCATCTAAAAGGGTGAAAATCACTTCACCTCCAACAACAACAGTAGTAGTCGATGCTTGTAATTTTAGAGATTTTAATACCCCTTCCTCTGTTTTTGGTCCTTCAACGCTATTATCATCACTGCTACAAGCAGCAATCATAGCTGCCAACATTAATGCATAACCGATTTTTTTCATAATTATAGATCTATTTGTTAGTTTCTTGTTAAACACCTCTTAAAAGTTAATATTAGCTTAATATTAACTTTAGACAGCCACGAATATAAAATATAAATACACATTCACAAACAAAATAAATAACTATTTAAAAAATACTTACAAAACACCCTTTAAATACTAAAATAAATCAAAACACAAGAACAAATGAAGAAGTAAAATCTTAATAAAAAACCAAAAATAAGACATCTAACAAGTGAAAACGATCTATAAAAATACCGATCCAAACAGCAATAGAATACACAATAATTTATATAATTATCCACATTGAAGTTAAAGTTATGTTTTTTCAATGTATATAAGGGTTTACAGGGCTTTTGAACTATTAAATTTAAATAAAACATTGTTAATTTGTGCCAGAAATTAATTAACCAATATTTATGAAAAAATTAATAATGTGCCTTTTCGTAGCAGGGCTAACAGTATTAGGTACATCATGTAGTAGTGATGACAACACAAAAGAAGTTGTATTAGTAGAACAAGCATTAGAAGTACAAGCAACAAAAACCAATGTGGTAAGAGGAGAATCTGTACGATTTATGATTACTTTCAACGGAGAAAGAGAAAGTCAAGCAGAATTATTCATTGGTGATCAACAAATCTACACACCTCACCAGTTCAATAAAGCTGGGGTTTATGAGGTTATCGCTAAAAAAGCTGGAGTTAAAACAAGTAATCCAATCATTATTACTGTTGAAAAAGCGGCGGGTGAACAAGATGAAATCAAAACTTTAGCTATTACTGCAAACTATACATCAGTAGAAGTTGGAGATGTAGTAAAATTCTTTGTTACAGATGGCGAAAAACAAGTAGCTGATGCTATTATAAAAGATGCGGACGGAAAAGTAGTTACAAACGGTACTTGGACTACAACTAAAGAAGGGACTTTTAAATTTACAGCATCTAAAGAAGGATACAACAATAGTACTGAAATAGAAATTAACGTTGTAGCTAAAAAAGCACCAGCTGAATTCTTTATTGAAATTAACGGTGTTGCTCACGAAATTGACCCGAATTCAGTAAGAATGCTTGTAGAATCAGAAACTGTTGATGGTGTTAAAAAACCTAAAATATTTTCTGTAAAAGCTGGTTTCACAACTCTTTACTATGCAAACTTTGTAATATCTGCTACTACTACTGATTTCGGAAGAGTTAACGGTGAAGCACAAGGAGCAATGCTGAGAATTACAAAAAGAGTATTACAAGACATCAAGTTACCACTACAATTACCAGGTGAAAACCCAGAACGTGAACTTAATATTGGTGGATGGGTATCTAAAAATGTTCAGTTTTATGACATTAAAGATAGTCACTTCAAAACTTTTGACACAAAATTAAAAGGTTTCAACGATGGTGGAGAGACTAAAATTCTTATTGAAGCACCAGGTATAAAAATCAACTACAACGGAAGTTTCCGTTCAATGGATTTTACCGCTCCTTCTAAATAACAAATAAAATATTACATTGCGATTACAGCATTTTAAGCTTACAATCAACTTGTAAATACAAAAAAGGACTATCAATGCGATAGTCCTTTTTTTTTGAATATACTGTACATAGTTCTCGCTTCACGCATTACATTTCACATTCCCCCATTCCCTATTTCAAAAACTAATTCTCTTTAAAAATCACATTCCCATTAAACGCAAACTTCAATTCATTCGCATCATTAGTCAAAGAAAACGCCACATCAACCGCACCATTCACTCCATTTTTTCCAACACCAACACCATTTTTATCCACCACTAACTCTTCAAAAACAAGCTCAAAACTCTTCAAAGAATACTTATCCACATCCAGATTATGCTCACCGATCAAAAAGAAATCCTCAAACACAATTTCACTATCTTTATTAGGCAACACACGTTTACCATAATCTACAATCACACCATTTTCTTTAACAATAGTTTCATTCACTACATTGAACGTCAAAAACGCAGCAACCTGTTCACCAGCAGGAATAAGCTCATACACATTTGCCAACTTACCATTCTCAAGCTCAACAACCTTATCAACTTTCACAACGCTTCCATCCACCACAATATCCTCACTCACAACCTCAAGCATCACAATTTCAAATTCAATATCCGTTCCATCTAACGTAAAAAAGATTGGCTTATCATTTGGTGTGTCCTCTACAGTTTCCTCGTGCACAAACACCTTCAACACATTACTATCCTTAAATCCCTCCTTCTTAGCCACCACATAAAAAACACCCAACCTATCAAACTTCACAGGGTTATTAACTTGCCTATCCTCAATATAAAAAGCAGCATCTACTACCTTACCCTCACTATCCACTGCAGTAAACACAAGCTCATCCCCAACAATTATCTTATTTTTTTCAGCAGTCAATAACAACTCTTCCCTCACCAACACATTATTAGTGTTATCATCACTACTACAACCAACAAAAGCAATAACAGCCAAAAACAGAAGTAATATCTTTTTCATAACTTTTTAAATTTAATTTATTAATAAATACAAATAACTTAAAAAAATCACTCAAAAAATACAAGAAACACAAATATTACAAAAAACAACCTAAAACACCAATATTGCTTACAGATAATTGAACCAAACCCCTGTTTCCATCAAAAAATCAGCAATAAAAACCAACCACTCCCCTAATTATTCGGATATATAAAAGTTTCTGCATTTTCAGTTCACGTATCACACATAACGGTTTACGCATTACGTTTTACGTTTCACGCATATAGGTTTTCAGTTCCCCGTTTTCGGTTCACGTTTTACGGTTCACGCATCACTTTTCACGTTTTAAGGTTCACGGATTCCCCCCACGCATACCGCAATGCAAATGTTAGACGCAAAGTATTGCGTCTCTACCGATAAACTATATCCATAAAAAAAGGACCATCATTGCTGACAGTCCCTTATATATTTTAGATTAACGTTTCACGCATCACGTTTTACGTTTCACGCATATCGGTTCCCCGTTTTCGGTTCACGTTTTACGCATATCGTTTCACGCATATCGGTTACCGGTTAACAACCTACACTCCTCTCACCTTCTGTTCCCACGCCCACGCACTACGCAGCGACTCCTCCAACGTTTGCTCCGCCTTCCAGCCCAGCACCTCGTTCGCACGTTTCGTACACGCATACGCCTCAGTGATATCACCCTCACGTCTATCCACGATCTTATACGGCAATTTCACACCAGCCACAGCCTCAAACGTATTCACGATCTCCATCACCGACGTACCCTTACCAGTACCCACATTAAACGTCTCCACCTTAGCCACATTCTCACCCTTCACCAATCTATCCAAAGCAGCCACGTGCGCCTTAGCCAAGTCCACCACGTGAATATAATCACGCACACACGTACCATCAGCCGTATTATAATCATCACCAAACACAGACAACTCCTTGCGAATACCAATAGCCGTTTGCGTAATAAACGGGATTAAGTTTTGAGGAACCCCCAACGGCAACTCCCCAATCAATCCAGACTCGTGCGCCCCAATCGGGTTAAAATAACGCAATAAAATCGCATCAATATTAGTCACCTTAGTCACATCCGTAATAATCTCCTCCCCAATCTGCTTCGTATTTCCATAAGGAGACAACGCCACCTGCACAGGAGCAGTTTCAGTAATCGGCATTTGCGCCGCCTGACCATAAACAGTACAAGACGAACTAAAAATAAAATGACTCTTCTCTTTTTGTTCCAATTGTTTCAAGACATATAACAACGGACAAATATTATTTTCATAGTACAACAGCGGTTTCTCCACACTCTCCCCCACAGCCTTAGACGCCGCAAAGTGAATCACACCCGTAATATCCGTATGAGCAGCAAACAACTTCTCAACCCCAGCTTCATTTCTCAAATCCAACTCCACAAATGTCGGGCGCTTCCCAGTAATCCCTTCAATACCATCCAACACATCCACAGACGAATTAGACAAATCATCCACAATTACCACCTCATATCCTTGGTTTTGCAATTCCACCACAGTATGAGAACCAATGAATCCCAAACCACCTGTAACTAATATTTTCACGTATTTATATTTTTAATGATCAATTTCTTCTTCAAACCCAAAGATATTCTTTTATCACAAACCGTTCAAAGGAAATTAGTCAAAATGTCTTTTTTATTAGTGTACAGTTAATGGGTTATCGTTTCTCGTATCACGCATCACGGTTTTCGGTTCCCCATTTTCGGTTTCCCATTCACGAATGTATATCACGCCCCGCGCTCCGTACGGGCGAACCCACGTGTTCGCCCCCTATTGTTTATTTATAAACAAACCTGCATAATACATCCCCACAAAGACGCATCACGCATTACCTTTCACGCATCTCAATTCACACCAAAAAAAAGGACCATCATCTCTGACAGTCCTATATATATTTTATTTAACGTATCACGTATATCGGTTTTCGGTTCACGGTTTACGCATCACGCAAATCGGTTTCACATTTCACCCCTTTCGAAGCAACGAAGCCGCCTCTTCATCCAAGATATACTCAATATTCTGAAGCTTCTGTAAAAACGTAGCCGGCACCTCTGCAGAAATCCCACCTTCAATCGCCTTAGCAATAATCTCCGCCTTGCGCTTACTCAACGCCAGCAAGATCACCTCCTTCGCATCCGTAATGGTCTTAATCCCCATTGTAATCGCCTGCGTAGGCACCTTCTCCTTACCACCAAAATCAGCAGACGCATCCTCACGAGTCAGGTCGTTTAGCGTAACCAAACGCGTCTTAGACGAATCCACAGAACCAGGCTCATTAAACCCGATATGTCCCGTACGTCCAATCCCCAACAACTGAATATCCAATCCACCAAAATCAGCAATCTTCTGTTCATATAACTCACAATACTCCTGAATTCCCTCAATAGACAACGTCCCATCCGGAATATGAATATTACTCTTCACAATATCAATATGATCAAACAAATTACTCTTCATAAACGACACATAACTCTGTTCCTCAATCGGCATCATCGGATAGTACTCGTCTAAGTTAAACGTAATCATATTTCTAAAACTCAATCCCTCATACTTATGCAGGCGAATCAACTCTTGGTACACCCCTTTCGGCGTAGAACCCGTTGCCAGCCCCATAATCGCATTCTCCCCCTTCGTTTGCTTTTCTTTTACAATCGCAGCAATACGATTAGCCGTATATTGAGAAGCCTCTTCTTGACTTGCATATACCTTAACCACATCCTCTTTAGTAGATTTTATATTCGATGGTTTATAAAAATCCTTCATTTACTTACTTTAAATTTTAAAAACAAGGCTTACCCCTTCCCATAGCACTCAAATCATCCCTCTTCATTAAACATCACTCCTTCACTACAAGTTACAATTTGTATGCCACGTAATTCTTAAAATAAAGTCAATATTTGACAATCTCCTATTCCCCAGATAGAAAAAACAAATAAAATTGCAATAAGTGCGATATGTATTTTGATTTAAGTTCTCAAAAATACAAATTTATTCCACAATGCGTGTAATTCATTCACATCTAACAATGTTAAAATTGATGAATAGCCGCTTTTTTTGAGTAAAGCAACAGCAGACACCGTTCCCTGTTTACACTTCTCGGTTTACAGTTCCCACTCCCCTCTTCATCACTTCCCTCACTAAACACAGGTGTTTACCCATTTTAACACCCTATCAATACCCAATAAAACTACTTTTGCCCTTCCTTACAAAACACCATATAATGAACTACAAAACACAAACCCTATTTATCCTATTACTATTACCCTTCTATACAATCTATGCTCAATTTGACTTAAGCAGAGAAATAAAAAGCAATGTTCGCCTAACATCCGTAGAACTACCCAATGCCATTACCAACTATTACGAAGGACTAATAGACAATAAACACCCTATTAGTATCAGCATAACCCATTTAGACAATCAGATTACCGCTGTATATACTGACTATTACCAAAAAGAAGCCATTAACTTATACGGACAATACGATTACAACACCACGTACAACTACAACACTAAGGCGTTTAACCCGCCTTACTTTACTTTCTTTGCATCAGGACTGCGCAACGCAACAAAGGCACATACATTCTTTTTTATGATGCAAATCGAGCCCTATGACGCAGAAACCTTAGTTATAACAGAACATTACCTTAACAAAGCTGTCAACACCAAATTGTATTTAACAAAACAGCCCACCAACCATACCTATATAAAAAAGTTCAACACAGCCGAGTTTATAGAACAAGCACAGGTTAAAACAGCCTTAGAAGGAGAATACAACCTACAAGACCTACACAAAACCCAATGGCTTTATCCGACTATTGCACATACTAATGCGGCTATAGAAAAAGAGATCAATCGAAAAATAGAAGCACTTGTTGTTAATTCTGTAGCAGACTTCACAACCGTAGAAGACGAATTAGTTTATCATTTACAAAACAATCGCCAAACCATCTTAGACCAACCGATTACCTATTCACCCCCCAACCTACAAGCGTGGGATATTCTAATCAATTCCCTACCACCAGATTCGTTACACTATGCTATACACAATGTCAAGGTAGCCTATAACGCCAATAACATCATACAGCTAAACAGCCATTCGGTACATTGGTCAGGAGGTCTTGTTCCAATTGCCTATGAAACCAAGTTAATAAACACCAACACAGGAAACTATATCACATTTGACGAATGCTTTATCCCTCAAGCAAAAGAAGTAATCTACAATTACCTACTTCAACACCATTGGGAACCAACAACAATAGACAAGGATATAACCGATAAAATGTTTGGCATAAACAACTACGGAATCTCTTACCAGTTTTACGAACCACCCCTATTACACGTTAGCTTAAAGCAGCAAAACATTACCGTTCCCTTTAAACTCTTAAACAAATACATCAAAGCCAACGGACCTCTTGGGGTATTTAAGCGAAAGAAGTAAAAAGGAGACACTGTAAATAAAGAATGACAACCACACAGCAATTTTGCTATATTTGCCCAAAATCAACAAAACAATGAAAGTAGGAATCACCTTTAGCCCTTTTTATAGCTTAGACGCTCAGTACTTAGCTATGTTGCAAGACGCTAAACAACACTGTGATTATTTAATCGTTGGACTACAAACCAATCCGGCAAAAGATCACAACTACACAGAACCCTCTACCCTGAGTTTAACAGAGCGTTTTGTACAATTAAACAATTGTGAACTAATTGATGAAATTATTCCGTACGAAACAGAACAAGACGTAGAAGACATTATGAGAGCTTTCTATATCAATATTCGATTTGTACAAGAAAAATATAAAGAAGATTTCATAGCCAAAGATTACTGTGATGAAGCGGCTATTGAAATACGCGTTTTTAACTTATAACGCTAACTTATTCCGTTACAAAAAAGCACGAAGTATATTTTTACTTCGTGCTTTTTTTATTCTCTTAATTATATAAAAAAAGAACACCCCTGTAAACAGAGGTGCTCGATATAATAAGAAAACATTAATATTGAGGCAACATACATTACCTCTTAATTTAAAACTTACTTCACCATTTACGGTGAAGCACATTTGAAAAAATCAAAAAGCAAATAACGTTTTATAACGTTAGCACTTTTTAATATCTTGAAAAATAATTGACTATAAAATACACCATTTCTGTGTCTACTTGATTACCATAGTAAAAATAGGCATCATAGAGCATTCACGAAAGAAATAAAGGGTAGAGTAGCTTGTTTTTTGAGTAAGTACTATCTTTTGACTTGTAAACTCAATAGCACAGTGTAGTATAAAAGGATAAAGAGAAAGCAAATTAAAAATTTTGTATAATAATGTGTGTGCATTGAATACAATACTCTCTCTTATCCTTTAAGAGACCAAATGTAAGGTTTAATCTATTCATAAACTACACAAAAAAAGGCGAACCATAAGGTTCGCCTTTTTATTATCAATTTACTTCTCTTGAATCACCCCTTGCTCCAGTAAAAAAGCCCTAACATCTGCCTCAAAAAATGCAGCTAACTTTCTACTACCATAAGCATTTAAATGAGACTTGTCATAATAAGCAATTGTATCATTAATGTAAGGCAATGAAAGTATTTTTTCATAATTCAGTGGCATCAAAACAACTTGATCTGACTCTTGTATTAACTCCTTTAAAAACGCAGGAAGCTCTTTTACCTTTCCTACTACTTTATTTTTATTATCCTTTTCTAAAACACTCCTATTCACTCTAATCAAATTATCCTTAAAAAGAGGATAATCACCAACAATAATAATCTTTTGCTGTGGCTTTAAATTCTCTACAAGCTTAGCCATTACTTTATCTAAAGACTTTACCTTATCCATCCATTCAGATGATACAAATATAAAATCACTTTCTGCAATTAAAGCATCACTAACCCCTTGCAACTTCTTAAAACTTTTATAATCACTTTCTGAAGCAAACTCACTGCGATCAAAATCACCTATTAAAGGGAAAACATCGCGTGAAACAGTTTGAAACTGTAAATTATTCACCTTGCCTACTTCATCAAAAAAAGCCTTATATGCCAAAGCGTGACTATCTCCAATCAAACAAATATTATTACTTTTTGCCAATGTATCTCCTAAAACGCCAACCTTGATAAAACTACCAGCATGTGAATCCATTCCAAATGTAGGAGATGAATATAGGGGAAGAATAGAATTATTTACCTTGCTTCCCACCTTAGGCAAGGTAAAGATTAAAAGTACTAACAATATAGGAATACCCGTAAAACTTAAAATAAACTTCTTATTATCATACTTTCTAAACGTATTCTCTAAAAAGCGATATGACACCCACGATACCCCATACGTCAACAAAGCGATTAATACAATCTCATACCATGTAAAAGTAGCTCTAACAGTATAATAACGTATATAAGCCATAATTGTCCAATGCCATAAATAAATAGAATAAGACAACTCACCTATATGCACTAAAACGCGATTAGAAAGTATGGCATTTACCGTTGAATCAGTTGTTATTAATAACAAGGCTGTAAACAAGCAAGGCAATAATACCCATAGTCCTGGGAAATTCGTATGTTCATTAAAAAGCACTCCTACAACAAGCAAACCAATTACCGCTATTACAGCAATAAGGTTCTCATATTTCTGAATAGCTTGCTTTATTTCACTTCCTTTAACAGCAAACACTACCCCTATTAAAAACTCAGGAATACGCGAAAACAGCGAAAAGTACATTAAACTTTGGTTATCTGCATACGTACTATTGTAAAAAGAATAAGCAAACAGACTACCGATTAATACTAAAGCCAACGGCACAATCCACTTTCGTTTAGTCAAAAGTAAAAACAGCGGCAATAAAAAATAAAACTGCATCTCCAACGATAGTGTCCACGTATGTAAAAGGGGGTTCTCTTGGCTACTTGCACCAAAATAATCACTTGATTTAGCTAAAAAATTATTTGAATTAAACACCATTGAGTTAAATAAATTCCCTCTAAGACCTTTAATATCTATTGATAAATAAATCCAGAGTCCAACAATCGCAACAATCAATAAAAAAACATAAAAGACAGGAACAATTCTTTTGATTCTACTACTATAAAAATCTTTAAAACTAAAGGTATTTTTATCTTTTTTATGTAAAATGATACTACTAACTAAAAAACCAGATATTACAAAGAAAACATCCACTCCTACAAAACCACCTGACAGCCAGGCAGGATTCAAATGAAAAACAAAAACCAACAATACAGCCAAAGCTCTTAAGCCTTGAATATCATATCTAAACCCCATATATTACTATTTAACTTTAAAAGAAGGCAAATTTAAAAATAAAAACCACAAAGCAACTTATTAAAGGGCTAAGTAAACTATTTATTGAGTGAAAACACGCCATAACGTTATTTTTTAGCAAATAAAAAAAGCGAACCTTATGGTTCGCTTTTTTTATTATCTCGAAAAGACACATTATTGCATCTCTATGTAATTTATATAATCTCAGAAACTATTAACCTAAAACAGTCAATAGCAACCTAAAATGCAAAAAATGCTTTAACAGCCTCTGCAATTCTTGTTCTATCTTCATCCGATAAATTAGAACCAGAAGGCAAACACAATCCACAATCAAATAAGTGTTCTGCTACCTTATTAGCTCCGTAGTATGGTGCATCAGCAAATACCGGTTGTAAGTGCATTGGTTTCCACAACGGACGTGTTTCAATATTTTCTTCTAACAACGCTAAACGCAATTGCTCTCTGTTTTTTCCTGCTACTTTTTCATCAATTGTAATACAAGATAACCAGTGGTTAGAGAAAAAATCTTCTGTTGGCTCTACAAATACAGTAACTCCAGCAATATTAGCAAATAACTCTTGGTAGAACTTATTGTTTGCTCTACGAGCGGCAATACGGTCGTTTAACACTTCCATTTGTCCTCTACCAATTCCTGCACTAATATTACTCATACGGTAGTTATACCCAATGTGTGAGTGTTGGTAGTGAGGTGCGTTATCTCTTGCTTGTGTAGATAAAAATACGGTATGGTCTTTTTCTTCTTTTGTAGAACAAACTAAAGCACCACCACCTGAAGTAGTAATAATTTTATTCCCATTAAAACTCAAAGCAGCCATTTCACCAAACGTACCACATTGTTGTCCTTTGAATGTACTACCTAACCCTTCAGCCGCATCTTCTAATACTGGAATCTCATATTTATTAGCAACAGCCATAATCTCATCCATCTTAGCAGGCATACCATATAAGTGAACAGGGATAATCGCTTTTGGTTTTTTACCTGTTGCTAACATTCTACTTTTAATCGCATCCTCTAAAGCAATCGGACACATATTCCAAGTATCTGATTCACTATCTACAAATACAGGCTTAGCCCCTAAATAAGCGATAGGATTAGCAGAAGCAGAAAACGTCATAGTCTGACAGATTACTTCATCTCCAGGTTTAACCCCAAGATTAATTAATCCGATGTGTAAAGCAGCAGTACCTGCACTTAAAGCAGCCACTTGTACATCTTGTTTTAAGAAAGCCTCTAAGTCTGCTTCAAATCCGTTTACGTTTGGTCCTAAGGGTGCAACCCAGTTTTGATCAAAAGCTGCGTGAATGTAGTTTAATTCCTGCCCTCCCATATGAGGTGAAGACAACCAGATTTTTGATTTCATTATATTGTAATGTTTTTGTTCTATTTTGGAATGTCAAATGTACGAATAATGCCAATTATATAATATTAAAATCAGCAAAGTAGTGGTTTTTATTAGGCAATTAAAAAACCTTTCATCCAGTGATGAAAGGTTTTGTGTTATTTTTGATTTGTATATTTTATTATTTTACCTGGATTACCTACAACAACAGCGTAGTCAGGCACATCTTTAATAATTACTGCTCCTGCACCAATCGTACACCATTTTCCTATTTTTACTCCTTGTATAACAGCAGCACCAATACCAATATGAGTTCCTTCTCCTACTTCAACATTACCTGCCAAAGCAACATTAGGAGAAATATGCACAAAGTCTGAAATACTGCAATCGTGATCTACAGAAGCGTTCGTATTAATAATACAATGCTTTCCTATAACTACCTCACTGTTAATTGTACTTCCCATCATTACTACCGTACCTATACCAATTTTAGCGCGTTTACTAATATTAGCTTTGGAAGATAATAATGCTATATAATCTAAGTGACTATCTCTGTTTGCAATTAACTTTCGCACTTTATTATTTCCTATACTTATACAGGCTTTCCCCTCTATATTTTCTGCTGTTGCACCAACAATTGGATAATTTAAAAGAGACTTTAATTCAGGATTGCCATCAATAAATCCATCAATCACTATACCCAATTCTTCAGCAATTTCAGCAATTACCTTTCCATGTCCGCTTGCTCCGTATAAGTACATACTATAAATTAATTATTTCCATTAAATGCTTCAGCAGTAGCTTGTCCTTCTTGCGAAATCCCTTCTCTTACAAAAACCTTTTTAATCGTTAAAAAGAAAATTTTTATATCTAAAGTAAAACTAATATGATCCACATAATAAACATCTAACTCAAACTTACGCTTCCAAGAAATAGCATTACGCCCATTTACTTGTGCCCAACCAGTAATACCCGGTTTTACTTCGTGACGTCTTGCTTGTTCTGCATTATACAAAGGTAGATATTGAGGCAATAAAGGACGAGGTCCTATTAAACTCATATCTCCTTTTAATATATTAATTAATTGTGGTATTTCATCCAAAGAAGTCTTACGAACAAAAGAACCAATAGGCGTTAAACGATCAGCATCTGATAACAAATTACCATTAGCATCCTTTTTATCATTCATTGTTTTAAACTTCACAATTTTAAATATCTTACCTCCTTTACCAGGTCGAGCTTGAAAGAAAAAAGGTTTACCATCGTTAGCAATTGCTAAACCAATCATTACAAGGATAAATATTGGACTAAATACTAACAAACCAAAGAAAGCTGCTAAGAAATCAAATACTCTTTTAAAAAAATGTTTATACATATTACTACTTCTTTGAATCCTCGTATTCTTTTATTAATCTATTATATTCTTCTAATAAAGCATTCCAAACTATTTGCTGTTCATAGCGCTCGGTAATCATTGGACGACTATTTTCTTTTAACTGATTATAATATTCGTTATCATTTAAGAATTTAAGCATTTCAAATTCTATTGCTTCCGTATTTTTTACAGGAATAATACTACCATTTTTATCCTGTACAATAATCTCATTACATCCATTTATATCAGAAACAATACTTGGTAATCCCATTGCTCCTGCCTGCATAACTACATTAGGAAACCCTTCTCTATAACTTGGAAAAACCAAAGCATTAGAAATTGCAAAATACGGTCGTACATCCTTTTGAAAACCAACAGAAATAATATTTTCATTAGTCTCCATTTCCTCTAAAGTACTATTACGCAAAGGATCCAATTCACTTTCTAATGGGCCCACTAATAGTAATTTTACATTTGAACTATTTTTACAGATGTTTTTAAAAGCGTGAACTAATTCATTAATCCCTTTATCACCAACTAAACGTCCTACAAATATAAAAACAAAATCACCTTCTTTTATATCTAAGGTCTCTTTTAATTTTTCTAACTCCTCTTTACAAAGTACATCTCTATTGAAAATAGAAGTATTAATACCATTAGAACTACCATCAGCAATTACTTCTAATTTAGATGGCGAAGTGAATTTTTCTAATAATATAAAATCATACAATCCTTTGGAATTAGGATAAACCTTAGTAGCAGAAGAGTAAGTAAGTTTTTCTACAAAATTTAGAATACTACGTTTTATTCCCGTTGCTTCCATTAAAGGCAATCCTGCAACTGTATGTAAACGAATTGGAACTCCTGCTAATTTAGCACCTAACATTCCTACAATACCTGCTTTAGGTGTATGTGAGTGTACTATTAGAGGTTTTTCTTTTTTACATAGCCAATAAAAATTCCACAATGACTTCAAATCTTTAATTGGAGAAATTGTACGAGTCATTTCGAGTGGTACAACACCTACTCCTTCATCTTTATGTACATCATCCAATTCTTTTCCACAAGATGAAACGCCTAAAACATTAAATCCTTTTTCAAACATAAATTTATGCTGTCCTTTTAAAAGGGTTTTTAAAGATATTGGTACTGTAGTTATACGAATTAAAGTATTCACAATTAATTAAATTTTATATTACTGAATATAATATTTCTTATTTTATTATTCTCAACTAACTTTCTTTGGTTTTTCTTAACAATTAAATCTTCAATATGTATATCAATACTTTTAAAAACGACATAAGGACTAAATTCATAACCATAAGGACTAAATAATTTTATACCCATAAAAATAGGATTTATAATTTTTATATCTTTAAATTCTATAAGTCCTACAAGTTTTTTAAAATCAACATCATAATTTCTTTTATAATCACCATAAACGATCCCAATACTATCATTTATTGAAATAAGATTACTAATTGTAATGGACAATTCTCTATCCTCATATGATGGATATCTCATTAAACCCACCGAAACACCAACACCATTATTTGAAGACTTAATATTACTTATTTTTAAATTTTCTAATAATGCTTTACTATTATTGGGCTCTATACAAATACCTGCTGTAGGTAATGTACCATCAGTAAAACTAACATCGATTTCACTAAGAGTAATATTCTTTCCACTTCCAATGGTTATACCATTTCTTCTATTCTTGTGAAGATTTATTTCACGAATAATAACATTTTCACTATTTTGCTTATCTGAATGAGTTACATCTATCCCATCCCCCCAACATTGAGAAACACTCACATTATTAATCAAAATATTAGTACCCCCTTTTATATAAATTCCCATACCCCATTCGCCTTTTTTGCCTTTATGATTAAACCTATCACCTATTATTACGGCATTTTGAACTATTACATCATGTACATTTTCAATTAACAACATTGCATAATGAGATTTCGAGCTTGGCTTCAAGACAAGCCTTCCTCCATCTTCAAAATCTAATTTTGTAGATGACCTAAGAATTAATCCTGTATCATTTATTAAAATCGGAAAATCTGGAAATACAATATTATCATAATTATCTAATACATCTTGCAAGTATTCTGTATAATCTACACTTGCATCTTTCACATACCCATTAGGAAGGAAACTTTTAATATTAACTTGGCTAAAAACTAAAGTAATATTAAAAATAAAAAATAATGTAAAAAAACGTTTTTCTAACATTTTAAATCAAATCTTTAATATTATTCTTAACAATTCGAAATTTACCACTCTTTTCTACTGGAATTTCATCAACATACGAAATATTTAAATTCATTTTCACACCTATTCTATCCCTCCAATTCTGAATAAATTTTTTTTCTATTTCTTTGGTATAAATTTTTGAATCTATTTCCATTAATACACCAATGCTATTTAATTCATCTTGGATTACTTGAAATTTTATTATTCCCTTTGTATCCTTTAATGTATTAGAAACATTTCCCAAATTTATTTTTCCATTTTCAGGTGAAAATACAAAATCATCAATCCTTCCTAATATTTCTTTAACCAAAGGATTATTATTTCCACAATTACAAATTTTATTCTCTTTTTCTAAAACTATAGAATCTCCAATATCATATCGAATTAAAGGCGTTCCTTCCGTTGTAAAAGAAGTAAAAACTAACCTTCCTGATTCACATCTCTCATCTAATTTGTTTAAGACTTCGAAAACACCACTTTGCAATTCTAAATGTAAATTTCCTTCACTACATTCAAATATAAATGGAGCCCCCTCAGATGAAGCGTATTGATTATACATTTTACATTTAAAAAATTCTTCAATTATAACTCTCATCTCTACAGTAATTGTTTCTGCAGTAGGAAAAATAGCTTTTAAACTATTTAGAGGATAGATATACCCATTTTTTAACCCATATTTTGCAATTTCTAATATAGTTGATGGAAAACCTACAAAATATTCAGGTTGATATTTTATTAAATCTTCTATGTAATATTTCATATACTCCTCTTTTATATGAAAAGTAGAATAATAACGTACCTTATAAAGGTAATCTGATTTCCAGAATCTATTTTTTTTTAAATCACATTTTGTTAATAAATCTTTACCTGAAAACCAAGCTGTTTTCTTTCCTAATTTATATCCAAATCTATTTCTAAAATCATCTAACATTGCAAATCTTTCTTGCATATTAGATTTAGTAAAAATTACTTCTAATGACTTCCCTGTTGTCCCTCCCGTTTTTGAAATTATTCCCTGAGATTTGCTAATGGTATAAACATTATTAATATTCGACCTTAAATCCTCTTTTCTAACGATTGGTAACCCCTTTATATCTTCTATTTTACAAGCATCATATTCTTTATAGAAACTTGATTTTTCAATACTTTTTTTTATAAAAAAATCAAATCGTTTCGATTGTATATCTAATAAGTCATTTAAACTTAATCCCCTATTTTCATTAAACACTTTTAAGTACTTATAATAATCCTTCCCATATCTATTACGATAAGCTAATAAATTAAACAAGGAAATTAAAATACACTGAGCAAAGTTTGGTAATAATTTATATATTTTTTCTTTCATCCTTTTTATAAAATTACAGACGCATAAAACGACTCTAAAAATCTAACATTTTCATCAACATCATAATGAGCTTCTTTTATTTTATACTGCCAATTATCACGACTTAATTTATTTGCCAAAAAACGACACATTATATCTGCCCAATCCTTAGCAGGAAGTTCTAAACTTACCCTTTGAACAAGTTGAGTAATCTCAACTTCGTTTGGCAAGCTATCTGTCATTATTACAGGTAATCCGCAACATTGTGCTTCTACGGCTACTATACCTAATCCTTCGAATAAAGAAGGAAATAAAAAAATATCCATAGCATTCAAATATTCATTAGCATTTGCTACTGCACCAGTAAAAATTACTTTATCTTTTAATCCAAGCTTCTTAACTTTTTCATTTATATCAGTCAATAATTCTCCATCCCCTAATAATAATAAACAACTATTAGGCTCCTTCTTATGAAACTCATAAAAGACATCTATCATAAACTTATGATTTTTTTGAAAATTGAACCGTGCAATATTACCAACTAAAATAGTTCCATCTTTTATAGCTAATTCTCTCCTAATTCCTTCACGAACTTCATTGTTATAAACAAAATTATCACTCTTAATAGCATTATTAAATACAATAAAATTATTTTCAATTCCAAACAACCATCTTCCCGCTTGGACTGAACATGCAAATCTATGAGTTGCAACTTTATTTATTTTCCTCTTTAAATAACTTTTAATTAAACCTTTTATTCCTGAACCAGATTTATCAATATGACTATGAGAGATTCGTATGAGCACATTAGATTTCATCGCTACATCTAAGACTAAACTACTATTTGCATTTAAATGTGAATGAATAATCTTATAGCTATATCTATTCAATATTAATGCTAATTCCTTTTTATATGAAGAATATTTAAAAGGATTTAAAGATTGTATAGGTATTATATTACCTCCTAATGCTTTAATCTCTTTATCAAAAAAACCTTCTTCCTTTCTATGTACTAAAAAATCAAATTGAACTTTACTTCTATCTATATTACGATACAATGTCATTAAAAAAGTCTCAATACCTCCTAAATTCATTATAGTAACTACATGTAAAATTCTGATAGCACTTGTTTCTTTCATGACACTACTTCTTTAAACCAATTATTATAATCAAAATTAACAAATGTATTTTTTGGAACATTGTGAATATCTCTAATTTTAATCAATCCTTTTGCTAATTCTTCAGGATCTTCCACTGGTACAACTACACCATTTACCCCCTCAATAATTACATTCGTAAAATCAACGCAATTAGTGACTAAACAGGGTTTTTGTAAAACTAAAGATTCTAAAACAACATTAGGAAACCCTTCCTTTCGTGAAGATAACACAAATGCATCAGCATTACTTATATATGAATAAGGATTTGATTGAAATCCAATTAATTTTACAAACTCCTGTAAATTCCTTTCCTTAATTAAATTTTCTAAATAGCTCTTATAATCTTCATTTTTCTCTCTATTATCACCCATTATCAAAACTTGGCTATCTAAAAATCCTTGTTTCACTACAATATCAACAGCCTTAATCAAAATATCAAAGCCTTTAACGTCTCCCAAACTTCCTGCTGCAATGTAAGTATAAAGACATCTGTTGAAATAATCTTTTTTCACCTTTTCTAAACTACTATTAATTACATGATTTACATCTACAATATTCCTAATAGCAATTATACTATCTGAACTTAGACCATAACAAGACATAATATCTTGCTTCATCTCTTCACTTTGACTAATAACGAAATCAGACAATTTAATAACTCTTTTAAAAAAGAAAGTATATACCTTACTTCTCCAATTAGATATTAATTTATTAGAAGGCAATGTATTTAATCTCACTATAGTTTTCCATTTTTTTCTATTTAAATATTTATAAACTAAAATAGGTAAACTTAAATGATCAAATGAAGTGAAAATTAAGTCAATTTCATTCTTACCAATAAAACCAAATATATCAGGAAGAGCTTCTCTTACATTATTTTTGTTCAAATAAATAACATTAACTCCATCTTGCAAGAGACAAAACATTTCATTCTCTTTCTCTGTCCCTTTACAAATAATTAAAATAATTTCGTATAATTCTAATGATAAGCAATTAATAATATTTGTTGTAACTCGTTCAACCCCTCCTCTTCTCAAAGAGGGAATAATAAAAACTATTTTAATTTTCATAGATAAAAAATATCTTTTAATGTATATGTAGTTTGTAATATCTTGTAAAGAAATAAATTCTCTATCGTAAAGTAAGGCTTAATATTATGCCTATATAAATAAACAGAAAAAATAAAATATAGAATAAAAGATAAATACAAAATTTTTCTTAATAAAATCAAACTATACATATGTTTTACATATGCACTAGTCGTACAAATATATATCAGGCTAATTACTAAAATTGGTTTAAAATTCATTACATATCTATCATAAACTAAAAAACCAAAAGGAATAGTAATAACAACTGGTAATAAAACCAATAACAAAACATTCAACAGCGTTTTTGGTAATAAAACATAATATTTAACCAAAAAAAACAACCCAATAGATATAGTAATAAAATAAGATAATAGTATTGACCAATTTGTATCTCTTACCTCATTTATATATATTATTGCTTTATTACTAAAACCGGGTAAAATAGGACTTATCAATGATAATAACCCTTGTACAGGAATCAAGGTGAACAAGACAAAAGTAACACATGACAATTTTATCATTAACTTCCTATTTTTCACTTTATAAATTAAAATAAAAACAGGTAAATATATTAAAACTCCAATATGTGTTAATAAAGATAAAACAAAAAAAAGTCCACCTTTCAACTTTGAATCTTTAAAATAAAAAAACAATATTGATAATAAGAAAAATGAACAGCCTAAGACATATCTAGTACCAGATAGATAATACAATATAGTAATTGAAAAAAAATAGAATATAAAACTAAAAAAATACACTCTATTGTTAACTATTTTTTTTCCTATTATATGATCAAACAAATAAAAAAATACAAAAAAATTAAAAGTTGATAAACAAAAAAGTAATAATTGAAATTTTGCAGATAATTTATTAAATATGAAAAAAAGTAAATAAAAAACATAATCTGTACGAGTCTCTAAGTATGAAAGAAAATCTTTCAATGAAAAATATTCCATTTCTTGATACCCCCTATAATACCTTGCAATATCAAGCGACCAATCAGGTAATAACAAATATGTTAATATCCCCATAAACATTGCAAGAATAAACAAAGCACCCCTTTTTCTAAAATAAACATCATGCAATATAAACGGTAAAGAAAATATTGGTGATATTAAAAAAATTAAAAAAGGAATTAAACTTCTTTTTCTAAAATTACTTTCTTTAATCATCTCATAAATCAATTAAATCTTCAATTATCCAATCTAATGGTGAAAAACTTCCTTCATTCCATTTTAAATTTCGATCCCAATATCCTTTACAATTTCCAGAACCAGATGTACCGAACCCATAACTCATTTCAACTATTCTAACCTTTTTTTCTTGATCGTAAATAAAATCAAAAGCAACCGTTTGCAATTCTAATTTTTCAGCAACTTCGAAAGCTAATTTAACAACTTCAGAATCGATTTCATTATAAATAAAGTTTTTGCTACCTGATGCCCTAAAATCTCCTTCACGAACCATACGTTTCATACCATATGCTCTCTTTCTTCCAATCACAATCAATCTAATATCACAATCATTTTCAGGTAAAAATTCTTGATAATATACATAACCTCTCTCTTTATGAATAAGTTTAACTGCATTATTTGGAAAAAACAAACGTCCTATTGCTTTAATTAAGTCGGAATTTGTTGCTCTTCCACTTTTATAAAGATTAAAAGTATCTTTGATTCTTGTAAAAGGATTAAAACTACTATGTCCTGATCCAAAACTCTTTGAGATTATCCTCTTATTTTCATTATAACTTTTTATAAGCCTCACATTTGCTGCTCCAGCCCCACCCCTTAATTTAAAAACTACAGGATAATGAATCTTTTTAGCCCATGCCAAAGCTTTATTTTTATCATAAAATACAAAACTTGGTACAAGGGGAGCATCAACTAATTCTAACAAATATTTTTGTCCTACCTTATCATCAAAATGCCATCCACTTTTAAAATCAGGATAAACCTTTTTTCCTGATTGTTCTATAGAAAAAAGTAATTGTTTAGCAAATAACAAATCACGATAATCATTCTGTTGATGATGCCACATTACAATATCACAATCTTTGATATTCTCAGCTATACTAGAACTATAACAATCGACAATTTTAAATTCTAATTTATTAACTTTACAATAACTAATCCAAGCATTTGAAAAAGTACTATTATTATCATGTATTGCTATTTTCATTTCTTATTAAATTTTAAATATTTTATATATAGTCCTCCTCCCATTAACCATCTACTTAAACTCAAATTAAAAGCAGCTCCAATTATACCAAAATAATACACTAAAGGAAATGCTAAAATAAAACCTATTATAGAAGCTCTTATTGTGTTTCGCATTACCAATTTATCTTGTCTTTCAACTAAAAAATAATTTAAACCAAAAATATTTGAAAACACATACCCGAATAATCCTATTAACAAAATGACCAAAATATAAACAGCTTTTTCATCAAAAACATTTAAATACCAAAACACTAATTTATGTAAACTTAAAACTATTATACACATTGTCAATGATACAATAATTATCATTTTTTTATATTTAGGAAAAAAAAATTTCTTTCTATTCAAAAAAGGGAAAAAAACTCTTGATAATATATCTACAACGGTTATTACTAAATTTACGACTATCAGTATGGCCTGATACAATCCAACCATAGATTTAGTTCCCATAACCCCCAGTAAGAACAAACTTGTATTATTGTAAAGTGTAGGTACAAATTGATTTACAAATAAAGGAAAATTACTTTTTATAGTTCTTTTTATAATTTTATGTGATAACCACACAAACTTCAATTTATACTTATAAATTAACATAAGTTGTCCTACTAAACCAGCACCTATTAAACCTAACGCTTGTAATAACGGATAAATCCAATAATCTTTTTCTGATCGAATAAAAACAAATATACAGAGCGTAAAGAAAATCTTTATACCTAAATTTAAATAGGTTATATATCGCATTTTTTCAATACCTTGAAAAAACCATTCAGGAAATAATGCATATCCAATAAGCATTATTGCACTAAAAAAATAAATTAATTTAAATTCATAAAAAGGAGGATATACTAAAACTATTATTGTTATCAATAGTAATGAAAACAACAAAAAAAGCCCCTTTACAATTAATACTTTACTATAAATTAAGTTCAGTTTAGTTTGACTATGCCTAAAGATTGCTACATCCCTAACAGCTGTAATTCTAAAACTAAAGTCGGTTAAAGATTGGAAATAGGCAATCAAAGAAGCAGCAAAAACAATTATACCATATTTTTCAAACCCAATAATACGTAGAACATAAGGTAGTGTAATTAATGGCAGAATCATCCCTATTAGCTGTAAAGCTGATAGGGAAATAAAGTTTTCTAAAAGTGCACGAGCATCCTTATTTTTAAACTTTTGTTTTATTTGTTGAAAAACACTCACTATAATCTACAATCAACCCCTTCGTTTAAAGCACCTTTCACATCATAAACCACAGCAACCTCTTTTTTCAAAGGCTCTAAGTCTAATGCCACTAATTCATTGTGAGATACTCCTAAAACAATAGCATCAAAACGCTGTGGTGCATCTGGTAATCTGTGATCTGCTACTTGTACTTTATTGTTCAAAATATCATCTAAAGTAGTATGACTCACTACACCATATTCGTGCATAACCTCTGCTGGGTTAGCCCAAGGATCATAAGTTGTAACTTTTACACCGTAATCTTCTAATGCAGCAATTACATCTACAATTTTTGTATTACGTACGTCTGGACAGTTTTCTTTAAATGTTACTCCTAACATTAATACTTCTGCTTTGCTAACATTGATTCCTTTTTTAATCATTGTTTTCACTACTTGAGAAGCTACATACTCGCCCATTGAGTCGTTTAAACGACGTCCTGCTAAGATGATTTCTGGGTGATACCCTTTTTCCATCGCTTTTTGAGCTAAGTAGTATGGATCAACTCCAATACAGTGTCCTCCTACTAATCCTGGTTTGAATGGTAAGAAGTTCCACTTAGTACCTGCTGCTTCTAATACAGCGTGTGTATCTATATCTAATAGATTAAATATTTTTGCCAATTCGTTTACAAAAGCAATATTGATATCACGTTGCGAGTTCTCAATTACTTTTGCCGCTTCTGCTACCTTAATTGTTGGTGCTAAATGCGTTCCGGCTGTAATAACAGCTTTGTAAATATCATTTACTACTACCCCAATCTCTGGTGTAGATCCTGATGTTACTTTTAATATTTTTTCTACCGTATGTTGCTTATCTCCTGGATTGATACGCTCTGGCGAGTATCCTCCATAAAAATCTTCATTGAATTTCAATCCTGAAACTCTTTCTAATACGGGCACACATTCTTCTTCTGTTACTCCAGGATATACTGTTGATTCGTAAATTACGATATCTCCTTTTTTCAACACTTTACCTACTGTTTCAGACGCTTTGTATAAAGGTGTTAAGTCAGGGCGATTGTGTTTATCTACTGGTGTAGGTACTGTTACAATATATACATTACAATCTGCAATATCTCCTAAGTCATAACTACAAAATAAACCATTAGTAACTTCTCCAATTGTTGGGTTAGTTTCTACTAAAGCAGCTTTTAAAACATCATCAGCTACTTCTAACGTACTGTCTTTTCCTTCTCTTAGTTCAGCAATACGTCCTTTATTGATGTCAAATCCTACTGTAGGAAATTTTGTACCAAATAATCTGGCTAATGGTAATCCTACATATCCTAATCCTATTACAGCTATTTTATGTTGTGTGCTCATATGGCTATTGTATATTTTGTTGATGTTCTATTTTTATTTTTTATTTAATCTCTTCAGTTCGCTTAATCAGTTAATCCCTAAGGTTATCCCAATACCACTTAACAGCTTCTCTTAATCCTTCTTTAATTACGTGCGTTGGCTCATATCCTAATAAAGTTCTTGCTTTATCTACAGAAGCCAATGAGTGAGGAATATCTCCTACTCTATTAGGTCCGTGTTTTACCTCTACGTTTGTAATTTCTGCATCGTATTCAGCTAAAAACTCTTTCAAATATCCTATTAATTGGTTTAAGGTAGTTCTATCTCCTACTGCTGTGTTATACACAGTATTAACAGCTTGTGGATTGGTAGTAAGCATTGCACGTTCATTCATCTGAATTACGTTGTCAATGTAAGTGAAGTCACGAGAATAATCTCCTGTTCCGTTGATTACTGGACTCTCGTGTTTCATAAATTGTTTTACGAATAATGGAATAACTGCTGCGTATGCTCCATTTGGATCTTGGCGACGCCCGAATACGTTAAAGTAACGCAATCCTATTGTTTCAATTCCATAAGTTCTTGCAAATACGTCTGCATATAATTCGTTTACATATTTTGTAACAGCATAAGGAGAAAGAGGTTTTCCAATAATATCTTCTACTTTTGGTAAGTTTTCTGAATCTCCATAAGTTGATGAACTTGCTGCATATACAAAACGCTTAATCTTAGCGTCTCTTGCTGCTACTAACATATTTAAGAATCCTGATACATTCACATCGTTACTTGTGATTGGATCTTTTACAGAACGAGGTACTGATCCTAAAGCTGCTTGGTGCAACACATAATCCATTCCCTCTACTGCTTTTTGACAAGCCTCTAAATCACGGATATCCCCTTCGTGCAACTCATAATTTTCATTGCTCATAAAAGGTTCGATATTATGTTTATGCCCCGTTGCAAAGTTGTCTAAACAACGTACAAAATATCCTTTATTCAAAAAGTACTCCGTTAAATTGGAACCTATGAATCCAGCTCCACCTGTAATTAAAATCTTAGTCATTTTCTTTTTTTTATATAACGTATTTCCGTGATAAATAGTCTAACAAATGTTAGCAGATTGCCAATTATAGGCATCGTTCACATCTTGTCAAGCTACAAATGTACACTTTTTAAAAACTTTTTCTCAATTAAAAACACCCTTTTTCAGTGAAGTAGTACTTTTCTTGAGGGAGTATATTTAAGACAAGGAATCCCTTGAAAAGACACATAATTCAACACCTTTAAACACCTTTTAACAGGTTTAAAATGTTTATTTTTTGTTTTTAAGCTTATTAAAGTGTTTTACTATATTTTTTAAGATAAATATTAAGTAAACGTAAAGTGATAATCGGGAATGGGAAATGGGGAACCGAAAACCGTGATGCGGGAACCGGAAACAAAAAAGAAGGTTCACCACATACGGTGAACCTTCTCAATTAAACAATCAAATTACTATGGGCTATCGACTACACAATACCTACGTACATACTTGTACTACACTGATCGCCTTTTGTAACAACAAGCCATACTTCATTTTCATTTGCTTTCCACTCCTCTGCTAAAACAACTGTCATAGTACCCTCATCGCGACTTGCAGAGATCTGGTTTGGTAAAAACATCTTTTGAACTTTGTTATAAACAATAGCGGTAACTCTGTCGTCTCCTTTGCTTAGGTTATTACTAACGCCGCTTGTCCACTCAATCGTAAGGTTACGGTTTTCAAATTCGTAGTTGCTTACACGAACATTGTCTAATACTCCTTTTGTAATTACTACTTTAGAATAGTTGATCTCAAATTCTCCGCCTTGTGATTCTTCAATCGTTTCTAACAAGTGATACGACATCGCTAAGTTGGTTCTCGATTTAACGCCTTGGTATTGTCCAAAGTACTTGCTTGTTAGGGCAAATAACGGGCTCAAAAAGTTGGCTACTAATTTGAACTTGGTACGCTGAACTAATTGTTTGGCACTTGGTGCTTTTCTGCTTTTTCGAGGTACTGATCTCAAAATGTTTTTACCTCTCCAGTTTGCTCCTACAACTGTTCCTACTTTTCCTCTTACAGGTCCTAAAATTCCTTTTTCTGATTCTGCCATGATAATGGTTTTTTAAAATTTAATTAATAAAAATTTGCGTCCTTATCCAGTAGCTACTATTTGATTCTGAACCCATTGCAAACCTACGGCGACTTTTTAAAACTTTTTTATAGCCCTTCCGCGTTTGTCCTTTTTCTTCCGTTCCTTTCCCTTTTCTTCCGTTCTTTTCCTTTTTTTTCCGTTCTCGTCTCGACTTTATATTGCATTGCTTTTTGTGGGGCACACAAATTGTGTTTAACGTAACTGATAGGTAACATTCTTCGCTAAAATTCAAGAATTAATCGGGAAGCCTGCCCCTTTTCCAAACGACTTGCGAACAAGTCTAAATTCATATAGGTGTAAAATTCAACATAGGTGATGATGCTTTGGGGGCAATCTTATCTTTTTTATATAGACACATCCCTATCAAAACAAATTTATTCAATGTAAATTAGAGCAGAATATCCCTATAACAACCGACTAAATTTCCCTTCATTATTTCCATATAGACCTTAGCTCTGGTATTTCCATTAGGCAAAGTTTTTTAGCTTTTTAGCTTTTGCAAGTTCAAGTCCTATGGATTACCGCAATAAATCTTCCTCACTCTATGAGCGTATTTATTTTGTGAAACTTGCTCATAGCTAAAAACCAAAACTCTATAGCCATGAAATTAACCAGACCCTAAGGTCATAATACTATTTATCATGGAAAATTTAATGCACTCAAAAGTTTATGTTGGTACTTATGCTAAGTATAACAATGGTTCAATTAAAGGACAATGGATAGAGCTTAATAACTTTAGTTCTATTGAGGAGTTTTATGAGTTCTGCTCGGAACTGCATGCTGATGAAACAGATCCTGAATTTATGTTTCAAGATTGGGAAAACATTCCTTCTGAATTAATCTCTGAAAATAGTCTTTCAGAAAATATCTTTTCAATCATTGAAAAAGTATCAGATTTAGATTATAAAACCTTAGAAGCTTTTTCAGCTTGGATAAGCATTAGTAATCCAAATATTGAATCTGATGATATAGACTCATTATTTGAATCATTTGAAGATGACTATCAAGGATATTACAATAGTGAAGAAGATTTCGCTTATCAAATCATTGATGAATGCTATGATTTATCTGATTTTGCAAAATCATATTTTGATTATGAGAGCTTTGCTAAAGATCTTTTCATTGGTGATTATACCAATGAAAATGGTCATATATTTAGAAATAGCTAATAATTCTTTGATTAGTATATACCAAAAGAAGTTATCTAAATTAGATAACTTCTTTTGGTATATTTAGTTTTAATTACTTACTTTTAAACTCAAATCCAGTAGTACAATCTTCTTTAAGGTTAATATAAGCCTCAAATTTCTTTCCTGATTTACTTATCAATCCTTTTAGCAGTTTGGTTTTCCCCTGTTCAAGTAAATCTGTGATATCATCAATGGAGAGCTTAACGCCACAAATCTCTCTAAACAACACCCAATTACAATCAGTATCTAAACATTTAACGACCTTTTCTCTTTGTTACAATGTAGTTCCGCCCAAGCAACTACAAATTTCATAACCTGATGTGAGATAGTTGGTTTGTTTCAAAGAATAGAGATAAGCAAACAAGAAAGTAAGTACTCTCATAGAGAAGCCCTTTCATATGTTCGGACAAATAATCAAAACATGTCATAATACGCTCCATTCATAAAAGGAATTCTGTACGATTTATATTCATAATTTTAGATTTTAACAGATTGATTAAATTTGTTAAATCTAACATCACAAAAAAACTTGATAGAATCAATCTGCCAAGTTTTACCAATAGAAGGTAATAATAAAGACAAGAAATCTTATTTCAATGAGTTTTAATTAGAAAGAACTATACAAACTCTAGAATTCTCAAAATTCCACACCTGTAGCAGAGACATATATTCCAATAGTCCAAAATGTATTAACTAAATTATTAATCGTATTTAAACTATATGTTTCAAAAGCATGTTTTTTTATTTAAGAGGCACAAATATTTTCACTACTATTAGAATTAAAATAACTACTGGAACAATGTTGCTACTTTCTCTCAGATATGACATTTTTAGTGCACCATATATCTTAAAATTTAATATCTAATAATTCTTTAGGTGGTTTATTTAACCCCTTTGCTAAATCTATCAAAGTTGTCAAAGAACAATTTCTTTTTCCATTTTCTATATCACTAACTGTTCCTTTAGTAATCTTATAGCCATTAAGAACAACATCATCTTGACTTAGACCTACACTTTCTCTTAATTCCTTTACATGCTCACCAAATTTTTTTAAAATTAGTTCTTTTTCCATATTAATTACTGCTGTTTCTACAAATTGCGTAATTAATTACGTTATAAATGTTACAAGTTCTTGTAACATAACTATTTTTTTGTATATTTGTTTTTATATAAACCTTTTTTATTTGGTTTAAGTTTTAATGACACATTTTTTATTATATAAGCTAAAGCTTATTTATTTCTCTTATCGAAAACTGGCACTTTTCATTTTAGCAACGAGAAAATAAGTATCTTAGCCCATGACCTAGGCATGGGCTCACTTATTCGTTGCACGGTATGCCAGTACCTCGATTTGGATATTGTGAGTACCCATGCCAACTTATTTTATATAGGATTGTCATTTACTTCTCACTTTATCGAAATACTTAAGTTTCGCTTTATATTAAACATACTACATACCTCTTATTCATACCGTCTCCCAATTAGGTATATAGAGGTTTTAAAACAAAGGTGGATTTGTTTAGTGTTCATTGTTTGAATGAATGCTTTCAATACCTTATCTATCCTTAATGGACTTATCGAATGTTCTATTCGAGATTTTTTCAATTATTACATTTTATTATTTATCAAAAAACAATTAGTAACTAAACCCACATTTTAGCCTATGAATAAATTTTAGTTTAACTAAATCTTATCGCTGTAGATTGATTTGACATTAACTCTTTAATGTTAGATGGCTACCCTATTATCTATTTAGTTAGAGTTATAACACATTTTACGCTATGTCTAAAAACAGTTTTTAGATGCGTACAGGACATTTATTGCCTTATAATTCATACAAGTTAAATTATTCATCCATTCAATTATAAGGCAAGGTTTTTTAGTTAGTTATAAAAATGCTATGAAAAGTTTTTCACTGAACTATTTATTAATCAATTTTTAAAACATTTTAATTATGGAGAAAAAAAGCTTGCTAAAAAGCTATACTTAAGTTATTTAATACAGGTATAGTACTTAGTAGGCACTTTAAAAAACAACAAAAAGTATTGCTTAAAGGGAGTTTTAAGTAATGCTAACAGTCCATGACTATCCCTTTGCTCTAGTTTGCATTTTGGGAGACGTGCTTTAGAGCTTGGGGATAGTTTTTATAAAATAATATGAATACCTATTAACTAACCTTTTGATATAAGCTTATTAAGTACTACGGCAATAAGAATCTTAATGATTTAAAAGCATATATCAAAATCAACTATAAACATTATGAAAACTCTATTTACAACCATTGCTGGTTATGGGATAGTTCTGCTTTTAAGTAGCTTTACTATTTACCCTATTTATGCCGTATCAAATGATAAGAACTTGTTTTTAAATGTGTCTAATACATTACAAGATACAAAACAAAAAACAACTATAAAACTCTCAGGAACAGTAAAGGATTCCTTTGGTGCTCTTGGAGGTGTTATAGTGACAGTTGGGACTACAGTAGTTACAACAGATTTAAATGGAAAATATACCATAGATATTTCTTCTGGTGACAAGATAACCTTTTCAATGATGGGTTATAAAGATCAGTCTATTGTCTACACTAAGGGTAATGTTCTTAATATTACCCTTAGTGAAGATAGTAGCACACTTGATGAGATTGTAGTTAATGCAGGGTATTACAGCGTTAAGGATCGTGAGCGCACGGGAAGTATTGCTCGTGTGACTGCTAAAGATATTGAATTTCAGCCAGTAACTAATCCTTTACAAGCTATACAAGGAAGAATGGCAGGAGTTAGTATAACGCAAAACTCAGGAGTTCCCGGAGGAGGATTTGATATACAAATACGTGGTAGAAATAGTTTGCGTACTGCAACAAATAGTCTTTACGATGGTAACTTACCCCTTTACATTGTAGATGGCGTACCACTATTATCAGATAATATGGGATCAAGTAACTTATCAGCCTCTATTATTCCTTATTCAAATATCAATCCTTTAAACTCTATAGCTCCAGATGATATAGAAAGTATAGAGATTTTAAAAGACGCTGATGCTACTGCTATATATGGCTCAAAAGGAGCTAATGGGGTTATTTTAATTACAACTAAGAAGGGTAATAAAGACAAAACTTCTTTAACAATGTCTTCTTCTACTTCATTTAGCAAAGTAGCAAGTAAAATGAAGTTACTAAACACCGAGCAGTTCATCAAACTAAGAGAACAAGCTTATGTAAATGACAAAGTAACACAATATCCTACAATTGCTTATGACCTTAATGGAACATGGGATAAGAATAGGTATACAGATTGGCAGAAAGAACTTATTGGAAATACAGCATTGACTAATAATATTCAGTTAGGAATATCTGGTGGGTCTCAGTTGTCTTCTTTCCTAATTACAGCTAATCATAATAAACAAACAACTGTTTTTCCTACCAATGATGGATATACTAGAAATACTTTTCTTGCCTCTTATAATTACAAGAGTAAAGACAACCGATTAGATGTAAATGTATCCACAAATTATGCTATTCAAAAAAATAATCTTTTGCAAAAAGATCTAACACAAGCAGCTTTATCTCTTGCTCCTAACTCACCTGAGTTATATGATCAAGATGGTAAAACTAATTGGCAAAATGGAACCTTTGTTAATCCTCTTGCACAAAAAGATGCAACATATAATTATAATACTAAAAATCTAATTTTAAACAACAATATTAGTTACAATATCTTCTCAAATACATACATAAAGTTAAACACAGGGATAACCTCAACAAACTTTGATGAGACTACCCTAACACCCCATACAATATATAATCCTGCATTGGGGTATACAAGTGAGAAATCCTCTGCTCAAAAAGCAACTAATAACTCATTTTCATATGTAATAGAACCACAATTGTCATGGTTAAAAACATTTCAAAAACATCGGATAAACATACTAGTGGGTAGTACATTTCAATCAACTAAAAGAAATAGTTTATCTATTAATGCAAGTAATTTTACTTCCAATGCTCTAATATCAAATATAAACGCAGCGAAAGTTAAAAATATCCAACAAACCAATGATTATCAATATAAGTATGTTGCTGTATTTGGTAGATTAAATTATAACTATGACAATAAATATATCTTAAACCTAACAGCAAGAAGAGATGGTTCTTCTCGTTTTGGGGAAAATAATAAATTCGGCAACTTTGGAGCAATTGGTGCTGCTTGGTTATTTTCAAATGAGTCAATACTAAAAGATATCTCATGGTTAAATTTGGGAAAACTACGTGCGAGTTATGGAAGTAGTGGTAGTGATAATATTGGGGATTATCAATATTTAGACACATACTCTCTTACCAATACATCATATGATGGAATTGTTGGGCTTTTCCCTTCTAGATTACATAATCCTAATTTTAGTTGGGAAAAAACAGTTAAACTAGAAACTGCTTTAGAATTAACGCTTTTAAATAATAGAATTAACTCAACTATTGCGTGGTATAAAAATAGATCTTCAAATCAATTAGTTGGTATACCATTAGCAGCTACAACTGGCTTTTATACCATACAAGACAATCTACCAGCTACAATTAAAAATACAGGATGGGAACTAACATTAAATACCATTAATATTGACCAGTTTGATTGGAAATGGACCACTAATTTTAATATTTCATTTCCCAAAAATAAACTTGTCTCTTTCCCTGGTCTTGAAAACTCTGCCTACGCAAATCAATATATAGTTGGTAAACCTACTAATATTAAAAAAACATATTACTATGAAGGTATAGACTCTCAAACTGGTTTATACAAGTTTACTGATTACAATAAAGATGGAAAAATAACCGCAAGTGAAGACAAACAATATGTAGTAGAACAAGGAACAACTTATTTTGGAGGGTTACAAAACACGTTAACTTATAAAAATTTCAGTTTAGACTTTTTATTTCAATTTGTAAAACAACGAGGTTATAATTATTTGAATTCTTATTCAACTATTGGTTTCTTAAAGAATCTTCCTATTGAGCTATTAGACTTATGGAGTCCTGAAAATCCAAATGCTCAATACACTTATCCTACAGCAGGAGGTAACAAAGAATTGAATTCACTTTCAACTTATATCGGACAAAGTGATAGAGCTATAAGTGATGCCTCATATATAAGATTAAAGAATGTTTCTTTCTCTTATAGCCTTAAACTTCCTAAAGCTAAGATAGAATCACTTGTTATATATATTCAAGGACAGAATCTATGGACTTATACTAACTACTTTGGCCTTGATCCTGAGTCTTTGCAAAATAGATTACCTCCTTTAAAAACCTATGCCTTTGGTATGCAACTAACTTTTTAATTCTAAGAACTATGAAAAATCATATTTATAAATTCTACACATTACTCTTATTCACAATATCACTTATTTCTTGTGAGAGTATGATTGATATAGATTTGCCTAATGATCAAATAAATACTGAAGATGTATTTAAAGAATATCACACAACAAAAGCCGCTTTATCCAATATCTACGTTTCAATAAGACAGAAGTCTTTATTTACTGGTAATAGTAGCGGTATGGGAAATGCATTGGGGTTATATACAGATGATCTAGTAAGTTATGCTCAACCTAATTCTGCTTCTGGTATATATGAAATCAACAATAATACTTTACTTTCTTCTAACAGTACTATTAGCTCTTTATGGAGAAATACATATGAAACTATCTATTCAATCAATGCCTTTATAGAAGGCTTGAATGCAAGCCCTTATATAGAAACTAAACAAAAAGAAGAACTTCTTTCACAAGCATATTTACTTCGAGCATTGTTATATCAATATCTCACGCAATTATTTGGAGATATTCCCTATATCACAACCACAGACTATAAACAAAATACAATTGCTAGTAAAAGTAACTATCAACAAGTCTTAAGTTTTGTTGAGAGTGATCTATTAAAAGCCTTATCAGGTCTTACTTACACATATGACAATAAAGAACGTATTTACCCTAATAAGAGTGTCGCAGAATTGCTTTTAGCTAAAAATTATCTATTACAAAAAGATTATACCCAAGCATTTAATTATGCAACTAAAGTAGTAGAAAACCCTTTGTATAAGATTGAAGAAAATCTAGACAGAGTATTCAAAAAAGATGCTATGAGCACACTGTGGCAATTAAGTCCCAACTCACCTGGAGAAATGACCTATGAAGCTAGAAATTATTATATCGCTACATCTCCTCCTACTACGCAATCATTATCAGAATCAATAATACGTGATTTTGAGAGTAAAGACTTACGCAAACAAAAATGGATTACAACTATCACAAAAAACAATCAAACATGGTACGCTCCTTATAAGTATAAAAACATAGAAAATAATACCAATGAATACTCTATCATATTTAGAATCGAAGAAGCACATTTTGTCTTAATAGAAGCATTAGCGTATCAAGATAAAATAGATGAAGCCCTTGCTTATTTAAACAAGATAAGACAAAGAGCTAATCTTGATCCTATTAATCAGAAAATAAGCAAAGATGATTTTATAAAGATGATGCTACAAGAAAGTAGAAAAGAATTCTTTACAGAACACGGGCATCGCTTCCTTGATCTAAAAAGAAATAATATGCTTTCTACTCTTGCAGTAAACAAAGTAAACTGGGAACAAAAACACACCTTATTTCCTTACCCAGAGAGTGAATTAGAAATAAACAAAAATCTTAAACCACAAAACTATGGTTATTAAAAAACTAATACTATGCTGTCTAATACTAATCTCTCACATTGTTTTTTCAAGCACTATGAGAGATACTATTGTCAATTATAAAAATGAATATACTTTAAAAAGCACTCAATTTTCATCTAATGGAAATTGGGCGATTATAGCTTCAAAAAATAAAAACAAAACAGACTCTATTTACCTAATCAATACTAAAACTAAGTTACAATCTCCTTTAATCAAGCTTGCTAAGCATGAATTTATAAAAAATTATCTATTCACTTTTAAAAACAGTACCTTAAATATAAAGAATTTAAATACTCTTGAAAATAGCATAATCTCTGATGTAAACAAGTACAACCTCTTAGATGTTTCAAGCCAGTTAGTATATCTAAGTAAAAACAAGACACTAACTCTTGTAAAAATAAAACAGTCAAAGAACATTCTTCAATCTATTAATACTATTAGTGGTGTTGACAATTATTTTCTAAATACTGAGAAAAATCAATTACTCTTATTAAAAAACAACGCCCTATACCTTTATGATTTAGATAATTTAAGAGTAGACAAAATAATAGATCTTGATGATGAAATTCAAGAAGTTAAATGGCAAGTAGAAGCAGATACATGTTTAGTTGTTACTAAAAAACAAGAAGCCATTTATATCAATACCAAATCACTTCAAGCTACTCCTATTAAACTTCCACAAAGTGAAGCAAAAGTTGTGCTTTTTCAAACAGTACTACCCTATAATGGAGATGCCCTTTTTATAAGAGTTATTGAACAAAAGTCTGTTAACTCTTTCGCTACATACTTAGATATTTGGAATGGAAATGATCAATACTTAAACAAAAAAGGATTCGATGAATCTGTGCAAAATAGCTATAAAGAAGTCTATTTATACAACCATTCTACGAAGGCTTTACAATTAATTTCGTTTAAAGAAAATAAGGACTTTTTATATATTAACTCCCCTACTAAATTACTCCTATACGAAACAGCACAAACCAACAATTACTCAACTTACAAGCCGAACATAAAGCTTAGTATTTTTGATATTAATACACAACAAACAAAAGAACTAGATCAGTCTATTTCTTGGCCTAGTAATCATCTTTCATTCTCTCCTAAGGGTACTCATATTGTCTATAAAAAAAACACCACTTGGAAACTTTATGATATTGAAAAAGATAGGACAATACTATTAGATACATTTTCTGAAAGTGCTCAAATTTATTGGTCAAAAAACAATGAAATGCTTTATGTAATTAATCATGGAAATATATGGTTATATAATATAGAGACTCAAAACGTTTCGAATCTAACCAACTTTAAAACTAAAAATGAAATAAGTATACTAAATGCTACAGGGTATGTTAATATGCCTTTACAAGATATCAGTCCTATAATTATAAAACAGAATGAACCTGTTGTTTTTATACAGAAAGATAAAGATAAAAATACCAATAGCTCTAATCTATATCTACTGACTAAAAATAAATTAAGCATCATTCATAGTAATACATCTAATAAAATAACAGATGTACAAGCAAGCAATGATTATAAAAGGTTTATGTTCACCCAAGAGAATTTCAACCTACCTACTACCGTTTTCATTTCTAATCTTTTTAAGATTGATACCTTACTACAAAACAAAACACCGAAGAACTTATACAATTGGAAACAACAGAAAATAATAGCGTATAAAGATAAAAATGGAACTCCTTTAAAAGGTATTCTATATTATCCTAAAGAGTTTCAAAAAGACCGAAAATATCCGATGATTACAAGTGTATATCAAGAACAATCATTTCTACATAATTACTATACCCCTCCATCAGACACTGAAAGTAAGGGATATAATACAACATCAATGGGCTTGAAAAACTACTTTGTTTTCTTACCTGACACCCATATTTCGGAAGAAGACGGCCCTGGTGTTTCAGCTGTTGATTGTGTTACACGAGCCATCAAAGCTGTAAGTGCAATTGAACCAGCTATAGATACAGAAAACCTTGGGATTATAGGTAACTCCTACGGTGGGTATTTAGTTAACTTTATCATTACACAAACTAACTTGTTTAAAACAGCTATAAGTGGCGTTGCTGTAAGTGATATTATATGGGATTATAATTCCTATAATTACAATTTTCCAAATCCTTCCTATTGGAAATATGAAAATGGACAATATGGTATAAAAAATTCACTAAAAGATGTACGAGAAATATACTTGAAAAACAATCCAATTCTCTTTGCTGATCAAGTAAATACTCCCCTATTATCCTATACTGGATATTTAGATGAAAATGTACCATGGGAAAACACTAGACATTTTTATATTGCACTTAAAAGATATAACAAAAAGCAAATCGCATTATTCTATAAAAAAGATGGACATGCTATATTAGGTAAAGAATCAGCATTAGATATAAATAAAAGAGTTCTAGACTGGTTTGATTACTTCTTAAAGGACAATAAAGATCATACATGGATTAATCAAGGATTAAATTAAATAGAAAGAGACGCTTTTTAGGCGTCTCTCTTTATTATGACAAATTAGTACTTATTGTCTTTGATAAAGTGGTTTACTACAAGTTGTTCCTTCTAATTCAAATAAAGCATGTTCCTTCTCTAATGGATCATTCTCATCTGTCCAAGTACAAAGAATTCCACTATTAATTACTGAACAATTCTGCTCTGAGTTCATACAAACGACAGGAGCATTTTCATCAAGATAGTAGCCCTCACGCTCATTTGGATCAACATTTTTCATTGCATTTGTTGCAAATGCACTACCGATAGCAAGTGCGAATACTCCGATTGGCAAACCTGCTGATTTTAAAAATTTTCTCATGACTTTAATGTTTTTATTTTGTTAGTTAGCTTTTTTAAGGTTGAGCTAAACCTTACTGAAACTTGCTTGTTAGCGATCTGGCCAGTTTGTAACGAACAAGGTTCTTGTCAAATAGACCATAGAGATAATGGTCTGTAACAATTAAATCAGATAGCTTATCTTCCCCTAGGTGGTTGATGTAAAAGCTTCCAACATAACTGTTATTTATAAAGTCATACACATCTACAATACTGGCTTGTTTCCACATCTCTTGGGACTCATTTTGTCCCATTGAATTTGATACTATAAACAAGAGATTGCGATGAGCGATAACTTTTGAATTAATAGCTTTTACAGGAGAAGTCATTTTGTTTTCTCCTGTTGATAATTTAGCTGAAGCGATACTTTGGGTTTTAGTCCTATCTATAGTGTTTTGTATGTTTAGTAGATTTAGTTTTTGATCCGTTTGAATAAACTGATTTTTATAATAGTATGTGTATATTAATTGTTGTTTTTCTTTACTATAACTTAGTATTCCATCTGTGTCAAAAACTCCATCTGAATCACTTTGTAGTAAATCAGAATTGAGTTTTACTTTAGTGGTACTTTGTTGATTTATTATACCTAGTACATTTTGATAGTTTTTACTACTTTGCCCTTTAAAGGCAATAGTAGTGGAATCTATTGGAGTAAAGTCTGAAAAGTAAGCCTCTTTGTAACTTAGTATTTCTGTAGGTTGTTGCTTATTTTGATTATCTAGTCTTCCTTTAAATACTATAGAAATAGTCCCGTCAGCTACGTAAAAATAAGGGTACTTTGTTTTGAATTTTAATTGAGTATAGGGAAGTTTTAGAGAGTCAATCTGTATCTGAAAATCTTGTCTTTGAAATTGTTGATCAATTGATATATATCGAAGTGGAGCGGTATAATTACCCAAATATATAGTGTCATTATAGTAACCTGAAAAGTAGAAAGAGTTAACTTGTAAATCAAGAGTTTCATCCTCTATTACTCCATGAGGTAAATACCTTCTTATAAAGGGATTTTCTTTTTTAATAATGTGTTCTGAAGAAAGAAAAAGCAAAATAACAATACCTATGCTTAGTATAGTTAGTAATATAGAAGATATAATAAAACGCTTTTTGTTTTTTTTATTATTCTCTTTATCATTTTCTTGAAAGTAAATAGCTAATAACCCCAAAATACAGACGATGATATTAAACCAAAGATGCTCTGTCCATCCCATCTTTTCAAGTATGCCTCCACAAGAACAAGGAATAAAATCACTGTAGTTTAATATAAGGTAGATGTAAATGGTAAAAGCTACCATTAATCCATAACTAAAATATAATCCTAAAGTTTTGGTCTGCTTTAATGATAAAAGTAAAGCAATAACAACTTCAACAATAATAACCAAATAAGCTATAATAGTAGCATAAGCACTTAATAATGGAGACTGAGTCAGTTGAACTTGAAACTCTTCAAATGTGATTAGTTTACTTATTGCTGCATAAACAAAAAGTAGCATAACAAAATAACGTACAATAAGGACATACTTGGCTTTCATGGTATTGCATTTTGGGATATCCAAAAATACAAACACCTAATTATCAAAACAATACGTGTTTTTACGTAACTTTAGTAGTTTATCTTCTAAAGAAGATCGTCTTCTGTTATATAGTGTCGAATAATAGCATAAGCAATAGCTCCAATAAAGTTATTGGCTTTTGTTTTTTGCATAATAATCTCTTTGTGCTTCTCCACAGTTCTAACACTTAGATGAAGCTTTTCTGCTATTTGTCTTCCACTATACTGCTTTACAAATAACTTAATAATCTCTATCTCCTTGTGAGTTAAACCAGCATCCTTTTTGTAATCAGCATCTTGCAAGTGTTTTACTATACTCCTTATTTGACTATCATAATACACTCCATCCTCATATACATTGTAAATAGCTTTTTTAATCTGAGACAATCCTGCATTCTTTGTTAGATATCCCGCTATATTATATTTAAGCATTCTCTCTATAGTATAAGGATCATTAAAGCTACTAAGAACAAGTATTTTAATGTTTGGATAACTCTCATTGAGTTTAAAAGCTATCTCAAAACCATCCATAATAGGCACTTGAATATCTAAAAATAAAATATCTACCATTTTATTTTTTAAAATCTCTAATAACTCTATACCATTAGAACACTGAAGTACCACTTTTAATGTGTCCAATTGAGACAAAAGCAAACCAAAACTTGTTCTAAAAAGTTTGTGATCATCTACTATTCCAACTTTAATTTTCATATTTATTCTTTATTTTTAATTTGACAACATTTACTTCTTTTTGTCGCTGATAAATAAAGTCTGCCTTAATCTGCTGTACTCTTGTTTTAATATTACTAAGCCCCAAGCCAACATCCTGTCCTTTTAAATCAGCATTAAAATCATACTTTATACCATCATCAATTATAGATAATATTAACTGATTATCCACCCATTTAAGTTCTAAGACCGTATAAGTTGCCATACTATGTTTAATAATATTTTGGATTAACTCCTGTACTATTCTATAGAGTTCTAACCTAACTAACTCACTTAAAGAAAATGTTTGTTTATCACATTTAAAAAACATACTTATATTGGTTGCTCTGGATATCCTAGTTAGATAATTACTTAGTATAATGCTAATTGGATTATCTTTAATCAAAACAGGAGAAAGATTATAACTCACTCTTAAAGCTTCGTCATAACACAATAAAACACTTTCTTGGATATCTGAAATTGTAGACTTTATCAAATCCTTGTCTTGACTAAGTTCTATAACACTAACATAATTTTTTAAAGCAGCTAAATCTCCACAAAGTCCATTGTGTAGCTCCTTAGCTATTCTTGCCCTTTCTTTATGCTTTACTATTAAATTATTTCTAAGTTGTTGTTTTAACTGATTATTGCGATACTTGTTTAAATTCTTCTGATAAACAATCACAAGGATAATCACAGTAATAACAAGAGCAATCATAATAAAAATCTCAAGCCAAAAGAGTAGTTTTATTTTATTTTCCATATTTAATTAATAATATGATTTTAAGAATCTCATTTACTTATACTATTTACTAAGCAATAATCATTAAAATTGGTATCGTTATTGTAGGTATAACCAAATAGCATAAAAGTAAAAACATTGTTCTTATCATGAAAAATAGCCGACTAATACCTAAAACACACCACATAATAAACAAAGACGAAAAAAAACTGAACTAACTATACGCTCATTCATAGAAACCTCTCAATCAAAACCTTAATAAAATAATTAATTGTTCTTTTTTGCGTAAATGATTTCTTTTTACTAATAAACATAATTAATAAAAAAAGACCTACTATACAGAGTTAAATATATGAACATTATAAATCTACCTTCCTTATAGACTTGGTTGGCTTTTTTTATTATATATAGATATATACTAATTCTTCAAACGTCATTCAACACATTAAATCTCTGTTCTTTGATTGACTATATAAGACCTCTTTCTTAATGCTTAAAAATCTAACACTCGAGAAATTTGAAATCCAATATTTTCATTTTATTATAAAACTCGCTAATCTTATCAATACCTACAAAATAACGATTAAGCTTATATGTTGATATATTAATCACAAGACCTATACTAATTTGAGTTTTTTAACATTCACAGCATTTTTTTTATTAATATAAATAAAACTAATTACAAAAAAGTCAATTATGTAAATATTCACTATTTAAAAACAATAAACAATACGTGTTTTCCGCATATTTACCGCATATTTACCGTGTTTTTACGTATTGTATTTTAACTATAGATTGTTTTATTTTAAAAGAGCTACTAAATGATGGTTTTCCCCAAGTAACTGTGTCAATAATTAACCAACCAATATTCAACAATTATGACACAAAATGTTCTTTACACAAGTGTATTAAAACAAATCGAATCAAAAGAAATTGAACTAAACTTAAATGATTCTACTTCCATTTCACAAACCTATGAAATGATTCATTTTTTAAGACTCCTACTTGTAAAACTCAAAAAAGAAATACTGCAAACTGGATTTTTAAATCAAATAGAAGAAATAGAGTTTTTTAAAGTAATTAAACCTCAAGTTTTAGGAAAACTAATCTATTATAACAAGCTCTATAAAATAGAAACAAGTTGTCCAATAGATTTTGTTGTTAAGAATAAATACTATCATAAACATCTGCACGAATTAAACCTTGAGTATAAGAAGTATTTTGCTCACAATGAATTTTATAAATATTATAATGCAAACCGCATAGACAAAGACATCGAGTACTTTACTCTTGGTAAAATGGATTTACTTATTGGTTTAAATAGCTTCATATTTGAAGTAGACGCTATGTTTTCAACTTATTATGACTATAAGATAGCTAGAATCCTATCTCATGATCTCCTTCAAAATTATCTTCATGAGAAAATACAAGAATACAGTATTAGTAACAATCATATTATATCATCTAATTTAGTTTGGTCTGAGTCTCAAAATGCACTGGTAGAACTTATCTATGCGCTTTATCTTTCAGGATCAATTAATAATGGTAAAGGAGAGATACGAAAAATTGCACTCCTATTTCAACAATTATTTGGTATAAAACCTTTAGATATACATCATGCTTTTCACAGAATGAAATATAGAGCTAAATCCAAAACGTGTTATTTAGATAAATTAAAAAAAGTATTAGAAGAATATATGGATAAAGAAGGCTGAACACATATATTTATTTTTAATAAATAATTAGTCTTAAAATTAAGTATCAATCTCTTGACTTTTACAAAATAATTTTAAACAAGGATACTGAATGCTCTTTTTACCCAAAGTGTTGCGGATAAAACAAAAACGGGAGACCGATATGTACTGCGATCTCCCGTTTCTTTAAACACACACTTTCATTTTTAACTAAAATGAAAAACAAAAATTACGTTTTCTTCGTTTCCAACGAAAACGGGAGAGCACCACTTACCTTGCTCTCCCGTTTTTTGTTTTGAAAAAAACACTTTATCACTTGTAATATAAATTGAAAAAAAAAAATCAAAATTAGATAACTAAAACACAACATTAAATTATGAATATAACCTAAACACAAAATCCTCTAAAGCTTTCCAACTCTCGAGATATTTATCTAATTTTGACACTACAAAAGTCACAAAAATTACATCACTCACATAGGACATTTGTCCTTAATGCTATAAAAAA
This sequence comes from Myroides sp. C1519, assembly GCF_038039755.1. NCBI lineage: Bacteria > Pseudomonadati > Bacteroidota > Flavobacteriia > Flavobacteriales > Flavobacteriaceae > Myroides > Myroides sp. C1519. The sequence goes on from NZ_JBBPHM010000001.1 coordinate 258,878, forward strand.
ATGTTAAGAATAAATATTGATTTTTTATCGTACATCGAGTCGCTTGCTCAGACGGAAGTTTTCAATGATAAAATTCTCCTACATCCTTATAAACCAAAGGATATTATGCTGCACCAAGGGGATGCGGTTACCAAAGTTATCGTGATTAAAGACGGTATTACCAAGTGCTTTATTACAGAGGAAAATGGGAAGGAATATATTCCGGAGTTTTTGAGTACGGGTGAGATTATGGGTGAGATTGAATACTTGAGTAAAAGGAACTGCTTGTGCTCAGTGGAGGCAATTACACCTGTGAATGCGTATATTATTCCACTATCGGTTTTTGAGCATTTACTGAAAACAGATATTACGTTTAATAATACGATTTTAGAGGTTGAGGCGGTACGTGTGTATAACACCAGTCAACGTGCTTCTTTTCAACAGTTATATACGGTTGAACACGCTTTGGAGAAGTTGTTGGAACTACAACAAAAAGAGAATGTGGTCATTTCTAAGGAGGATATGGCGTCTTATCTTGGAATTACAACCCGCACGTTGAATAGATCGTTGAAGAAGATTCACGATGACGACGAGTAATTACTGCTGATCTGTAAATAGCTAAAACAAGTACGCTACATCGCATAACACGCTTTGGAGAAGTTGTTTGACTGATAAAATATAAAAAGGGCGAATATCACTTCGCCCTTTTTTAGTATGTATGCTTTCTTAAAACTTCGCTTTGTAATCTTCTATCTCAGCAACAGTTTTAATCAATTCTGGTCCTAAGTGTTGATAACCATCGGCTTGAATCAAGAAGTTATCCTCTATTCTGATTCCCCCGAAATGTTGGAACGCCTTTACTTTGTCGTAATTGATGAACTCCACATTTTTCTTGTCTGCTTCCCACATTTCGATTAACTCTGGAATGAAGTAAATCCCTGGTTCCACTGTTAATACGTGACCTGCTTTCAAGGCTTTTCCTAAACGAAGCGACTTTAAACCAAAGATGCTTGTTTCTTTCGGTTCGTCTGCCGTGTACCCCACATATTGCTCTCCTAAGTCCTCCATATCGTGTACGTCAAGTCCCATCATATGTCCTAATCCGCATTGGAAGAACATCGTATGCGCGTGTGCGGCTACTGCATCTTGTGCGTTCCCTTTCATAAACCCTAAGTCGATTAACCCTTGTGACAATATTTCTGCTGCTTTTAAGTGAACGTTTTTAAACTTGGTTCCTTCTCTCAATTCTGCTTTTGCTGCTTCAAACGCGGCTAATACCACATTGTACAAATCGCGTTGTTCTGCTGTGAATTTCTTGTCCACCGGAAACGTACGTGTTAAGTCTGACGCATACCCCATGGCTGTTTCACATCCTGAGTCGTTTAACAGCAATTGCCCCGACTGTAAGGTGTTCATCTTATAATGGTTGTGCAGGATTCCTCCGTTGATGGTTACGATAGACGGATATGCTAACTCACAATTATGGCTTCCGGCTACGTTCTGAATAGCACTGACAATCTCGTATTCCTTAACGCCTGCCTTGCTCATACGCATCGCCAACAAGTGCATTTCATTGGTTACTGTTAATGCCTTTTCAATCTCCACAATTTCCTGTGCTTCTTTGATTTCTCTTTGTGCTACAATGGCCTTAATCATTGGCACGGATGGCGATAATTGTTTGATTGGCAATTCTAATAAATCACTTAACAATATTTTGTTTACCGACTGATATGGTGGCAGGTAATGCACTAAGCGTTGTGCGTTTTGTGCCTTTTTAAGGTACGTATATAAGTCTGCAAAAGGGCGAGTTTCCTCTACTCCTGCTTTTGCGCATTTCTCTTTTAGTGTTTCTTGGCGTCCCATCCACACGATTGCGTCAATTGACATCTCATCTCCAAAGACAATTGTTTTGTTTTCGTCTAAGTCGATGATTGCTGCTAAATGGGGTTGTTGGATGCCAAAATAGTATAAAAACGAACTATCTTGTCTGAAGTGATAGGTGTTGTCTTCGAAGTTTACTGGGTTTTCAATGTTTCCCAAAAATAATAAAAGGCCTTTAGCTTGTACATTATCAGCTAATTTCTCTCTTCTGTTTTTATATGTTGTTGTGTTGAACATAGCGTAAGTTTTAGACTTCTAATGTAGGTAGTTTGAAGGAGAATATCAAATGAATTGTTTTTTGAAAGATGTGCTTTCATACTTTTTGAAAAACTTCGTTTTTCTATTTCTTCTCTTTTCTTTTTGTCTTGATACCAAAAAGAAACAAAAAAAGCACCTAATCAATTGAAAAGGTGCTTTTGGGTTATATATGTTTTTTACTACAAAATAAACTTCTGTTTTCGATAATCGCTTGGCGAGTATGCTGTTACTTTCTTGAATAAACGAGTAAAGTACGAGGCTGAACTATAGCCTAATTCAAAGGCAATACCAGCGATATCTCTGATCTTATCTTGTAATAAGATTTGACTGTGCAGAATACTAATTTCATTGATCCACTGCTTCGGGGGTTTGTTTGTTGCTTCCTTGACGCATTTGTTGAGATAGTTCTCTGAAATGTGGAGAAGGTTTGCGTAGAACAGCACATTTTTATGGTCGATATGAAATTTCTGTACCAACTCTCTGAATTTAAAGGCAATGTCTAACTGCCTTGTCATTGGGGTCTTATTCTCAATATCTGTTCTAATGATTTTCTTTAAGACAGTTAGCAATAACGCTATACTGATTTCCATATCTTTAGTTTCGCCATTTACTTCCTCTTCCAGCAGTTCTAATACGCGTCTAACCCAATTGGCATTGGTGTCGTCTAAAACTACATAAGGGTTCATTGTAAAGAATTGTAAATCTGTACTACCTAAAGAAATATCGGTGATAACCTCACTCTCGTAAACAACAAAGAAGCCTTCTATGTCTTCCGATATAGACAACGTAGCTGTAATATTCCCTTGTTTTACGTTGATTACGTCTCCTGCAATTAAGGTATACGCTCCACTTTCAAGGTGTTGCGTTAGGGTACCTGTGGTTACAAAAATCATAAAGTTAAACGTAGTACGGTACGGGATAACTGGCATTACGATGCCTCTCAAATAATCCTCAATACGATATATCTGTATTTTACTCTCATTAAAAAGGCTGTGCTCATTAATATCTGGCAAAAACAGCTTTTTGTACTGATAATTATTTAGAATTTGTATTGAAGGTTTTGACATATTGGATATAAAATTAAAGACCTTGTTTTCTTTATTAATCAAAGCTAAATTAAGCAATACAAAGGTCTTAATGTGTTATAATTGTAATAAAAAAAGACTTTTCTATGCTATTTCTTGCTTTTTAGAAAAATATTTATCGACTAACCATCCATCAAATCTTCTGATTGGATACATTAACCACATTGAAAACACAAATGGGAACGTTAAGGCTGTCCATCCATATTCTATCATTAAAGCGTCAATATACGTTGCAATAGTTACACTTACTAAAACGTAAATTCCGTCTCTAACTTTGTCTCCTCCCATTGCAATACCACAAAGTACAGCGTTGAAACTTAAAACTCCTTCTTTTACTAAATCGTCTGAGATATCAACGTAGTGAGAAATGAAAACACTAATCATTACTGCTACAAAAGCGTATAGCGCATTGATCGGCTTACTGATGAATACTCCTAAAAAGAAGATAACACCTGCTATGAAGCTTCCTTGGAAAATTACTTGTCCGAAGGCGTGTCCTTCAATTAAGAAATCGTCTAATTCTTGAATGTCAACGAAGTGTTCTGGCACTGAAGGGATAGCTAATTCTGGGATACTTAACACAAAAAGTGTAATCCAAGTCATTCCTACGAATGGAAATGTATATGCTGGTAGTTTGTATTTTACAGCATAACCCATTGCGATAGTAGCTATTACCGATGCTAAAACAATAGCCAACCACACCCAAATATTAGATTGGAAGTAGAAGATTAGGGCTACCCCGATTAAACTTGCGTTAAAACCGTATAGTCCGTTTTCGATATCTTCATCATTGAACTTCATCAACTTTGCAGTTCCGATACCTACTAAGTTACTCACAATACCAGCTACTCCCATTAGTGCTGAATCGTAAAAAATAGCTGCAATAAATAAGATTCCTGTTATTGCGTTTCCTTGTAACATAATTTGTCCAAATCCTTTGAACAATGCATTGTAATAATGACTAACAATCGTTTTCATAAACGTACTTTAAAATATAAAATTTTTGAACTCTTTTTTATAGGAATAGTTCACTCCACAGTTTTTGTTGAATCTCCTGAAAGATGTTGAATAGTTGTTCTGCACCATAACCAAGTATCCTTACTACAAAGCCATCTTGCTCTGTTTTACTAATTCCAAAAACGATGTTTTCAACGTCTTTGTACTGAGCGTGGAAGTAAGTGATGTATTCTTCTACTGACACATTAGCTGTGTTACAGTAAATCAATGTTCCTTGGTGTGTAAAACCTTCTAAAATTCCCAATCCTTGAATAGGCATCAACTCAGGTTGTAACAACACATTGTCTTTTAAGACCATTTCATTGTCTACGAAAACTTCTGTTAAGTTTTGAAAGTGATTGTACTCAAACTGTTCTCCAGACATCTTACGTCCACAAGTAACAATATCACTTAATAAGAATTGGCAATCTTCTGCCAGATTAACGATGTTGTGACTAATGAATGTTGATGAATTCTGAGGTACAACAGGGTGAGGTACATAAGCAAAGGCAGCTCCTTTTTCAAGGTTGATAGCCATTGTTTGTGTTGACTTATTTTTCATGTGGAATAAACGTTGGTACGCTTGCGTTTGCAATTGTAACTTCGAGTTCTCTGCCACTTTCACTTCAAGTCTGTGGTCATCTCCGTCTAACAATCCCGGTGATGAACTCATAATCATCAGATAAGCTGCCTTATCACGACGATATTGTCCCACTGGAACAATTCTGAATGGTTGAGTAACGTATGCATCCTTTAAGAAGGATACACCGTCACGTTGCTCAACTTTAATATCTAAAGAACATACCATACTTATCGTTTTAAATTTGGTTCTTCAACATCCTCTAAAAGAGCATATTTTTTAATCCAACCGATAATAGCATCAAGTCCTTCTCCTGTTTTTAAGTTTGAGAATACAAATGGAGCTCCTTTACGCATTAAGCGTGCGTCTGCTTCCATTACTTCTAATCTTGCTCCTACATAAGGGGCTAAGTCAATTTTATTGATCAACAATAAGTCTGATCGTGTAATAGCTGGTCCACCTTTACGAGGCATTTTTTCTCCTTCTGCTACGTCAAGCACGAAAATTGTGATATCAGCTAAATCTGGACTGTAAGTAGATGATAAGTTATCTCCTCCACTCTCGATTAAGATTAACTCTAAGTTTGGAAAACGGTGTGCTAATTCATCAACAGCTTCTAAGTTCATACTTGCGTCTTCTCTAATTGCTGTGTGAGGACATCCACCTGTTTCAACTCCGATGATACGGTCTGCTGGCAACAAACTGTTTTCTGCCATAAACTTCGCATCTTCTTTTGTATAAATATCGTTTGTGATTACAGCTAAGTCATACTCATTCAATAAACGACGACTTAAACTTTCTAATAAAGCAGTTTTACCTGAACCTACTGGTCCTCCTACTCCAATTTTAACATATTTTCTAGTTTCCATTTTCTATGAGTTTTATTATGATAAATACAATCGAGAATAAAGGTTTTCGTGTTGCATACAACGAATATCAAAACCTACATTACACAATCCAATTAAGTTACGGTCAAGGTTTAGGGACTCTTGGCTCAACGTCCATAAATCATCGTGCAAATAGTATAGAATATCTTGTCCGTCTAACTGACCAAGTGGTACAAGTTTTACGGCATTGGTTACCATACCAATTGCAGCATTGTAATAATAAGCGTGCATAGCCTCTACAATAGGAAGTTCCATTAAGTAAGCAAACATTCCGAATAGAACACAATAGTGGCTATAAGCTTTCTTTTCTCTGATAATTTGTCCCCATTGTTCTACCAATGGATCATCTACATATCTCGAGAATATTTTAAACAACCTCACTCCCAATTTTTGACTTCCTTGGCGTACTTCCATTGGGCTTTTTAGTGCGTTACACTCTTGATCAAGCTTGATTAATTCAGCTAAATCCCCTTTTGAAGCAGCGTCGTAAGCTAATTTCATGATAGCGGCATCATTATATTTAAGGTTATACCACAAGTTATGTCTAACATATTCTTCTGCAGTTACCTTACTATTCACAAGTCCTTCTTGTACATAAGTTTCTAACCCGTTTGAGTGAGTGTAACCACCTATGGGTAAAGTAGGATCTGATAAGTGTAATAATCTTCCTAAAAACTGACTCTGCATAGTAATTATTATTTTATTGACATTATAGTTTTTGACATTTGAAAAGAAAAGCGTTTATTATGGCCAGGATCTACATTAGCATTCAACTTGTGTAATAATACTTCAGATTGAACACTTGGTGCATATCCTTGTTGTTGTAGCCATAAATAAATCGGTCTTTCAAAAGGCATTAGCAGCTTATTCTCCTTTACAAAAAGAGCTAAATGTTTGTTTCCTACTTCATAAGCTACTAAACCTAAATTTAAAAGATCATCAAACTGCACTACGATTGAGTCACAAGGGAGAACGCGAACGACAACCATTCCTGTTTCATCGTCAACTAAAACATCTCCGTGTCTTAGTTCTTGACCTTTGTCCATAAACTTAATCGCCACTTCCCTTCCTGACGCTGTTCGCAATCGTTGTATTCTCTTCTGAGTTTGAAACCACTCAATAGACAATACATCGACTTCCGAATTGTCTAAGGCTGTGATATCATTGCGCAATGCTTTTGTTATAATCATGATAAATGAGAGACTTTTTTATATTCCTTTTCTGCTTGCCTTGATGAAGCATTAGCTATTAGCAGTAACAGCTAATGCTTTAAAAAGGTTTAAAAGATCAAGGTGCAAAAGGTTTACACCTTGATTGTATTATTAAAATAAGAAGTAACGTTGTCCTAAAGACACTTCGTCAATTGGTTTACTTGTAATTTTTTTACCGTCAATTGTTACTTCGTAGTTTTCTGGATTTACAATGATCTCTGGTGTTGCGTCATTGTGAATCATATCTTTCTTAGAGATATTACGACAGTTAGCTACTGGTAATAAAGTTTTGTCTAATCCGTATTCTTCTTGGATTCCTTTTTCTAAAGAAGCTTGAGAAACGAAGTTGAAACAAGTGTTTTTAACTGCTTTTCCTAATCCACCAAACATTGTTCTGATGATGATTGGTTGTGGCGTTGGGATAGATGCATTAGCGTCTCCCATTTTAGAAGCTACAATCATACCACCTTTGATAATCATCTCTGGTTTAGCTCCAAATAAAGCTGGTTTCCAAAGTACCATATCGGCAATTTTACCTGGTTCGATAGATCCGATGTAGTTAGAAATACCGTGAGCAATTGCAGGGTTGATAGTATATTTAGCAACGTATCTTTTTGCTCTGTAGTTATCGTTTTCAGCACTTTCATCTTCTGGTAAGAATCCAGTTTGTTTTTTCATCTTATCAGCAGTTTGCCACGTTCTTGTGATAACCTCACCAACACGACCCATTGCTTGAGAGTCAGAACTCATAATACTGAATACACCGTGATCTTGTAAGATATCCTCAGCTGCAATAGTTTCAGGACGGATACGAGAGTCAGCGAAAGCAACATCCTCAGGGATATTTTTGCTTAAGTGGTGACATACCATAAGCATATCTAAGTGCTCGTCAATTGTATTTTTTGTAAACGGACGAGTTGGGTTTGTAGAAGCAGGTAATACGTTAGGGTACATTGCTGCTTTGATGATATCAGGTGCGTGACCTCCACCAGCTCCTTCAGTGTGGAAAGTGTGAATAACACGTCCATTAATCGCTTGCATTGTGTCTTCTAAGAAACCAGCTTCGTTTAATGTATCTGTGTGGATAGCTACCTGAACATCGTATTTATCAGCAACTGATAACGCTCTGTCAATTGTAGCAGGAGTTGCTCCCCAGTCTTCGTGGATCTTAACTCCTAATGCTCCAGCTTCGATTTGCTCGATGATTGGTTGCTCTGCTCCTACGTTTCCTTTTCCAAAGAAACCAAAGTTCATTGGCAATCCATCAACTGCTTGTAACATACGTTTCATATTCCATTTACCTGGAGTAACAGTAGTTGCGTTAGTTCCATCTGCTGGTCCTGTACCACCACCGATCATTGTAGTTACACCACTGAAAAGCGCAGTTTCAATTTGTGTTGGGCTGATGTAGTGAATGTGTGTATCAATACCTCCTGGAGTCATAATGTATCCAGCTCCACCGTGAACTTCTGTAGATGCTCCGATGATCATATTTTCAGTTACACCGTCCATTGTGTCTGGGTTACCAGCTCTACCAACACCAACGATTTTTCCACCTTTGATACCGATATCTCCTTTTACAATTCCCCAGTGGTCAATGATAAGAACTCCTGTGATAACCATATCAAGTACACCTTCCTCAGCCATGTGATTAGATGACTGTAACATACCATCTCTTACAGTTTTACCTCCACCAAATTTTACTTCATCTCCGTAACTTGAGAAGTCTTTTTCAACTTCAATGATAATATCTGTGTCACCTAAACGCACTTTATCACCCACTGTAGGTCCGAATATAGCGCTGTAGTTTACTCTACTTACGTTTAAACTCATGATTTTTTGTTTTTAAAGTGATTTTTCTCCATTTTTTTAACTGCTGCAATTTTAGCTTCTTCTGAGATTGTCTCTCCGTTTGCTAAATCATTGTGTCCGTAGATTTTTCTTAAACCTGCGTATGGCACAAGTGCAACTTCTTTTTCTTCTCCTGGTTCAAAACGAACAGCAGTACTTGCAATAATGTTTAAGCGTTTTCCGAAAGCAGCTGCTCTGTCAAACTCCATCATCTTATTTACTTCAAAAAAATGGTAGTGTGAACCAACTTGAATTGGTCTATCTCCTGTGTTAACTACAACGATTTTAGTAATCTCTCTACCTTCGTTGCATACAACATCTTCTTCTCTAATAAAATATTCTCCTGGAATCATTTTTACTAATTTTTAAATTAACGAATAGGATTGTGAACAGTTACTAATTTTGTTCCGTCTGGGAAAGTAGCTTCGATTTGAACATCGTGGATCATTTCTGGAATTCCTTCCATTACGTCATCACGTGTTAATAAAGTAGCTCCGAATTGCATTAATTCAGCAACTGATCTTCCATCACGTGCAGCTTCTAATAATTCGCTACTAATGAAGGCAATTGACTCAGGGTAGTTAAGTTTCAACCCTCTTGCTTTACGCTTTTTAGCAAGTTCTCCTGCTAAATGCAATAACAATTTCTCTGTTTCTCTTGGTACTAAGTGCATACAGAATTTATTTAAAATTGAACAATAGTTATCTTAACCAACATCATAAACGATGCCGATTAGCTTAAAATTTTCATTGATAAGTATTCTTTAACACAATGAGTGTTAAAGACCTAAGGATCACTAAATAGTGATTATACGATAGGTAGTTTAAAAGAATGGTACAGGATGTACTTGGCTCTATACTGCAGTAAGTGAGCACATTGTTCATTCTGTCCATTAAGAAGTCCTTTTGGAGAGTAATCTACATTGTTAAAAAAGAAATAAGCCAAAGCGTTCTCTATCAATAATCCGATAAATTCTGCTGTGTTTGTATCTTCACTTAATTCAAGTTCGATACCAACGTGGGGATGTTGGCTTATTTTATATATGTGTTCCGAAGAAACCTTTGTTGTCGAAAATTGTACAGCAGAGTTTACTTCACCTCGTACGCCTCCTCTGTTTTGGTTAGTTGATGTCAAACCAAAACAAAGAAGAGAGAAACTTAAAACGATAAAATAAATTATCTCTTTCATACAAGATTTTGTTGTTGTTTATTCTACTGAAATTATATGTACAAAGATAAAACCGACAAGTACTATGGTGATAGCACAAATCTTGACTATACTACCATAAAATAGGTTTTTATCACTTTTTTTTTGTTTTTTTTCATCCATTTTTCTGTTTAAAAAAGCCTAACAACCCTGATATACTTGGCATTACGAGAAATAAAGCTTCTTTTACTTCGCGTAAATGACTTTTTTTGACCAACAAGAAACGTGCTATTTCCTTTTTTTAGGTACATATTGGGAATTAATTATAAAAAATTAAGTAAAAATACGCCTTGTAAGAAGTTTCTACAAAACCTTATAGCTCATTTTACTAAAAACTCATCTTTTAATCTAATTCACTACTTTTAGTACAACGCCTTTTATTTGCTTTTTAAATGAATTGGTTATCGCGTTTTAAAAGTACCTTTCTCTTGTAATAAATATTCTTTTGTAGACACCTTTTTAAGCTCTGTTATTACTATCTTCTTTTACACTGATACCACATTACTACCACACAAGTACCACACTCCTTCGAGAAAAAGGGCTTTTTTCGAACTAATGTGGTACTTGTGTGGTAGATGTGTCGAACATGGTCCGTTTAAAACTGGGCTTTGATATGTTCTTAATCACAAACACAATCCAATGCAACACCTTTTAAAGCTTCGTTTATCTCGCTTTTTTTAAAAAATTGATGTTTATGCTTAGCCCCTAACTTTCTACTGTGTCTTTCTTCCAAAAGACACCTCCTCAAAATAAAAGCAGCAGCAGGCAAACGCCCACCACTGCTTAAAATATGCAATTAAAAATTAAAAATCTGTCTGACCTTTCGGCCAAGCTAACTAAAAGTTATATCCTAAAGAAACCATTACGTTTCTCGGTGCTCCTGCAAATACACGTGTGTAGTCAAATCCTCCTAAGAAGTAATATTTGTCAAATACGTTATTTACATTCACAGCTACTTTAAATTTATTGATGTGATAGTACAAGGCTACGTTAGCTGTTGTGTATGATGGTAAATACCCCCAAACTGCTTCTCCTTGTGCGTTCTTTTCTGAACTATCACTTAATCTTCTTTGGTCAACGTAGTACACACCTGCTCCAAATCCTAATCCTTTTAACGCAGTGTCTGAGAAAACGTATTTCATCCAAACGCTTGCCGAATTTCTTGGTGCTCCTGGTAGTGATTGTCCTACTTCTGACGGAATCTCAGAGTCTTTTACTTTGGTGTCGTTAAAGGTGTAGTTGGCCATAACCTGAAACTCTTTCGTAATTTGTCCACGTACGTCTAACTCAACTCCTTGAGACACAACCTTTCCTGATTGTCTGTACACTGGTAATCCTGCATCGCTTACACGCCCTGTTCCAATCAACATATTTTGTCTTTCAATTCTAAACAAAGACAAGTCCATTTGCAATTGGTTATTTAAAAACCCTGCTTTTGCTCCTGTTTCTACTTGGAAACTACGCTCTGCTTTAAACGGAGTATCTGAACCGTAATCTTTGTGGTTCACTACAAAGTTTGCCGCTACTGGTACGTATCCTTGTGAGTAACTTGCAAAGTAGTTGATTTGCTCATTAATCTTATACGTCATTCCAACTCTTGGCAACCACACGTTTTGTGTTGCTGTGTAATCGTCGTTTAAGTTTGTACTTTCTGATCTGTAATTTTCGTGACGCAATCCTAATACCATTTTGAAACGCTCACCAATACTCATCTGGTCTTGTACGTAAATTCCTGTACTTTTATACGGACTCATAAATGGGTACTGAGAGTTTGATCTCCACACATACGTACTTGTATCTGCTCCTTGGTACACTGGGTTGTTTGTATCAAATGTCAACGGAACAATCTTTCCATCTACTTCTTTTGTTCTCGCCTCACGTTGCCAACTGTTCTTATCTCCTTTATACTGAGCGTAATCAACACCAAATACAATGTGGTTATCAAAGTTTTTACCGTAGATATCCCATTTTAAATAAGATACTAAGTTGTCTGTGTACTCTTTCCCGTGACGGTCAAAATAACGCAAGTTCACAATAGTCTGTGCCTCATCTGCAAAAGAGTTCAGCGTTCTATGCTCGTTCAAATCCTCTTGATAGATAGACTTTTGATAGTTTACATATAGGTTTAAATTGTCAACGATGCGTTGTGATAAACGACCACTTAACGTAGTTGTTTTCGTTTTAAAGAAATCTGACGGTTGGCTCAACGTAAACGACTGAGGTAAAGCGTACAAATCTTTTCCTTTGATACTCATTCCTCTATCCAAATACCCGTTAAACTGGTCAAAGATTAAATCTACATCAATCTGTGTTCCGTCAACTGGTTTGAAGGTAAACGATGGTGCTACAGCAAAGTTCTTGCGGTTATTGATATCTCTAAATGTTTTAGAATCCTCATAACCAGCATTCAAACGGTATAATATTCTCTTTTCTTTATCTAATGGACCACCTACGTCTAACGTTGTTCTCAATGTTTGAAAACTACCAGCAGCTATCGTAACTAATCCTTTGTGTTCTTCTAACGGTTTTTTAGTAACCATATTAATTGTTCCACCAGGTGAAATATCTCCAAATAACGAAGCTCCAGGTCCTTTTAACACCTCAACACTTTCTAAGTTGATTGTCATCGGTGAACGGTAGTAACTCTCTCCAAATCCGTAAGCAGAACGAAGTCCGTTCATCAAACGCATCCCATTGTCGTATCCTGATTTAAACCCACGTACAACAAATTCATCATAAGAAGATGCTTGTGTTACACCTGCTAAATCTTGTACCACATCGGTTACTTGAAACGCTTGTTTATCTTCCATCAACTCACTTGAAACAACGGATACTGACTGTGCTAAGTCTTTCAACTTACCGCTAAACTTCCCTCCTAATACAGTACTATTTGTCAAGTACGAATTATCACGGCGGATTGTTACCAATACCTCATCTAATTGTTGTTTATCGTCTTCTAAAGTGATACTCATCCCTTTATCCGCACTGTAAACTCCTTCTTTAAGTGTTACAACTTTTGTTTTGTAGCCAATTGCCGTTAATTCAATATCAACTGGCAACTCAACTTTATCTCCAAAGCGGAACTCCCCTTTGTCATTGCTTTCTGTCATCAGCGCTTTTTGTGGTGCTGCAACCAATACATCTGCAATAGGCTTACCCTTTCCATTTAGAATTACTCCGAAAACAGTTTCGGAAACTTGGGCAATAGAAATCATGGGAAGAAATACCAATAGGATTGATAACTTCCAAAAAAGTGATTTTTGTTTCATCTATTTAGTGGTTTTTGTTGTTTCTTTTTTACAGTGGATGCTCCATGTGAAGCGTAGAGAAACCTCCTTCTTCTGCATCCTTAATCAAGCGGAATCCTTGTTTTTGCCAGAACTCAAAAGCGCCAGTCAAAAACGGATGTGTGTGTAGGTACAACATATTGATGCCCTTGTCAATAGCAACTTTTTTAAGTTCGTCAACCAAGAGTTGTGCTATTTTCTTACGTCTATAAGCAGGCTCCACAAATAAGCGAGCTACTTCTACTGTAGTATATTGACTGTAATCTAAATACGGAAAACGGTGATCGTATTCCATCATACCAATTACGCCAATTAAGTTTCCTTGTTCATCGCGAGCTTGTAAAAAAACACCCTTAGGGTTATTGATATACACCTCGTTAAAATTGGCTAAGTCGCCCGGTACTTTAGCAGGGTCGAGCATGGGAAACAACCCTTTTCTAAATTCTATTACGTATTGTAATATCTCCTGAGCGTCTGCCTGCGTTACTTTGCTAACCTGTATTTTTTCCATCTTATTTCTTTCTTGAAGGAACATATAATGGTCGCCCATTATTCTGTAAATACGTCAACGGCAACTTATACGTCTTTTCAAGTAACTCGTGCAATTCTTCTTGTTCACACGTATTTACGTCTAAAAGGCGCTTGTTCTCCGTTAAGTAAAACTTATCACCATACATAAATGCCATATTGGGGTCGTGCATCACACAAAGTACCGTAGTCCCTTGATCTACCAAGGCACGTACACACTCTAATACAGCCACTTGATAATGTAAGTCTAAGTGATTTGTTGGTTCATCTAACAACAATACATCTGGTTTTTGAACCAATACGCGGCACAGTAAAACCAATTGTCGCTCTCCCCCAGACAATGACGTATATGCCTTGTCTTTCAAGTGGACTAAGTCAAACTGATTCAACACATCCTCTACCGCTTGGTGGTCCTCCTCACTGGGTGAAAACTTAGAAAAAGAAGCACGACCCGTCAGAATCACGTCTTTCACTTTAAAAGGAAAGGTCGTTTGGTGAAACTGTGTTAAAAACCCAAGGCGAATTCCTTGTTGTTGTCCCGGTTTAATCTTTCTTCTCTCCGTATCACCAATGATAATTTCACCAGTATATTTTTGTTCCAACCCTGCTAACACATTAAACAGCGTTGATTTACCACTACCATTTCTACCCAGAATAATAGAAAACTCTCCTTTTGCAAACTGAACATTTACCTTGTTCAACACTTGTTCTTTTCCGTACGAAAAACTCAAGTCTTTTATTGAAATTATACTGCTCATCCGTTCCAATTCATTAAACTTTTCTTCATTAAGTAGATAAAAATAGGTGCTCCAATCAACATTGTAAATACGCCTACAGGTATCTCAAACGGCATTATAGCCCTTGAAAAATCATCAATTACCAATAAGAATGCTCCCCCTATACTAATATTTGCCCAAACACAAATACTGTTATCTGGTCCGAAAATCATTCTACTGATATGAGGTACAATTAATCCAAACAAGCTAATTACACCTACTGCAGCTACAGACGAAGCTGTAATCATAGTAGATACGGCAATTAACACCAGCTTTAATACTTTTGGATTAACCCCTACCGCCAGTGCTTCGTTGTCTCCTAACGACAATAAGTTAAGCTTCCATCTTAAAAAGACAATCACCGCCAGTCCGATTACAATAGGATAAACAGCCATATTTACTTTTGACCAAGAGGCTGTGTGTAAATTACCCATTGTCCATTGTATAATCGCTTGCAACTTATACGGATCACTTAAATATTGCAATAGCGTTAGTAAAGCTGTGAAAATTCCGGATATGATAATTCCTGACAATACCATACTTACAATTGAAGTACGACTACCAGCATAGGAAACACCATACGTCATTAAAACAGCACACACACCAAAGGCAAAAGCAGATAAGTTAATAGACATAAAGGGAAAAAGCATTGCCAACGCCGCTCCAAAAGCAGCCCCAGAGGAGATACCTAACGTAAAAGGATCTACAATTGGGTTTCTAAAAATGGCTTGTAATACACCACCAGCAGACGCTAAAGAAGCCCCTACTAAAAAAGTCAAGATGATACGTGGCATTCTTACCTTCCATAAAATAGTCTCGATTGGACTTGTAGCTATATCCTGCCCTTGCCAACGTGCAAACATTCGCCCAGCATAGTGTAGCAACTCGCTTAGACTCAGGTTTTCTGTTGAACCTAACAACAGTGAACCTATGACTAAAACGATAGGAACTACCCATAATAACGCTACTTTTAGCTTATTCCCCATATTCTATTTATCTAACTAATTATTCGTTTTATATAGCTCTTTCAACACTTCTTGTATTTCAACATTCAGTTCATCTGCCGATTTTTCGTTGTAACACCAGTTGCGCACTTGCTTAGCAAACAGTAAAAACTTAACTGTGTGGGGGTCGTAATAGAATGTTGGGTACATTTCATATACGTGTTTGTTTTTAACTGCTGGCAAGTTTTCTAATTCTTTCAAACTATACACATCGTTTTGACTTGAGTCCCAAAGGATAATGATATCTGGATTCCATTTGTACAAAGTCTCAGCTCCTACATTTGGCGCCTCCATTTCTAAAGGACAAGCATTTACTGCTCCAGACAAATTAATTGCTAAATCCATTAAAGTACCCTTTCCTGAAGTTGATAACACACGCCCCTTAGACCAAGCGTAATAAGCTGTTTTAGGATTCTCGAACTTAGCTGTTTGCATTTTTGCTACCTCTGCTCTGATATAAGTAACAATTTCTTCAGCACGTTCTTTTTTACCTAATAACGTCGCCATTCCTATCAATTCCTTATAAATAACTTCCTGACTCTTGCTTGATACCGTATATACTTTGATTCCCAATTGCTCTAACTGCTCTACTGTTTCAATGTCTTTGTCAAACGTAATAACCAAATCAGGTTGTAACCCGATAATTGACTCTATATTACTTGAACCACCACCAAAACTCGGTGTAGCAATCTCTTTATTGGCAATTCTCTTATCCAGTTTAGACAAAAAAGAAAACGTATCTTCTTTTTGATATACTTGTTGCGGAATACCCACTAATTTATCTTGAGCTCCTAACATATAGATATCATCTACAAGCGGGTCATAAAGAACAACAATGCGTTGTGCCACAGCGTCAAGCGTAATCTCTTTATCTCTACAGTCTAACGCAGTAACACTTGTTTCTTGCACTTGCTCTTTCTCTTCTACTTTAGATTTACACGCATTTGTAAAAACGGCGCTAATCATCACAAGTGCGAAGAATAGAAATTGTTTATTTTTCATTGGATAGTTTTATTAGTTTTCTCACATTCTTCACTTCGTTTTGCATCAACAAAGTTTTTTCTTGTAAGCTGATTTTGTCATTTAGTTTAGCAAGTAATTGCTCGTATAAATTCCCGTCATAAGGCACGGTAAACGATTTCTTGTCAGCATCGGTAAACAACGGTAAGTGCCTGTTGCCTATATAGTAACAAAAATCTGCTACTTCGCGCTCTACATCAGAAGAAAAGACAATACACAAGGCAGGTTTTACAGCTATTTTAGCCAAGCAAACCCCATTTGCACAAAGCAAATCTCCCTGTTGCCAATCTCTATTCACTGTTTTAGTAAGATGAAGTTCTACCCCCTGCTTAGTCTGTCTTTTAATCAATTGCTTTTGCGTTTCAAACCATTCAATCTCAAACACATCAGCAACTTCATTTGAACAACCTACTTCAGCAGACAGAACCTCATCTATTAGAATAACTTCTTGCATAAAGGAATTACTCTTCAGTATTTTTAGCTTTTTTCTCAGCTACTTTATCTTTCAACCATTGACACCATTGGTCCATTCCGTCTCCTTTTAAAGTACTGATTGTAAGCACCTCAATATTAGGGTTTACTTCTCTTGCATCTTTAGTAACGTTCTCTACTGTAAAAGGTACGTAAGGTAATAAGTCGGCTTTAGAAACAACCATTAACTCACTTGTTAAGAACATTCTTGGGTATTTTTTAGGTTTGTCATCCCCTTCAGTAGTCGCCAATAAAGTAACGCGGTAATCCTCTCCTAAGTCAAAAGCAGACGGACATAATAAGTTACCTACGTTTTCGATAAACAACAAGTCTGTTTCGCTTAAGTCGATGTGGTCTAACGCTTGAAGAATCATTTGTGCTTCAATGTGACACATACCACCTGTTACAATTTGCAAAGCATTAATCCCTACCTCTTGCATACGTACTGCATCTCTATCCGTTTCAGGGTCACCAACTAATACAGAAATGTTTATTTCATTCGCTAATCTCTTACCAGTTTCTTGCATCAAAGTAGTTTTACCAGATCCAGGAGAAGAACAAACATTAATCACACATACATTTTTCAATTTCTCACGAATAGCATTTGCTACATAGTCATTTGCTTTTAATAAGTGAAGAGTTGTATTATCACATTGAAGTGAACCTACACGGTTTCCTAAACTTTTTGGATTGCTAGCCATAGTATTAATTTTTAAGCTTGTTTAAATATTACTTTTGATATAAATAAGTCATTTCCTTGTACAATGTTTGACGAAGGTTGTCCACAAGGACATACGAACTTGTGAAACTCGACTTTAAAATCCTTATTGCAGGAATCACAATGGGCAATGATATCTTGTACTACCACATCCAGTTCCATATCCTTATACGTTTCATTATCTGCTATAAAAGCATCAAAAGCATTTTGAATAAGAACAGGTTGTACATTTGACAATAAACCCGCTGTAATTTCTATTTTGACGATATCTTCACTTTTCGCTTGATAATGCTCTTCAAGTGTTGAAAAAATATCTTTTACGATTGTTAATTCGTGCATAACTTCAATACGTCTTTAATTACAATAAAATATGAGTCAATATATTCATCGCAAAATCCAGGCCCTTTTTAACTGCAAAATCACACTTTGCATAAAAAACCTTATTTTTTGTCCAATAAATTAGAATATATATAGTAGCTATAAAATGTCAGATACGGCACTTACACTTTTCTTTACTAAAATGTGCCCAATAGCTAATGAATGTTTTAATCCTTTTCCTCTGTTAAGTCTAACTGAAGGCTTAATAATAATCACACTTTCGTTATTAAAACAGTACAAAATTACGAGGTATCTCAAGGCACAAATAGCACAAATCTTGACTATTCTACCATAAAATAGGGGTTCACAAAATTTTATGATTTTACAACTATTTTACGCAACTTTAAATATCTTCTTATATTTCTGAAAAATTGCATAACATCCACTAAAAAAATTAGAAAACAACCTCAAATTATAAGCTGAAATAAGAAAAAAAGTAACACAGCTTATTTTTAATAGAAAAAACACAAAACACATTCATTGGTGTTTCCACAAGAAAAAGAAGTTTAAAATCAGATTAAAAAAGGGCTTTAACCCTCTTTTTAACGAAAAAAAATAGCACAAAAGAGGGATATTTTAGGGACCTATACTTTATTTCATTTCGATATTTATCACTCGCCATAAAATAGCGTTCTGCTAAAAATCAAATCATTTTTCCCGAAAATCAAAATGGCACTTTTCTTGAATAAATCAGCACATTTATTATTTACAGCATTAACATTTTCAAATGTCAATCCCAGCAATAAACAATTATCTTTGCCCTCGTTTAGTAGTTTTGGCACATCTGTTGTTTCTACACTAAACCTCAATTTGACTTATACGCATTAAAAAAGGTGAATATACACCCTATTAATGCACAACACATTATATATGACAGAACCACAAAATAACGCTTTTACCGGCTATCAGAAATTCGCCATTTTTATACTTGCCATTACGCAGTTTACCGTAATCCTTGACTTTATGGTAATGGCTCCTTTAGGTGATTTGCTGTTAAAGAGTTTAGATATGAATACCAAAGACTTTAGTATTGCCGTATCTGCCTACGCGTTTAGTGCGGGTATAGCGGGATTACTAACGGCAGGCTTTGCAGACCGATTCGACCGTAAAAAGCTACTGCTGTTTTTTTACGTTGGGTTTATCATCGGAACCCTGTTTTGTGCTCTTGCAAATTCATACACTACGTTAGTACTGGCGCGTATAGTAACCGGATTATTCGGTGGAGTAATAGGCTCTATCTCTATGGCTATTATCACCGATTTGTTTAGCTTACAACAAAGAGGTCGCGTTATGGGCTTCGTACAAATGGGCTTTGGAGCAAGTCAAGTATTGGGTATTCCGATTGGACTATACATTGCTAACAAATGGTATTGGGAAGCGCCGTTTTTTATGATTGTCGGCTTGTCTATCCTTATTGCCTTTGCCATTGCTATTTACTTTAAACCGGTAACAGAGCACTTAAAATTGCAACAAAACAAAAAAGTGGTTGCTCACCTTTGGCATACGTTAAAACACAAAGATTACCGCATCGGCTTTTTGTCAATCTGCTTCTTATCAGTAGGAGGATTTATGCTAATGCCGTTTGGAACCATATTCGCAGTAAACAACTTAGGCGTACACCCAGACCAGCTGCCTATATTATTTATGATATCAGGGATAAGCTCACTTGCCTTAATGCCATTCATCGGTAAACTAAGTGACCGTATGGACAAATACCGCTTGTTTACCATTGCCAGTATTTGGTTAATGACCGTATCTGTTGTGTACACCAACCTATTTCAAATCCCGTTTTGGTTAGTGGTAACCACGAATATCTTAATGATGATCGGAATTATGAGTCGTATGGTACCCGCAACAGCTTTGAGTAGTGCTATTCCGTACTCTAAAGACAGAGGGGCTTATATGAGTATTTCCTCGTCTATACAACAAATATCAGGAGGTATCGCAGCCACAATATCCGGCTTAATCGTCTATCAAGAATCTGCTACCAGTCCATTAATCAATTACGATAAAGTAGCCTATATGGTGATTATTGTGTCTTGTATCAGTATTTTCTTAATGGGACGCATCAACCGTTTGGTTCAACAAAATAGATAGATATAGTTTTGTATAAAACAAAAATACCCTCTTTACACATCGCGTAAAGAGGGTATTTTTATATTGCTTTAATCTATTCCTCAAAAAGAAAAAAAACATTCCTTATAAATTAAGAAATCAATATCCATTTTTCTCCTTTTTATTTCACTTTAATACTATTAATCTGATATATTTACATTAATAAAGTGTAAATCAATGAAATGGGAAATATAGCTACAACCGTTGAAGACCAAATAAATATACTAAAATCTAGAGGAATGATTATTCCTGACTATGACAAAGCAAAGGAACACCTTTTAGATATCGGTTATTATCGTTTAGGTTTTTATTGGTATTACTTTGAAAAAGATAAAACCCACAACTTTACAGATAAAACAAATCTAGATGATATCATTGATTTATACTACTTAGATATAGACTTAAAGAATCTTTTACTTAAATATATTTATAGAATAGAAGTCCATTTTAGAACACAATTGATATACCATACTTCAAATATGTATTTAGATACACCTAATTGGTATTCTAATAAAAAAATTGTAAATAAAAATATCGTTTTCAATATATGTAAATCCTATGAAACATTAAAAGTAAAGAACAATATAATTAAAAAGCACCATATCAAATATACTGACGAAAAATATGCTCCTGCATGGAAAACTATGGAGTTTTTAACTTTTGGCCAAATACTAAAAATTTACTCTAATTTAAAAAGCAATGAATTAAAATGTACAATTACTAATTCATACCAATTAAGAGAGCCAAATACCTTAATTGACTATTTAACAGCCATTCTAAATATTCGTAATATATGTTCTCATAGTAATGTCCTTTTTGATTATAATCAACCAACTGGTATTGCGCGAATCCCAAATAAACAATTTAGAATAAAATCAAGAAATACAACTAATTTAAATGCTTCTTTAAGACTTATATTATTCATTCTCAGTAAAATTTCCGTTAATAGAACAAAAGAACTTGAACAATCTTTTTATACAATAGTTAATGAAAAAAGAAATAATGAAAAGTTAAAAAAAATTATTGACACTCATATAAACTTGGATTTTACAGAAAATGGTGTAAATTTGCAAGACAGAAGTGCCCCTTTATACATTCTGCTATAAAGCAGCACTATAAAATAAGATATTGACCTCAGAATTCGTTCTGAGGTTTTTTATTTATATACCTTCCTTTATTCATCCCCCTCTCAATTAAATATCATAAACATAATTTGATTACTATTTTATACATATAGCACAAAAAGAAAAACTCCCTTGTTAATCAAATTAAACAAGGGAGTTTTGAATTATATATAAAAAGCAATTTACTCTTTTACAAGCTGACCTTTCTCATCGTATTCCTCTACACCTACTATCTTTTTTTCATCAAACGGATAAACACTAAACGGCAATAAATCGGCAAAGCTTTCAATAGCATTTAAGTCTTTCGCAATCACGTCAAACTTGCTTGTAATAGCACTTAACAACTGCTCAAGTGAACCTTCAAACACAGCCGGAAACTGCAAAAACATAGGTGTTAAAAACTGATTAGCAAACTGATCCATATTTGAATCAAACGGCAAACGTTTAAAACTAAACTCCTGTTCTACCTCTTTCTTATCTTTGTAATACACTGTCATTGACAACGGAGAACCCTTCTTTACCACTTCAATAAACGGTTTTGCCGTAAACAAGTGTTGCCCCTTGATAAAATAATCTGCCGTAAGCTTATTACCAACCTTTTTAACCACTATCAAACTCTCACCGCTCATATCCTTAATTGACAACTGATCGTCTGTTAATTCAAACGAAATGCGGTTAAAATAATGCATCTCAAACAGATCTATGAACAGACTCTTCTCTTCAAAGTTTTCATAATTGACAATTCCCAAAGCATTCCCCTCTTCAACTTCCTTATACACTCGCCCACTCTTAACTTTTCCTCCTTCGTAAAGCGTTTCCAAATCGTACATAAACGGAGCAGCAAACTGATCTCTTGCCAAGTAATCGTACGAATACTGTGCTTTTCGCTCTCCCTGTTCATAATAGTTAATCAAGTTAATCTCAGACAGTATTTTTTCCTCTTTGAAATACCCTTCAAACGGTTTACCCTCTTTATAAACCCCTTTATACATCTTTTGTGGTTTACCATCAATCATAAAACCATTGTCTTCCACCTCAACCACCTTTCCTTTTTCATCCTTCAAAATACGCTTGTACAATCGCTTGTCATCTTCGTCATAAAACACCTTTTCTTCTTTCATATCACTCCTTTTTTCTTGAGCAAAAACAGTCCCAAAAGGCAGGCAACACAGTGCCCCTAATACTATAATTCCTTTGATTCTTTTCATAATTCACTCAATTTAGTTTGGTTTAATTTGTTTCTACACTTATCGTTAGTAAGCTGAAAGAGAATACAATATAGAAAAATAATTGCTTGGGTGTTAAAATATCTTTACAAATGGCGAAATAACAAGTACCCTAAAATGATTATTAGCTGTTTGTCAATCAACCGTAAACACCACTAAATGTGTCATCTATAAGTACAACATCAGTAATCGTACACCCACACATTTCTAAAGTTTCCCCTATTGATTGATTACAAAAAAAATCCCCATACTTCAAGTGAAATATGGGGATTCTTTATGCTATAAAGGCAACGCCTATCTGTGTTGGTCTATTAAGATCGGATTACCATCTGGATCCACTAAAATAACATAAGCAGGTCCTTGAGTTGATTCATCTGCTTTAGTATGCAGTTCCACCCCTTGTGCCAACAGGTGTTTTTGAATATCGCGTACATCAACAAAATCATCAATATTTTGTGCCTCTTGATTCCACCCAGGATTAAACGTCAGCATATTAGCATCAAACATTCCTTGGAACAATCCTACTATGGTATCTCCGTTTTTCATCACCACCCAATTCTGCGTGATATCTCCCCCACGTTGGTAAAACCCCAACTTCTCATAGAATGCTTTGGACACGTGAATATCCTTTACTGTTAAGCTAACAGAAAAGGCTCCCAATTTAATACTTTCCATACTTTTTGTTTTTTGATTAGTAAAGGAAAGATAAGATGTTTTTAGTAATGTTTGGAGGGGGGATAAAAAAAATGCCCCGAAGATAGTCGAGGTAATATCTTAATCAAGATTTTACAATGACATCTAATATTTACAACAATAAAAAAGTCTATCAAACAACAGACTTTCTTAGTTTTATTTTTACCTATCTATCCACTTATTAACCACATCACAAACTCTCTCTTCAAAATTATGTATAGAATCACCTACTCCTAAATGAATTATATAACACAGATCTCCTTCTCTTCTCTTTAAATACGTTCCTTCTTGTACTTTTAGATCTTGACTTGGGTAAACTAATGCTACCTTATTAGCTTCATAAAAATGGTGGTACACAAACATCTGTCGCAAATCCTCAACTGATGCATTTGGCAACCCCTCTAAATTTTTCCACTTCGTATCAAGAACAAATACCTGAGAAGAATCCTTCTTATTCGTTATTACGATATCAGCATACATATTAACACTCTTATAGTCACCAGTTTGTGATTGCCAAAAACCTTTCTTTACTTGTTCTCTTACCTTATGAGTTTTCTTCAAATATTTGTGCAATGTCACAAATACAAAACGCTCCCACAGTACATTCATATCAAACAACAAAGCCAATACCTCATTATTTCCTCCTTTAATATCAGGATGATAATTGAGCAGTAACAACTTTGCAATACTCAACGCTGTTTCATAATCAACTGTTTTTCGATTGAGAACTATCCTATCAAATGTTCCTACTGTTATCTTTAAATCCAATTGTTCAGGAAAATTAAACAATAATTGATTTATCTCACTCTCCAATGCTACATTGGTATTAATGCGCTTAACCAATTGCAAAGCCTTATATAGAACTTTATGCAATTCATGATTTACATCATACATACTGTGTCTTGTATAGAAACGTTCTTGATGTACCAAATTCTGCTGTACATGTTTCCCAAATACTATACCTCCTTTTAGCGCTAAAGTATTCCCTTCTTGTCTTCTATACTTTTTAACCAAACCTTGATGAATCAATCGCTTAATCTCTTGTATGTACATCGCAATATATACATCAAGAATTGCATTGGGTTTAATAGATAAGTTACTTGTTGTAGGAGTATGCGCTTTAAACGAACCTACACGCCAAATCATATCTATCAATAACTTTCGCCAAATATCCTTTTTTTGTTCATTCTTCTCTACTTTAGGTAATATTTCTATTGTTAAGTCTCCTAACTGAAGTACTCCTACATTTTGATTAAACTTAACCCCTTTGTGTATTAAAGAATAAAAAGGCACACCTGCTGTTCCATAGAAATCAGACAGTCTCTTGTGATGCTGTTCTGTAAACATATCATCACCTATTAGTAACTTTTGGTGCTCAAAAACAGTAATTGTTTGTTTACTCACTTTATCTCTAATTTTTTATCAAAAGTGTATCTATCGCTATCCTAAATTCTTCTTCATTATCAATAGATTTCAATACATAAGTAACCTTATTCTGAAACATATCACTATCATAGTCAAAAGAAGCAAACCTAACCTTCATCTCTTCTATTTTAGTCACAAAGCCTTCTCCTAACACTAATCCTATCTTACCATAATCTCCATAGAAATACTCTTGAAGCAAAGGAAGAATGTTATTCTTAAAACGGGCCATTAATATATCTATAGAATCTACTCCTAAGAAATAACTATGACCTATCAGGTGATCTCTATCTAATAATACTTCTATACGAGCATTGATAGTTTCTAATACTTCTCTCAAATCAATTCCTAAACTATTTTCTGACTTGATTACCTCATAGTTAGGCATCATCTCCTCAAAAGTAAAACGACGTCTTAAAGCAGTATCTAAAGCTTCTACACTTCTGTCTGCAGTATTCATCGTACCGATAAGATATAAATTAGCAGGCACACCAAACTTATCTTTAGAATAAGGTAAGGTTACTTGTAATTCTTCTTCTTTCCCTAATCGCTTGCTCTCTTCTATTAAGGTAATCAACTCTCCAAAAATAGCAGACACATTACCACGATTGATCTCGTCTATGATTAGTACATAAGATAAGGGGGTATTATCATTCTTTACATTCAGTAAATTTTTAAAAACATCCTTCTTAACATTTGCATTATAAAACTCATAAATAGACTGTTGAGAGATTTTCTTGTCAAAAAACTTTTCAGGGTTTGCATTAAGGTCCTTGATTATCCATTCTATACTCCTAAAGTGTCTTAATGAAGTTTCATTATTGTTATCATAAGTATATCCTCCCTTCACAATACCGATTGCATCTATTATATGATTCCCTTTGGTTGCAATCACTATATCACCTTCTTTCATTTTGTTTAAAGTAAAGGTGGCTAAGACATTATAAGAACTTTCAGAAACTAAATCAGGATACAATTCTTTAAACCTATCTCTATATTCCTCCCATTTCACTAAGCTTGTCAATTCTGACAAATCATGTTCTCCACCCCATGATATGCCTCCAACATTATTCATAATACAATAATCATGTTCTAAAGGATTTTGCTTCCCTCCTAAAGACATTTTATAATAGTTAATATTATTCCAATCGACATTTATATCACTTACTTGATGAATAAGCTTAGCATCTTTTACAATAGACTTAAATATTCCATCATTAATATCATAAACCACAGTTCTTTGTCCAGTTTCTATATTGTCCTCTATTTCTGGCTTTATCCCTTCCACAAAGTCCTCATACGTCATACTTTGATGAAAGGTCGTAAACACAATTTGTCCATTCTCTACATACTTATTAAATTCTTGTTTAACTACCTCACGCTCTTTACCTAAATCAAAATCAGGAGCTACTATAGCTAATGCTTTAGCGATAGTATGATAAGTCTTCCCCGTTCCTGGAGGTCCGTATAGTATTTGGTTTAAAGGTATGTTCATTTCTTTTCCTGCTTTATATATCTCTGCTAACTGATTTTCTACTTGATTATTATTAATTAAGAACTCACGTATATCATCACCAATAATCTTATCTAAATCAATAAAACTCTGGATCATTTCACTTATACTTTGCTCTTCAAGAATATCTTCTTCATCTAAAGAAAAAGCTTTATAAAATCTTATAGATTGAAAGTAATCTTTACTATTATTTTTTTTTGCCCAATCTATCCAATACACAAGCTCAGAATCATACGTTTTATTCAATAAATGACCATATAATTTCTTTAAAAGCAATGTTATTTCTTCAAACTGTTTTTCGTCTTCTAAATGTAAGTCTATATAAATAGAAGACTTATCGCAATACAATTCATAGTGAATATAGTCATTACCTATAATGCCATATTCATCTTGCACCCATTGAAAATCCTTTCCATTTATTCCATTATATTTAATTGATGAGTCCTTTAATTCTTTTAATTTATCATTAAAGAACTCTTTAACCTTTTTAAACTTATCATAATAATCATTACTTTTCTCTAACATAGTATATAAAAAATCTTGTGTCAAAAGATTATAATTTGAATCATCAAAACTCCCCTCTGGCAAATACTGCTTTATCAAGGATAACAATTCAGTATCTTTTTTGATAAAATTATCCCTAATCTCTCCTGCTATTTCAAGATAATCTAAGTACTTCTCTCCTTTTTCAAGAGATTCAATTTTAAGAATATCACATAACTTTTTATAAAACGAATTTTTAAACAATAAATACTTCTCAGGGTATTTAAAACTTAATAAAGTAGATATAGTACGTTCATCATGGTGATGCTGAAGTTTTGTTTCAACCTCTCTATAAAGACTTTCAATATCCCCACTAAATTGCTTTATCCTTTCTTCAAGGTCTATATTCTCATCATATAGAGCTAATAGTAAATCTGAATATTGTTCCTTCCTTTCATTATTCAAATGCTTCATTGTCGAAATAGCACTATAATACAATAGGTTCACAAACTTCATACTAAGTAACTCATTAACAATGGTATTTTTTTGTAACGAAGGCATTCCTTTCTGGGTAGCAAATAGTAACCATTTATACTCTTCATCCTTTAAAGCTCCTGAACTTATTTTCTTTTTATATTCTTCCAGTAGTTTTTTTATAACATTTGATTGCTCCCTAATACAACTGCTAATAAATGAATCTTTTTTACTAATTATTTTCGCCCCGTTATTTTCTAAAAAAATATTCAATCGCTCTCCATTATTAGCTGAACTTGGTACAATTAGTTCCAATTTATTCTTGCGAAAATACTTCTCTACAAACTCTAATACTTTTTTGTTTGGATACTCCTTTCCTTCATTTACTACAAAATAATATCTTCCATTATTTTTAGTATTCCAACCTTTCTTATCTAATTCACGAAAGGCATATTGTAGTGCCTCGTCCCAAGTTTTCCAATTCTGTTCTTCCATCAATCACTACTTTACTACATACTTGTTTATCTCTTCAATTACTTTACTTATCAAACCTTCAGTCTCCTTTTTACTAATAATTTGAAATGTTTCTCTAACACAAAAGTCACTAAACTTATATTTACCTTTAAACAAAACTTCATAGTCTTTTTGACAATTGTCTCCTAAACATCCAACAGTAAAACCTTTATGATCATTACACACATAGTAAGTAGTTTCTTCATACATAAAAGCTATTGCTACTTTAGCCTTTAAGCTATTTCTATGAGTACAAGCTGTAATCTGATCCTCATTTAACTGTGAAACTTCTGTATTATACTTACTTTGAATTACAATACGTAATGCAGTCATAAATTCATGTACAGTATGCCATTTTATATGTTTAAACTGATTTTGTATTATATAGTCATTAACATCTTTATTAGTAATCCAATACTTATATCCAGATTCTAAATCTTTAGCTATTTCTTTTTTTAATTCAACTGCTAACTCAAAATCATTCGTTATTTCTTTTACTAAATGTAAATATTGTACTATACTTCTGTATAAATCACTATTGGATAGTGTTTGTTCCATACACTTTTCTAGCCACTTCGTTATAAAACCAATATAATCAAGTCTAATTAACGCAGGTTGTATATCTTTAAACTGCTCATAAAATGAAGGTTCTTTTCCATTTAGAGTAAGATACACTAAAGTAATATCACTAAACTCACTTTTCTTTTTATCATAATAATTAAGAAGCTGGGCTGTAATTACCTCTCCCTCCTTTTTATTGCTATCTCCAGCAAATATCTTATTCTCTATAATAATAGCTTGTCCTTTACTATTTTGAATCAGTATATCTATATTCTCATTTTCCTTCTTTCCTAATTCCTTTGGACAAACAGATACTTCTTGTAAATCAAAAGTCTTAATAGATGTGTTACTTAAAAACAATTCTAAAAACATTGTTCCTTGCCCATGGCTACCATTTGGATTTAATAAGAAAGCGATAAATCTTGAATGCAAACGTCTTTCGTCTGTAATATGATGCATTACCTTAAACAAATTAAAACTTCCATATTCATTTAACTTATACTTTTTACAAATACGTTCTATCTCTATCGTAAACTCCTTATACTTTTCCATTTCTTTTTTACTTTATCAAATATTCTAATTCACTCAAATCTAAACCTAAGTATACACTTTCATTACTTCACAACTTTAAAAATCAAATCAAACTTTATATTTAATTACAAACTCATCAAAGGAAAGATAAGATGTTTTTGGTGATGTTTGGAGGAGGGATAAAAAAAATGCCCCAACCTAAAAACTAATACCTCTTAACCTCCCCAACCAACACGTCATACTCATAATTTGCTTCACCCATTAATTTCCCATTCTCATCATATCCCTTCGTAATTCCGTGTAGCGATCCCTCTTTATAACCAACTTCAGACTGCAATTGTCCGTTGCTATAATACTTCTTAACCACCCCATCTAAAACCCCATTCTTATAATTTGCTTCTATCTCTACCTTTCCATTCTCAAAATACCCAATAGTAACACCATTCGCTAGCCCATCTATATAACTTGATTCACCAGAAAATTGTCCCCCTTCATAATAGGCTTTAATCTTTCCGTTAAGTTCCCCATTTTTATAATCTGATGCAGTACGCAATTGCCCATTCTCATAAAAGTGTTTCTTAACTCCTTCTATCTTTCCCGCTTTGTAGCTGGTTTCAAACGCTATTTGTCCCTGCTCATTATACTCCTTAAGAACACCATCTATATCCCCGTTCTTATAATTCCCCTCTGCTTTTAACTGCCCATTTTCATAATATCGCTTAGCGGTTCCCTCTAAAATTCCATTCTTATAACTCTCCACAAATTTTACTTTACCATTGGAATAAAGACTCTTCACAGTTCCACTAAATGGCTTATCTGATTTAATAGTGTAAGCCACACCATTTCTCTCCTCCAAGTCTTTAAGATCAACTTCTTGAGCATAACAATTCACCAATGAAAATGATATAAATAAAAGATATAGAACTCTTTTCATAACTACTTAATTTTAAACAAATCTAACTGTGTATGGCCATAAAAATACAATAATTTGAGTTATGATCATTGAATACTTAAAGAATCTAGACTCCCTCCTCCAACACCCCTCAACCACCCCTCAACCACCTATCAACCACCCCTCAACCACCTATCATTACAGACTTATGCAGACCTTGTACCACACAAATACCACATTTGTACCACACACCTACCGAAAAAAAGCTGGTTTCCGAAGGTCTGTGGTACTTGTATGGAAGATGTCTCGAACGTGGGCTAATTAAAACACCTTTAATTCACAAATAATTACACTTCAAAATTAGATTGCTATTAGCCTTTGATTTAGCTAAATATGACTTTTCACCCCTCAAAAAAACCTTTTTTGCCTTTTACATAACCTTTTTTACAATGTGTATCATTTTGCTATAAAACACGTACAACCCCAGTAATAACAAGAGTTTGATTAAAATTTGACTACAGGACAGGAAAAGAGACAAGAAGGGAAAAAAAAGGAAAAGAAAGGAAAAGAAAGGAAAAGAAAGGAAAAAAGTGGTCATTTGAGCCCAAAATAGCCAATAGCCCAAAAAAGACATTATAAATATATTTAATTTTACCATATAAGAATCTGACAACCAACACTCTATTATTTAAAAACAAAATAATCTTTCATTATGGCAAGAATTCCAAATGGTATTTTAGGTGAGTTTACCGGTTCGATTGGTACTGTGATTGGATACAATTACAGAGGTCAAAAATGTATGCGTACTAAACCTAAAAAATCAAATTACAAATCAACTCCTGCTCAGTTGAAACAACAACAAAAGTTTAAGTTGTCGCACGAGTTTTTGTATCCTCTGAGCGGCGTTACAGATCTGTATTTCGGACATAAAATAGGTGCTAAATCACGTACGAACTTAGCGCTTTCACATCTTTTATTATATGCAATTAAAGACATCGATGACAACCTCCAAATCGACTACCAACAGGTTGTTATTACAAAGGGATACTTACCTGCTGCAACGATTACGGAGGTAACGCTTACTGACGAAGAATTGCGTATTAATTGGACGCCTAATGGTGGTCGTGATTTGGCACTTGACTCGGATAAGGCGAAAGCGGTACTGTTTTGTAAAAAGCAAAGAATGTTCTTCATACCTTCCACAGAGGTAGTTAGAAGTGAGGGTGCATTTACGTCACCTTTACCAGAAAATTGGAAAGCAAAAAATTGTATTGTGTGGTTCTTTTTTGCTAAACAGGATGATAGTGAATGTAGTACAAGTGTGAACTTTTATGGGTTGATATAAAACGTGAGGCGTGATACGTGAAGCGTGATACGTGAGGCGTGATACGTAATACGTGATGCCTCTTTGTAGATATGTATTTTGTCGTATGCCGTGTGGGCGAATAATAATTCTCCCCTACAACGGTGGTGGGTGTAAATCGGGTTATTAGTTTAATCGGAAAAGGCGATACTTCGTATCGCCAAATATCATATCATATTCATCATAACGATGCATTGCGGCATACGTAGGGGTAAACCTACGTGTTTACCCACAATTAATTATTTATAATTAATCATATATAATGTATATCGATGCGTTGTTTATTAATAAACAACAAGCGGCGGCGCCCCTACGGAGCGTAAGGTGTGATATACATTGCTTATAACTATAAACAAAAAAAAGTCCACAAAAACATCTTTGTGGACTTCACTTGTAAGCATTGGTTCTTTTTCTTTCGCACTTGGTCTAACTAACTATTTTTTGCGACCATAACGAGATTAATCTCTCATTATTTCTTT
This sequence comes from Myroides sp. C1519, assembly GCF_038039755.1. Taxonomy (NCBI): domain Bacteria; kingdom Pseudomonadati; phylum Bacteroidota; class Flavobacteriia; order Flavobacteriales; family Flavobacteriaceae; genus Myroides; species Myroides sp. C1519. The sequence continues at coordinate 290,383 of NZ_JBBPHM010000001.1, forward strand.
ATAGCGTTGTTCTGTTACCGCCAAACGGTTTGCAACAGAGTCGTAGTAAATAACGATTTTATCACCTACTTTTTTACGCATAAAAGACTCACCTGCAATTCTCTCTTTTTTTAGATTGCCTGCATAATCTTTATACTCTAATGTCCACGTAAGCTCGTTCGACTTTCTTCTTTTTACTTCTTCAATATCAACGATAGTCGCTTCTGATTTGGCATAAGTTACGTACTCGCTTTTGTATTTACGGGTGTCAAACATTCCTCCGTTGTACAACATATAAGCCCCGATTCCTCCTGCAACTACTAATACAAGGAAGATGATTTTTGCTAAATTACTTTGCATCTTTTATCTATTTTAAATTATATACCTGCGAAATCAACTGTTCCGTCTTTTTGTAATTCGAATGTGAAATCGTAATAGCTTGTTACTGTCTTACGTCCACGCATTTCTTTTGCTTCTCCAATTTTTTGTGCGTGTATAACAAAGCGAACTTGTAATTCGTTTTCTCCTACTACTCTTACTGTATAGCTGCGCAAAACAAACTTCTCATATTCTGATTCTAACATAGCTGCTGCTGCTCCTACTTGGTACGGAATCTGATCGTAATTAATGCTTTCTAAGGCTACTGTATAATCCTTTTTAGCTTCTGTTTTAACGCCTACTTTATTCTGAATATTTGCAATTAACTCGCTTGCTTGCTTTGCCATTGCGTTCTCCATTTCTTCTTTTGGCTCACCTACTTTACCATCTGCATACGTTTGCTCGTACTTCTTGTCTCCGTCTTTGTACTGAATCGTAACGCTTCCTAAAGCGGCATATAACTCATCTTGAGATAATAAGGTGATTGAACTGATTTGTTTATCTCCTCCGAAGTTCTTAATTACTAAGTCTTTAACTTGCTTGCCATTGTCTTCGTTTTGTGGGAAAATTGTACTTCCTCCACAAGAGGTTAACATCGTCGTTGTGGCAACAACTAAAAACAGAATCATCTTTTTCATAACTACTTTGATTTAATATTTAATACTTATTTTCTTTACTGAACTATTTGTAGGTTGTCTATTATTTCTAATTGTCCTACTATCTCTTGGTACATTTTGTCTAATAACGCTTGGTCTATTTTGGTAAACAACGCATCTTGTGCTTGTAAACCTACCTCCGTTATATTGGATGTATTACTTGCAATGGTTATAGTGTGCTCTTTCAGTACCACATACACATTTCCTTTACTGCGTTTGTTAATCGCCAGCAAACGCTCGATAAACACGGAGTTTAACACTCGTCTAACTTGTGTTTCGTCTTCACTGTAAACGGTAAATTGCTGTAAAAAGGCTTCGTTGCTAACAGTTACTTTTTCTCCACTTTTGTGTAAATAGGTAGCTATTTCGTTGTCCATTACAGTGCTAAACACACCTTTTTTAGGGTGTATGTAAATGGGTACGGCAAACTTTTGAGGGGTTCTCGCGACGAAGTAATTTCCTGTAAATACGGTATCGTCAGCTTCTTTGACACTGCGCATATTGGGGCGATAGGTCAGGGTTAGGTTACACGACTGAAAGGGTACTCCTTTGTAATAGCCTACAAATTGTTCTCCCCCATACACAGCGTACTGCTTGACTTTCAGTAGGTCTGAATACAATATTTCGGGTAGGGATAAATGCCCTTTTTCGATGTATTGAAACTTGGGATTAATAAAGTGTACGATCTTCGTAAATACGGTTTTCTTTATCTCTTGTAAACTTAATGAAGTGTCTTTACTTCTGGTATTTTGTTGCTTTGGTGTATTATTCTGCTGTCCCATATAGTACACCAATGCGCCTATAGTCATCACTAAAAAGAATCCTCCTATAAACATAAGTAGGTTAAGCGAGTCCTGAAAAAAGTCGGGATTAACTGTAGAGAAGTAAATGATTCCGCCTACTATAGCAAGGGAAATGACCACTTGAAAATACAGTACTTTGTTTGATTTTGTGCGTTCTTTTTCAAGAGTAGACAACTGTTGTCTAAAGGTTTGTCTGCAAAATGCTTGAAATGTGTGCAACGGAGCTAAGTTCGTTTCTCCTTGTTCTTCTATTGCTATTTCTTGTTTGTTTTCTCCGTAAATAGCGCTTATCACCTGCTCGTAATACCCAACATCTACGTGGGCTAACGCTCTGGTTATATGGGGAATCACCAAAGGGGGAACCGGAAGTGTAAACTCCTTTTGGTCCACACGTACCTTCATATAACTGATCGGATCTAACGTAAGTCTGACAATAAATAAAGGTACTATGGTTAAATAGGCATTCTCAATATCGACTACTTCTCCTGTTTTACCTTGCTTTATGCGGGTAAAAACTGCTGTAACTTGCTTACTTCTATTCATCACATTGCGCAATGAATTTAAAGGAAAGGCAATCAGGCTAAGGAAGATAATCGGAAAGATAATTTTGTAATACGCACCAACGTTTGTACTGTTTTCTAAATTATCTATGGTTTTTGAAAAGGTGCTTTGAAGGGGTTCTAAAGCATAAACCACAAGTAAAACCACTATAATAAGAGCAACTACCGCGATGACAATAAGGTTGCGCAGAGCAATTTTCTTTTCTCTGTCACATTCTGCTACTATTATTTTTTGGGCTTCACTCAGGTTCATAACTATGGGGACTAACCAAGTTGACTTCCTTATTTATCAACTTGCCACAAAAATAAAGGGTATTTTATGGCCTGAGGGAACTTATCTTTTTTCGCTACCTTTTAGTAAATTATCGTACTCTTTTTACAAATAATCGTTTTGTCATTTTAGTACAATTATCAAATTTATTGTGTAAAATATAACTGCCAACCCCCTATTTTACTTAGGAAATACTGCTTATAAATTCTAAGACTACTTCCTTTTTACGATCGGATACGGGAATGGTTTGCTTGGTAAACAACTCTAATAAGCCGTTTTTGTAATACTTGCTGATGTAGTTTACATTGACTAAATAAGATTGGTGACAACGGATAAAGGTGTTGCTGGGCAATAGGGTTTCGTATTCTTTCAACACTTTTGACACCACTATCTTTTGTCCGCTATTCAAATAAAAAGTCGTGTATCCTTTGTCACTTTTGCAATACATAATATCGCGCACTTGTACGATCTGTGTGTAGTCAAAGTTTTTTAGTGCAATACGCGTTGGCGCTTGTTCACTTTGGTAATAATCAGAGGCTATTTCCAATTGCTTTTTGTCGATTTTATGATCGTCAAAATTGTTATAACACCTGTCTATTTGCTGTTTAAACTCTGCCTCATCAATGGGTTTCAACAAGTAAGAAAACGCACCTAAGTTTAAGGCGTCAATGGCGTAATTGCTATAAGCAGTGATAAATATTATCTGTGCGTTTACTTCCATTTTGTGAAACAGCGAAAAGCTATTGCCGTCTTTTAAGTGGATATCCGCTAATATTAAATCGGGTTGTTGTTGTTCAATTTCTATTTCTGCTTTGCTGATTTCCCCCGCATACCCAACTACTTGTAAGTAGGGTATATCAACGATTAACGAGAGGATGTATTTTAAGATATTGGCTTCATCTTCGAGTATATATACTTTCATTTTGTTGGGTTTAGTCGATTAAAATTGGTAAATAAATATGAACTACTACACCTGTTTGTTGTGGGGTGTCTGCCTTGTTTACAACCTCAAAATGGGCTCTTTTTTGTGTGCTATTATAGTGTAAGTCTAAACGCTCTTGTGTGATTGTTTGGGATAGCGACTTCTTAGTTTGCGACTTCTTAGTTTGCGACTTTTGATTTGGGGTATTCAGCCCTTTTCCGTTGTCTGTTATACAAATGTGTATGTGCTGATTTTCCTGTGTTATTTCCATCGATAGTTTTCCTGCATAGTCAATATGGGCAAACCCGTGTTCAATGGCATTTTCAACGAATGGCTGTAATAGCATAGGCGGAATTTCAATATTATCTGTGAGGATATCGTGGCAATTTATAGTGTACTCAAACTTGTTAGCATAACGCATTTGTTGTAGTTTGACGTAATTGCTAATGGTGGTTAATTCTTCTTTTAATGTGATAAACTCACAGCGATTGTGTTCTAAGATATTGCGCATTAGGGTTGAAAAGGCAAGCAGGTATTCATTGGCTTGTCGCTTTTGGTCATTGACAATTAACCCTTGTAAATTGGCAATGGAATTGTAAATGAAGTGTGGATTTAACTGCAATTGGAGTGCGCGTTGTTCTACTTGCATTTTCTTGTTTTCCGTTTCTAATCGCTGGTTTCGCTCTTTTAACAAGCGTTGGCGATAGCGGACTTGCATATATAAAAACGCAAAGACAATAAGGAGTCCGAATGCCGTAAACATACGCCATTGCTGCTTGATCACTTTTTGGTTTAAGTCGTTATTCGTTTTTAATAAAGCTATTTCTGAGTCTTTTTTCTCGGTTTCATATTTGGTTTGCAACTCGGCTATAAAGTCTGCTTTTATCTTTTCTTGGTTTGCTGTTTCTACTTTATAGCAAGAGTCTAAGGCTATTAATGCGTTTTTATAGTCGCCTTTTATCTTGTATGTGTTGCTTAATCCGCTGTAGATAATTCCTTTTTCTTGTCCTTTGTTACGGGTGTCTGCCCAGTGTAATCCCTCTTTGTAATAAGTTAAAGCCGAATCGACTAAGTTGTTTTTGATAAAACTGGTAGCCAGGTTATTGAACGAGGCAACGGTTAGTGCGTCGAGCTTTTTCAATTGGTTAAAACTCTCCTGACTACTTGCTAATGCTTGTGGGTAGGCCTTTTTTATGTTGTAGTAAAAGGTTTCTAAATCGTAATAACGCGCTGTAGCAAACGGGTCTTGTGTTTGTGCTAACAAGCGTTTGAACTCGTCTCTTAAATGGTCTACTTTATCTTCGTTTCCGGATGTAATTGCCAAGAGTAACGATATTTCGTAATAGCGTTGTTGAACAACTACTGTCTTGTTTAAAGGATGGTTTTCAAAGTGTAAGGTAGCGTATTCTAAGGCTTTTGCAGGGTTTCTGTTTTTGAAATACGCTTGTGCCAAAGCGTCGTAAAAGCGAAAAGTAATACTGCTGTTTGCCTTTTCTGCTTCACTTGTTTTTAGCAATAATTCCTCCATCAACGCCGCGTCAACAATGGCGTTGCTGTTTAATGCCGAGTATAGAATATACAGTTCTTTAAGGTGGGTTACTTCTGCTTGTTGCGCTGCTGTTTGCATCGCTGTGAAGTGTTGCTGTGCCTCGTCAAACGCTTTGTTTTGATACGCTTCTAATCCGCTTATATAGTGATAAAAGGGATTTTTTTCTTTGTTGGCAACAGCAGTAAATTGGTCTTTTTCTTGTTGTACTATTTCCTTCTTCTCCTCAATGCTAAGGGTGTCTATGGATAGAAGCATCGCCAAGTAATCCGCCGTTGTACGGGTGTACTTTTCTTTATTGTTAAGAGCGGTTTCTTCGTTGTTAAGTTGTTGCTTACACGAAGTGAAAAAACACAAAATTAAGAGTGAAAATAGGGTAAACTGCCGATTGACCATAGTTTGCTTTGCTTTTTTAAGAGCGTCAAAGCTACGTATTCATAAAGATTTATTAAAATTTATTTGATTGGGAAACGTGATACGTGATGCGTGATACGTGAAACGTCTTGACGGGAACCGGCATTGTGGATAAACGTCTTGACGGGAACCGTGATGCGTGAAACGTCTTTGTGGATATGCGTTGTGTCGTATGCCGTGCGGGCGAATAATAATTCGCCCCTACAACGGTGGTGGGTAATACATCGTAATCGGAACCGATATGCGGGAAACGTCGTAACGAAAACCGATAAACGAAAACCGATAAACGAAAACCGATAAACGAAAACCGATAAACGTAATGCGTGATGCGTGATGCGTCATACGGCATTGTGGATATGTGTTGTGTCGTATGCCGTGCGGGCGAATAATAATTCGCCCCTACAGATGTTACAATGTACAGCACGGTTTCGTACAGCATACATCACCGATCATACATCGTAACGGAAACCAATATGCGTGAACCGAAAACCGATATACGTAAAACGTAATGCGTAATGTGTGATACACCGTAATCGAAACCGATATGCGGGAAACGTGAAACGTAAAACGTGATACGTGAAACGCCTTTGTGGATATGTGTTGTGTCGTATGCCGTGCGGGCGAATAATAATTCGCCCCTACAATGGTGGTGGGGAAAAAACGGGTTCTGTAACTAACAATCAGTCGTTATTGTCATTATTAAAACGGTCTTTATGCCACATTTCAGGATTACACATAATGTAATTGGTAATTGAACAATAGCTGTTATATGTTAAGATGATATGGTCGTAATAATTTCGTTGCCAAACATCTTGAATGTTTGTATTTAACCTCATCCATTTGGTTACACCTATTTTAAATCCACGTACGATTGACCCAATGGTGCCTTTTGTTCCTTTTACTGTATTTTCATTTTCAAACCGCTGTAGGGGCGAATTATTATTCGCCCGCACCATAATTTCAAGTATACCGTGTATGTGATTTGGCATTATTATAAACTCATCAATCCTTACGTTTGGAAAGTGATCTGGTATATTTTCCCAGCATTCTTGTGCATATTTCCCTGCTTCATTTAAAATCATTGCACCGTTACATACATAACCAAACATTGATTTTTTGTCTTTGCAACATATCGTAATAAAATACAAGCCTTCTTCGGAATAATCATATTCTTTTAAGCGTATGGAACGTCTTGATTGTTTATGCATATTTTACCTTATTATGAAATATATTGTTTTGCACAAATACCTAACCAGTTTTATTATTCATAAAGATTTATTTGATCGGGATGGGGGAAACGGGAACCGGAAACCGATATGCGTAATGCGTAAAACGTGATGCGTGAAACGGCATTGTGGATATACGTTGTGTCGTATGCCGTGCGGGCGAATAATAATTCGCCCCTACAGATGTTACAATGTACAGCACGGTTTCGTACAGCATACATCACCAATCATACATCGTAACGGAAACCGTGGTACGGGAACCAGAAAACGTGAAACGTCATAACGCAAACCGTTACCCCTCTCTTTATTGATGTCTTTCTTTCAAAACGGCTTCTATGTCTTCTAAGGTAAATCCCTTTGCTTTTAGCAAAAGTAGGTAGTGATACATCAAATCGGCGGCTTCGTTTTTGAATAAATCGGCGTTGTTGTCTTTGGCTTCAATGACTACCTCAACGGCTTCTTCTCCTACTTTTTGGGCTACTTTGTTGATGCCGCGTTGATATAACTGATAGGTGTATGAACCCTCTGTTTTGTTGTCAATGCGACTACTAATCACGTCTTGTAATTCGTACACAAATCCTTTGCTACTGCTTTCTGTAGTGTCAAAACACGTTTCTGTTCCTCTGTGGCAAGTGGGTCCGTCTGCTTTTACTTGAATTAACAGACAATCGCCATCGCAGTCCAACTGCATACGCTGTACCCAAAGGTAGTTCTGAGAGGTTTCTCCTTTGGTCCACAGCCTATTTTTGGTACGGCTAAAAAACGTTACTTTTCCCTCTGCAACGGTTTGGTCAAAAGCAGCCTCGTTCATATAGGCTTGCATCAACACCTTCATAGTTAATGCGTCTTGAATTACAACTGCTACTAACCCGTTTCCCTTATTAAAATCTATATTCTCTTTCATCTTACTGCTATATTTTTTGTTTTTAATGCTTGTTTTAATACTACAATAGGCACTTGTCCGTAGTGAAAAATACTGGCTGCTAAAGCACCTGTGGCACGCGTTTGAGTAAACACCTCTTCAAAGTGTTCGATTGCCCCTGCTCCACCTGATGCGATAACGGGAACATCAACAATATCGGCTACTTGACTGGTTAGTTCAAGTGCAAAACCACCTTTGGTTCCGTCGTGATTCATAGAAGTTAACAGGATTTCCCCAGCCCCACTACGCACGCCTTCTTGTGCCCAATCTAATGTTTGTTTATCCGTTTTCTCACGGCCTCCTTTGCTATACACCCACCACACGTCATCTTCTTGCTTGGTGTCAATGGCCAATACCACACATTGGTTGCCAAACTCCTGTGCCAACTCGCTCAGCAACTCCACACGGCGGATAGCGGCAGAGTTTATACTCACCTTATCAGCACCAGCGCGAATGAGTTCCCTCGCTTGCTCCACACTGTTGATTCCGCCACCAACTGTAAACGGAATGTTGATTTCCCTTGCAATAGCGCGTACTAAATCAACTAATGTCTTTCTGTTTTCAATAGTTGCCGTAATGTCTAAAAACACCAATTCGTCTGCCCCCTCTGCTACATAGCGCTTTGCCAACGCAATCGGATCACCTGCTTGTTTGATGTTTTCAAAGTTTACACCCTTTACTACTTGCCCGTTTTGAATGTCCAAACACGGTATTATTCTCTTTTTTAGCATAACTCACTCAACTGTTTTAACGTGATCGTTCCTTCATAAATCGCCTTGCCAATAATAGCGCCCTCACACCCCATTTCTCTCAACCTCAACACATCGGCTATGGTTGTGATACCACCACTGGCAATTAAATCAACACCTGTTTTACTCATAATCTCATTGTATAGTTCAAAAGCAGGCCCACTCAGCATTCCGTCTTTGTCAATATCAGTTACGATGGTCGTACTCACGCCTTGCTCCATGTACTCGCTAATGAAATCTACCACATCAACCTTACTGCCTTTAAGCCAACCTTGAGTCATAATTTGTCGATCTTTACAATCGGCTCCTAAGATAATTTTGTCGCTGCCGTATTCTTTCAACCAGCTGTAAAACATCAGCGGATTATTTAAGGCTACACTGCCCACAGTTATCTGATTAGCTCCTGATTCAAACGCAATCTTCACATCATCTTCAGTTTTGATTCCCCCTCCAAAGTCCACAATCAACTTAGTTTGTGTGGCAATCGCCTCTATTAATCCCGCTATCTGTACTTTGTTTGACTTAGCCCCATTTAGGTCCACCAAGTGTAAGTATTGAATACCACTATCTTCAAAGCGTTTCGCCATTTCAACAGGGTCGTCTGCATATATTTTTTTAGTGTCGTAATCTCCTTTGCTCAAGCGAACACATTTTCCGTCTATTACGTCTATTGCTGGTATAATTCTCATAATTCTAAAAAGTTTTTTAATAGTTGGTTTCCAATAGTTGCCGATTTCTCAGGGTGAAACTGCACAGCGTAAAAGTTGTCTTTTTGCAAAGCCGCTGAAAAAGGCAGAATATAGTTTGTTATAGCTACAGTATTTTCATTCACCTCAGCACAATAACTGTGTACAAAGTAAAAGTCGGCTCCCTCTTGTATGCCTTGAAACAACTGGCCTTGTAGGGTATTGCAATCGTTCCAACCCATATGTGGCACGATATCCGTACTTGGAAACAAACGCACCTTGTTGTCAAAAACACCAATACCCTGCGTATTGCCTTCTTCTGTAAATTGACACAACAACTGCATGCCTAAGCAAATACCTAAAACGGGTTGTTTCAACTGCTTTATCACCTCGTCTAACTGGCGTTCTTTTAAATACGCCATCGCCGATGACGCCTCACCTACACCGGGAAAAATAACTTTGTCAGCAGCGTTTAATTCGTTGATATCATCCGTAACAATAGTCTGATATCCCAACCGCTGTACGGCATTCTCAACCGACTGTATATTTCCCGCATTATACTTTAAAATCGCTATCATAAGATTCCTTTTGTACTTGGTATTTCGTAATTATTTGTGCGTGATACCGCTTGTTTTATCGCTTTTGCAAAGGCTTTAAACACCGCCTCTATCTTGTGGTGCTCATTCGTTCCCTCACATTTGATGTTTAGGTTACACTGTGCGGCATCACTAAACGATTTGAAAAAGTGGTAAAACATTTCTGTTGGTACATCCCCTATTTTCTCACGGGTAAACGCCACGTCCCACACGATCCAAGGTCGCCCTCCAAAGTCAATAGCCACCTGTGCTAAGCAATCGTCCATCGGCAGTAAAAAGCCATATCTCTCAATTCCCTTTTTATTGCCCAAGGCTTGTTTGAACGCCTCTCCCAACGCCAATGCAGTGTCTTCCATCGTGTGGTGTTCATCAATTTGCAAATCGCCTTTCACCTTCACCTCTAACCCTACTTCCCCGTGTTTGCTGATTTGTTCTAACATGTGATCAAAAAACGGTAAGCCTGTGTCAAACTGTGATTCCTTATTACTATCCAGGTTCACCTGCACTTTAATATCGGTTTCTTTGGTAGTGCGAACCACCGTTGCTGTGCGTGGTTTAGCTTTTAAAAACTGGTAGATGTCGTTCCAACTCATCGTTGTTAACGCCGCTTCTGCATTGTTGTCCTCCTGAATCAAAATAGCCTGTGCCCCAAGGTTTTTAGCTAGTTGAACATCTGTTAGCCTATCGCCAATAACGTAGGAATTTGCCAAGTCGTAGTTGCCATACACATACTTGCCCAACATGCCAATACCAGGTTTACGCGTTGGTTTGTTCTCTTGTTCAAACGACTCATCAATGTAGATATCCACAAAGTTGATTCCCTCTCCTTGCAATACCGCCAACATCTTGTTTTGAGCAGGCCAAAAGGTTTCTGTTGGAAACGACGCTGTACCCAGTCCGTCTTGGTTACTCACCATTACCAATTCGTAATCTAATTCCTTGGCGATGCGCGCTAAATTGGTGATTACCTGAGGTAGGAACTCCAACTTCTCTAAACTGTCGATTTGAAAGTCAGCTGGTTCGTTGATGATTGTTCCATCTCTATCGATAAATAATACTTTCTTTTTCATTGTCTATTTGTTTTAAAGTGTTGATTAATTGGGTGTTTTCCGTTGGTGTACCGATTGAAATACGGAGTGTATTAGGCACGACACTATGGCGATTGCGCACAATAGTTTGCTTGTCTATCAATTGGCTGTACACTGCATTGGCATTGGTCACCTCCACTAAAATAAAGTTGGCATCTGAGGGATAAATGCGCTTGGTCATTGCCATTGCGTTAAGTTCCTCAATTACCCTTGCCTTTTCTTGGTTCAACAAAGCAATGCGTTGGTCAAAAGCTGCGGTATCGCTCAACACCTTAATCGCTTCCAGTTGGTTGATTTGGCTGATGTTATAAGGCGACTTCACTTTGTTGAAATACTGTAATACCTCTTGATTCATCACCGCCATACCGATTCGCAAACCAGCCATTCCCCATCCTTTTGACAAGGTTTGTAGAATGATTAAGTTAGGGTAATCACCCAAACGCTGTGTCCACGATACGCTATTGCTGAAGTCGATATACGCCTCATCAACAATAACTATCCCATTGAAATTAGCCAATATCCACTCGATGGTTTCCGTTGCAATTACATTTCCGGTTGGATTGTTAGGAGAACAGATAAACATTAGTTTGATGCTGTTGTCTTGCAAATACGGGGTTAGACTTGCCTTGTCAATCTGAAACAAATCGTTCAACGGCAAGGTGTATAAGTCTACATTGTTGATATTAGCGTACACCTCGTACATTCCGTATGTAGGCGTAAATGCCAATGCCTTGTCTTGTTTCGGTTCACAAAAAATGCGGTAAGCCAAGTCAATCGCCTCATCACTTCCATTTCCCAGAAACAAGTTGGCCGCGTCTATGTTTTTAATATCGGCAATTACCTGTTTCAACTCCTTTTGATACGGATCTGGATATCGGTTGGTCAAACCGAAGGGGTTTTCATTAGCATCTAAAAAGACTCCTTCATTTCCCTTGTATTCGTCTCGTGCACTTGTATAAGGCACTAAACTTTGTATATTTTGTCGCACTAAAGCGGTGATATTACTGTTCATTGTTTAACTTTTTTAAGCGAATGGTAACGGCATTTTTGTGAGCGACCAACTGCTCTGCTGCTGCCATTATTTCAATAGTTGGTCCGAGTTGTTGGATTCCGGCTGCGGTGATGGTTTGAAAAGTAATCTTCTTGACAAAACTATCTAAAGACACACCACTGTAACTTGTTGCATACCCGTTTGTTGGTAAGGTGTGATTGGTACCGCTGGCGTAATCTCCGGCACTCTCACAAGCGTATTTTCCTAAGAATACAGAGCCTGCATTGACAATCGCATCAGTGTATTGTTCGAAGTTGTCTACTGCCATTATCAAGTGCTCAGGCGCATAGACATTGCTCAGTTCGATACACTCATCTATGTTGTTTAACTGAATTACCAGGCTATTGCTCAGGGTTTGCTCTACTAAATCACGTCTTGGCAATTCCTTTGTTTGCGCCACAATTGCTTGTTGTACTTTGTTTAATATTGCTTCGTTATCACTGACTAAAACAACTTGACTATCAGTACCGTGTTCTGCTTGAGATAACAAGTCTGCTGCTACGAAGTCAGCATCAGCATTTTTATCGGCAATGACTAACACCTCACTTGGACCAGCCGGCATATCGATTGCCGTTCCTTGGCTTGACACCAACTCTTTTGCTTTGGTTACAAATTGATTACCCGGTCCGAAAATTTTGTACACCTTAGGTACGGTTTCTGTTCCGTAAGCTAAAGCAGCGATGGCTTGTGCGCCTCCTATTTTGTATATTTCGGTAATGCCTAAGAACGATGCGGTATATAGAATAACAGGATTGACTACGCCGTCTGCATTACACGGTGTACACAACACAATTTGCTTGCAACCTGCTATTTGCGCGGGGATTCCCAACATCAGTAAGGTTGAAAACAAAGGAGCCGTTCCTCCAGGAATGTATAATCCCACTTTTTCAATCGGTTTGCTCTTTCTCCAACAGCTTACCCCGGGACTCGTTTCTACTACTGCTTCTTGTGTTTGCTGTGATTCGTGAAACTTCTTGATATTGGTATAGGCTACTTTTATCGCTGCTTTTAACTGTTCATCTACCTGACCGATAGCGTTACACAACTCTTGATTGCTCACTTTTAGGTTGTCAAGATTCGCCTTGTCGTACTTCTCTATTAATTGGTAAACTGCCTTATCGCCTTGTGTGCGTACTTGTTGTAATATATCGGCTACCTTATCCGTTAGGTTTTCTGCTTGAATGCTTGGTCGTTTACAAAGCGTTGTCCATTGTTCACGTGGGGGAAATTGTACTGTTTTCATTTGTAATTCTGTTGGTTGGCTTAAAAAATCATCTTTTCAATTGGAGCGACAAGGATACTTTCTGCTCCTGCTTTTTTGAGTTCGTCTATGATATCCCAAAACTTGTCTTCTTGAATAACAGAGTGAAGGCTACTCCACCCTTCATCTGCTAAGGGAAGTATGGTTGGACTTTTCATTCCTGGTAATATTCTGACGATTTCATCTAACTTTTCATTAGGTGCGTTTAGCAGGATATACTTGTTTTCTTTGGCTCTCAAGACGGCTTTAATGCGGAACAACAGTTTTTGTAGTATGGCTTGTTTCTCATCTGCTAATCCCGGACTTGCAATAAGAATAGCCTGACTATCCATTACTTTCTCTACTTCTTTTAGTCCGTTTGACATTAGGGTTGACCCACTACTTACGATATCACAGATACCGTCTGCTAATCCGATGCTTGGGGCAATTTCAACACTACCTGAGATAAACTCGATGTTGGCTTGTATGTTCTTGCTTTCCAAGTATTTTTGAAGGATAATCGGATATGACGTTGCTATCTTTTTATTTTGGAAGAAGGAGATATCGGTGTATGCTGTGTTTTTAGATACAGCTAAGCTCAATCTGCAAGAAGCAAAACCAAGGTATTCCACAATATCTACATTTTGGTTAGCCTCTAAGTAGGCATTCTCACCTACAATTCCGATATCTGCCACGTTTTGTTCAACGTATTTGGCGATATCATCATCGCGTAAAAACAAGATTTCGATTGGGAAGTTTGTACTTTCGGAGATTAGTTTTCCTCCTCCGTTTGGAATCTTAATTCCGCATTCTTTGATAAGTTCTAAGGACTTTTCGCTTAAACGACCGCTTTTTTGGATTGCAATTTTTAATTTACTCATAGTTTCAATTTTAGATGTCTGAGTAAACCAATGCAGGTGTATAGAATGCTTATAAAAACAAAAATCCCGTTTGACTTACTCAAACGGGATAATTAGATATATTGTTGTTTAAATTTACATCATAACATTATCTGCTCGCGTGAGTGCAAGTTAAATGATGATGATGATGTAATTTATTTGTAAACATTTTTTCTGTTTTGTATAATTCAAAAGTAGTGTTTTTTTTAATTACACAAACTTTTTTTATGTTTTTTTTGAAAAAAAGGTGTTTTTTATTCAATGCAACGTAATGAAAAGCAAGGATATACAGACCAGTTTACAAGGGTTAGACGTGATATATATTGTGTCGTATGCCGTGCGGGCGAATAATAATTTGCCCCTACCTCGGTTATCGATTGACATTATCTTTTCAATAGATCAATACATCACACGGGCACGGACAAAACCTATGTGGTAGTCCATTGCTATTTATTTATAAATAAAGTAACGTATTACATTAACACATATTAAAACTTTTGGTGTTGATCTGTAATCCCTATAAATAATGCGTCAAATACAGGCATACCATTGTATAAAAAGCTCTAATTCACTGAATAGCAATGCATTTATTTTACTGATATATAAAAAAATATATCTATTTTTGTATTATAAAAATTCTAAAGATGGCTAAACCTATTAAAATTACACCCGTACTTAGAGGTAAAGATGCTATTGTTTTTTTAAATAAAGTAAATGATATAAAGCACTCAACTTCATCAAAATCGAAGCTCAAAGCTATTCGTGAAGATTCAAATGCGTTAAAATCAATATTTAAAAAATAAATATTGTGACTCCTATAGAATTCAACCAATTATCCTTTAAACTATTAAACATCAATCATATATTAAAACCTTTTGATTGTGGAGACGATGATTTGAATGAATTTCTTTTTCAAAAAGCAAAAAAATATAAACAGGAATATCTTGCAACTACTTTTATTATAGAAAGCCCTACAAGAACAATTGCTTACTATAGTATTTTTAATGATAGCCTGAACTTCGAAGAGCAAGGCTTTGCTTCAAAAAGTGCATTTAAACGTTTCTTAAAAGATTTAGTAAAGCACCCTAAAAGACACTTAAAGTCTTTTCCTTCTTTAAAAATTGGTCGATTAGGAATTGACAAGACGTTTAAAGGGAAAGGAATTGGTAAAATGTTAGTTCATAACATAATTAATGAAGCATTAGAACTAAACAACAAACAAGCTTGCAAATTAATTACAGTTGATGCCTATACGCAATCCTTAAACTTTTACACTTCCTTAGGCTTTGAGTTTTTAACAGATAGAGACGTTAATAATGACACAAGACAGATGTTTTTCAACTTATCTACTCTATCTGATTTATAATACACTATCAACGCATCAATTAGAAACCCAAAAACAACACATTGCCCTAAAAACCGCCTCTATTATATCACATCCAACTCTTCTCTGCTGTTTCTACTTTATAAAGCATTAGATCGCGTAGTTTTTTCAATTCATTGTACTTTGAAGTACTGAACCGCAAGGGTCCTCCAGCTGTGTGTAAAGTTAAACTACCAACATTAGCTGATTGTTGCCACCACAATTGAGATAGGGTTATTTTCTGTATTTTATGGGGTTCTAAGTACGTGTGTTTGATGTCCCAAACGCCTGTTCGTAAAACAATAAAACTGTCATTAACAAATAGTCGCCCTACTTTGTACATTCGAAATAGTATAGCAAAAACAACGATACTGTACCCTAATGCAAGGCTAATAAACTTTTGGAAAGGTAATTGTCCGTAATACATAAACGCGAAAATAGCCAAGGGTAAACCTATAAACATAAACGCTCTAAAGCCTAAGAAACGGTAGTTGTATTTCAATGAGAATGTACTTTTCTCTGCCTGTTTGTTGTAAATAATATCAAAAAACGCTGCTTTCTCAACAGCAGAACAACCTGGTATTTCTAATCCTGTTTTGTTGTTTTCTCCTTCTACTCCGGCAACCTGAATAATCTTTAAACTGGTGATATCCCACAGTTTTTGAAAGTAATTCTGTACTAAAACAACCTTTTGAACGCGATTTGGTCGAATAATCGTATTTCTTGTTGACACCAATCCGTGTGATAAAACCAACGTATTATTAGTTGTTGTAATCTTGAAATCCCAAAACTTCATCAAGGTTCTAAACACATTAACAACCAATACCAACAGGATGATAAACGCAACAATATACAATCCGTAAACAGCAGAAAAACCATTGCTTACATACTCATTCACACTTTCTTCATCTAAGTATTCTTCATATACTTTCTTGCCAACAAAAGAGTCTAAAAACATATTGACAAATACGAAGATAAGTCCCGCCGTATATAGATAGTTAGTTGTTAACCCCACTTTTAAAAGGGTTCCAACGCCTATTTCTTTTGTGTTTTGAGCTGTAGAAACAGTTGCACCTTCATCAATATTCGTTGCCTGTTGTTCCTTTTGATATTCTAACAATATCTTTTTTAAGTTATTTGCATCAGCCCACGCCATTGACGGAATTACAGCTTCTTTGTCTTTACTACCTGCCGAGTCAATCTCAACGGCATAAACATTTACAATTCGATTGATGAAACTCTGATTGAGGTTTACTTGCTGAATTTTATCTAATTGAATGGTGATTTTAGACTTGTTGAACACTCCTTTTTCAATGACAAATGCGTCTATCTTTTCATCGATATAAAACGTGAACTTGCGGTAACTGAAATAGGAAAATACAAGCATTAGTACAACGATTAACGCTACTGCCCCACCTATTGAGAAACTAAATGAAATACTGCCTTTAATGAAGTAAATCACAATTAAGGGTGCAAATGCCCTACCTAAACGTTGTAACGTGTTTAGGAAATTGGCAACTATACCAATTGCCGCTTGTCTGGTTGGTTGGTAAAAGTTGTTATGCATTGTGAGAGGTATTCTTGTGAGACAATGGTTTTTCAGTACAACAAGTGTGCTCTGCTGTGTTGTGTTCACAAGCATCGTGTGCTCCCTCTTTACAACAAGTATGCTCTGCTGTGTTGTGTTCACAAGCATCGTGTGCTCCCTCTTTACAACAAGTACACTCTACTGTGTTGTGTTCACAAGCATCGTGTGCTCCCTCTTTACAACAAGTATGCTCTACTGCGTTGTGCTCACAAGCATCGTGTGCTCCCTCTTTACAACAAGTATGCTCTGAAGTCCCGTGTTCTCTTGATTTCTCAGTCTTATTCTCTTGGTTGATATTCTGGATCACATACGCTTTCAATCGGTCACCTTCTTCTTTAGACAACCCCGGAATCTTTAGGTCGCCCATAGCACCACCAGCTGTAAAAAACTCCACTGTACACAGGTCAAACACGCGCAATAACGCACCTTCATATATACCTACGTGTTGCACTCTATTAAATGGAATAACCGTTTCAGTGCGATTGATTAGTCCGCTTTTATAAATAATATCTCTTTCTCTAATTGCGTATCCTTTCTTCTTAAACCCCAATAAGTTAACGACTACAATTAGCAACGACAATATACTCGTAAAAGCAATTGCTGCAACTTGTAGTCCCATTGGCACTTGTAGTTCTGGAATAAAATCGTGAGCAAATATTGGTGTACATCCTATAGCAGTTAAAACAAGTACTATTATCGTTAAACGGATAAGAATTACGTTGCCATATCTTGAATTAAGGGGAGTAAACTTGATTGCGTCAAGATTAGGTAATCCGTTGACATTTATTTGATTATTAGAAAAGGTATCGTTCATAGCCTTGATATTCTTGTGTTTTGTTGTTAAAGATATAGGATTATTCTTTTGTTGTAAAGAAAAAAGGGCATTAGCCTGATGATATCTTGCTTATGGCACTTAAAACCAAAGCTCTTACTGTAAAAAAGTAAACAAGAAAAGCCAATAAAATTAGTTGACGTATGCACACAAAAAATCCCTTTAAGTATCATGTCTACATACAAAAAGGGATTCTTAATCAATAAAAAAATAAATAGCTAAAATAATCTTACATAGCGGACTGTCAAATAACTCCGATATAATATGATTTTTCTTTGTTGTCCTTAGCTCCCACAAAAGTTAGGGTGTAATATTTACCTTTTTCAAACTTAACGTTCTCTCTGGTAGCTAATACATTGCCACTTTTGTCAACTATAGAAACCTTATAGGCATTGGGTTCAACCCCATTAAATATCTGACTTTTACTTGCAGTAAGCTTACTATCTTGTATTCTGTTTGCAAATACATCTGCCGCAACCTTGCCGTCAAACTGCACGGAAACCTCTACATTATCTGAACTCAAGTTAAAAAAGCGTACACCTGCATTTGGGTTTTCAACACCTTCTTCTTGAGGCATTCCCTCATCTGAAGTAATAAAGTGATTCACCATTTCTGATGAAGTACCAGCTATAAAAGAAGTATAAGCTTTTCCGCTTTCAACTTGAATAACTTCATTAACCAGTGGTTTAGGGTTTGCGTTATCAATAATTGTTAAAGCACGATTGCCGCTCCACAAGTTTGCATAGCCAAACGTACGGTATATCAAAGGTTGATATGGTGTTTGAATACTTCGATTGTCAACGATATAACGCACTTGGTTATTCCCTTCATACGCATTAACCATTGTAAATGCAGCAGCATATTCGATTGGATATCCATTATAATCATCATCATTACTACAACTACCACTTACAACAAGTAATAAAATAGCAGATAACAGAGTGAGTACTTTCTTCATAATTTAGTTTGTTAGTTTTAATTTCAATTTACAAAAACTGTGCACTTTTTATCTTTTACCTCAAAAAAAGTGATTTATTTTAAAAAATAAAATAACGAAGCCTCTCTTTCAACACCTAATTTACAAGCATAAAAAAAAGTTGATGATTACTCACCAACTTTCTCAACACAAATATATAAATACAAAAATCCAAAAGAATATAGGTAATATACCTATCCAATTTCTATACTGTAAACAGTATTTACTTACTTAATTTTTTACTTGCATAAAGCAGTAATGACTGTATATAATCCCCATCAAAGTCGATACTATACACATTTAAAATATTAAACTCTTCGATCTCCTCTTGCCACTCTCCATTGTCTGCTAACTCTTCAAAAGCAAAGTATTCAAGATCTTCACTTTCCATAAATTTTCCAATATAACAATCATTTACATCTTTAAACTCGATTCCAAAAGCACCATATTTTCTATCAATATCCTCCAATGTATCAAAAATATTTTCTTTTAAATTAATCGGTTTACTGTAAAAGTCAACGAGTTTCGCTTTTAATACTTCTTCTATAAATAGAATATTCTCATCACGTTCAACTGTTGTAATTTTATCAATTCTTATTAGCTGATAACCATCTATGATATAATCTACAGGATTAGACTTAATCAAAAGCCATTCTTCATTATAGGCCAATACAATACCTATGATGATTTGCTTTCCTCTACCTTTCAGGCCAATACCGACTAATTTATTTAAGTAATCTCTAATCATTGTGACATCGTTTACGAGTTAAATAATAAACTTCACTTAATAATATAGTTATCTACTTCTTGTACCAAACAATTAACACTATATCATATTTTACTAAATTTAAACATAAAAACACACAATTAGTCCTTTTTAGTATGTTTTTTTTAAATACATTATTACAAAACGTAATATTCTATTAATCAGATTACTAAATCATTATTCTAAAAAAGTATAACAGCTATTTTAGAAAATAATTTCATAAACCACGATTAATCATCAATAAAAAATGCGTATAACTGAATAATAATGACAAACAAATAGTGAACTATTAAAACTGTTCAATCGTTCTGAAAGTCAAATTTATACGGGGAGTTTTAACCATTTTAGTCGGAGGTAAACGATGTAACCAATTAGTTTGTGTTGTCCCTTTCATCACTAATAAGCTACCGTGCTCTAAAATAACTTCAATCTTATTTTTAGTTTCTTTATGCTTAAATGCAAACTTGCGTATAGCCCCAAAACTCAAAGAGGCAATTGCCCCATTCTTTTTCAGATCTTTTTCTCCATCACTATGCCATGCCATCCCCTCTTCTCCATTGTGATATAAGTTTAGTAAACACGAATTATATGTTTCACCTGTTTTTTCTTCCACTATTTTCTTTAATGCCAATAAATCCTCTGTCCAAGGCAAAGCTGTTTTAGTGATTTGTGAATAGGTATATGAAAAAGGTACATCTCCATACCACGCTACTTTGCGCTTGGTAACTACCTTTTTACCCATAATAATTGCCTCGTCATTTTTCCAAACAATCCCATTCATCAAATGCTGAAAGTACTCATCACTTTCACCTTTATTTATCACTACACCATAATAATTCACCTCCCCATCAAAGGGAAGTATATTCATTGGTTCGTCAGAAAAACTACTAAACAAGTCCATATAACCTCTTTTGCTACAAGTTTAAGTACAAAAGAAGAAATTCAAGCAAGAAATAATGCGAATAATTAGCGCTAATTTATCTTAGTTTCGCTTTTTAAGAAACTTAATCGCCCAATCATAATGACTTGACGTAGCTGAAATGATATAAGATCCTAAAGACGTACTGCCTGTCCACTTATAAAATTTCTTCTGAAACAATTGTTCATTACTATGTTTACATATGATATCAATCAATGATTGATGTGAACTTTGAAGTAGTTCAATAGCCGATATACCTGAAGTATGTTGGTACATCTGATGAATAGCTATATTTAATTGAGGAGTAGTTTTCCAAGTGTACCCCTCAGCAGGCATTATAGGTTTATCGCCTTGCATTCCAACTGTGTACCACTGTTCAAACAGCAAGTGCCAATGGTGTAAGTGCATCAACACATCCCTTCTATTTCTGTTTAAAGAAGGTATTTCAAACTCTTGTTGTAATGCCTCTTCTGATAAGTTTACAACCAGCAACATTAGCTGAGAAAAGTTCTTTTCAGCTAAATGTAACAATTCGTCTTTCGTAATTGGTCTGCTCATTTTTGAAATATCTTAACTGCGGTATTGGTCTAAACGCTGGTTTAATTTATCAAGTAAGTCTTGTTGTGAAATAGCTAAAAACGTCGTATTAATAAACACAGATGTTCCGTACGTTTTTAGATTAGCTTCCATTGACTTGCGCTTGATAAAACTTGTCTGTTTATCGATGTATTCTTGGGGATTAAGAACATAAACCATAATAAACTTATTGCTCTTTACTTGACATTCGACAAATGAAAACACATCTTCCCAAGGAATTAACCCATTGACAACTGATGTTGCATTATCTGTAATCCCTTGATTATCGATGATTAACCCCGGTCTTTTATCCACCAATTTTATTGCAAATAGGTATGAACCGTAACCAAAAAAAACAATACACAATAAGGCGATGGCAATTGTAAACACATACGAATCTAATATCCAGTTATCAGGTGATTCAGAGGATACAGCTAAAATTAATACACCTGCTGCCACTAAGAGTAGTGTTCCTATTAAATACAGGAACAACCTACCTTTTTTGATTGCTATTCTAATTGGAGTGATATTCATAGGGTTATTTTAAAGACAAGACATACTGTGCCATTTCACGCATTCTGTTTTTTAAAGGCGTTGGCTCTAATACAAAGTCGTATGTATGTGTGAAACCAAATTTCAAAGGAATTGAAATACTTACTTCATTTTCTCGTTCAACACAATAGATAATCTCTTGTGTGATTACCTCCTCTTTAATTAGGTTAACCATTGCCTCAACAACCTCAGTACCAAATCGCTTATTTTGAGCAGACTCCTTTAACCACAAGCCTATTTCCACAGATTCGTTATTAATATCATTTAGTGCACAACTACCGATAAACGCCTTTGTTTGCTTGTCTAAAATAGCTAATACAAGTGCTGTCCCGTACGTTACTTCGATGCGAGAACGACGGATATATTCCTGCATAAACTCACGGCTACCTGTAGGGTCAAAACTCAGGTATTTAGCCACCGCAGGTGTTAAGTTTGCCATTAAATCGTCTAAGTGATTGTCGTTAATTACAACCAACTCTAAACGGTCTGTTTGCCACGTTTTATTTAAGTCAAACGGTTTGCGCTCTTGGTCTTTTACCATTTTAACGATAGTCAGCAAATCGTACAAAATACCTTGTTCAATCTCATCATTGGCAACTACCTGTTCTAAAACCGGTTGATAAGCACACAACACTTCTTTCGTGTAATACCAAGACAAGTCAAACATATTACCCATATCAGTTGTTGTCCAATACAGTTTATCTGTATCTGCATCTACAAACTCTGGCCATAGAAAAGGCGAGTCGGCTTGTAGTGTACCAAAAAAGTCTGGAGCGTTCTCAAACTCATTGCCATCTCTAAACGTTTCCCACTGAAAACCAACAGCCTTGGCGATCTTCATAATTACGCGAAACATTAAATCTTGGTTGTGATAGCCTGTTTTTAATACTTGAAACAGCTTGATTAACACAGCAGGAGTAACTAATACCACTCCTCCTTGGTGTTCAACATTATTTGCTAAGTTAAACAACGCCATTCTACTCGTAGCAGGATTTAACTCTTGCAACTGCTCAATAAACACTGGTAAATCATCCGTTCTACCGTTCCAATGCACTAATCTATCCCATTGAATAGAATTAAAATCTATCTGTTCTAATGCCTCTATCGTAAACATATTCAATCAACCTATTATAAAAAAGTTC
Organism: Myroides sp. C1519; assembly: GCF_038039755.1. Classification (NCBI taxonomy): domain Bacteria; kingdom Pseudomonadati; phylum Bacteroidota; class Flavobacteriia; order Flavobacteriales; family Flavobacteriaceae; genus Myroides; species Myroides sp. C1519. The sequence continues at coordinate 313,083 of NZ_JBBPHM010000001.1, forward strand.
AAAAAGCTACTGCCTTTTGAACTCTAAATTATTTATTACTTCTTCACGTTGTCCTTGCGGTACTGAAGCATATTTAATATTTTCTCCTCGCTAATATTACGCACGAAGTCGTTGTGGTAAACATACCCTAACTTCTCAGCGATTTTAATACTACCGTGGTTGTTTTTCTCTACGTTGTAAATTAAGTAATCAACGTCTAAGTTTTCGTTTACATAACTCTCTAAACCATTGATTAACTCACTTCCGTATCCTTTCCCAAAAGCAGACTCTTTTAACCAGATTCCCAATGAAATAGACTCGTTATTTACATCGTGAATACCACAACATCCGATGAATTCTTTAGTGTTTTTATCAGTTGCCACTAAGGTAATATCTGTTCCTTTCTCTAATACGTCTAAACTGTAATCGATAAATCCTTGTGTATCTTCAATTTTTCCAGTTGGAATAAACGGAAGAAACTTAGCTACTGTAGGGGTCAATTCGCGAAAGATATCTTCTTTAAAAGCGTCTTTAACTACTTCAAAAGATAATCTTTCTGTAGTGAACTGAATGTCTTTACTAAATCCCATATATATTATTTTTTATTTTTATTAAACTGGCAATACACAAAGTTCTGTTTTGTGTCAAATGGTGTGATGTGATCATCGTACAAACTATTGTTCAAAGTAAATTCCTCTGCAAACACAGCTGTTAAATCCTCACTATTATATTGTTGAATATCTAATCCACTACAACGCAATGGTCCGTTCTTTGAAAAAGTAGCCACAACTAACGCATCAGTAACTGCATCGTTTACAATAGTTTGATAAGTAGCGATATCTTGTGGGGTTGTCAAAAAGTGAAACACCGCTCTATCGTGCCATAGCGCATACTTCTCAGTTGGTTTAAAATCAACAACATTACTTTCAATCCACTTTACTTGCTTAGCACGTTCACCTAAACGAGCTTGTGCACGTAGTAAGGCATTTTTAGAGATGTCCATTACCGTAATATCTGTGTACCCTTGCTCTAAAAGAAAGTCAACTAAATTACTATCACCTCCTCCAATGTCTATAATCTTAGCATCTTTCGGAAGGTTACTGTTTTCAATAAATTGTAGTGAATGCACCGGTTTTGTTTGTGTCCAACTTACCTGTTCTGGTGTTTTCGACTTATAAACTTCTTCCCAATGTGCTTTTTCATTACTTGTCATACCGCATTGTTTTTATCTGAAAAGCAAAAATAACAAAACCACGACAACAATGGTGTTATTTAAAACAAAAAAAGCCACAAGACAAGTCTTGTAGCTTAATGATTGATTTGAATTAGTTAGTGTATAGTTATTTTCTTTTACTTTTTAAGAGGAAAATAGACGTGCTATTCCCCTTTAGAAGCATAATTTGTAACCTGTACATTAACAAATATAATAATTTATCAAGTTCCTTCGACGTCTTACTCTATGTAAAATACCTATTCAAACTCAGTAAAAACAAGTATTTCTTATGTGTAGCTATTTTTTAAAAAAAAAATTACACTATTTCTTTAAAAAATATCTATCTCATTTATAAGTAGATATAAAATTATATAGGAGAAATTGCGATTATTCTATTTTTTAGTCATCGTAAAACTTGCAGAAACAAAAAACTCGTAGTATGTTTGCAATCGCAAATAAGCAGTAGTATATATGCTTTTGCAACGGAGAGGTGCCGGAGTGGTAACGGAGCAGATTGCTAATCTGTCATCGGGT